>DCGD01000017.1:1892-11525 GCA_002315195.1 Prevotellaceae bacterium UBA1787 | reverse complement strand
ACCGCCCCGGCTGAACAATGGATTGCGGGAGGTGTGCCCATTACCATGATGCTCAACATGGAAAAGCGCAACGGCGCCATGAAACCGGTCATCAAGAAAGCGCTCGTGGAACTGGAAGGAAAACCATTCAAGACCTTCGCCGCCAACCGCGAGGAATGGAAAAAGAACACCTGCTTCGTTTACCCAGGTCCCATCCAGTATTTCGGTCCTACCGAAGTATGCGACCAAACAACGATAACGCTCAAATTGGAAAAGGAATAAGAATCAGATACTTACCAATGCAAAAGGAATGGGAAATTTTCTCATTCCTTTTAGGTTGCATCTGAAAAAATGATGGGACCAACATTTTCTCAGGCAGATTGTCAATGAATCATGACGGATGATGGCAAAAGAAATCACCCAAGAAAACATGTAAATACCACACAGACAATTACCGAAGGTTTGCTATTCCACACATGAAAGAATCAAAGAAGAGCCGGCGCACTATGGCAAAGAAACCATCCAATAAAAATTGCGCCAAGCAAACAAAAAAATCAACACGCAAAACCAAACAAGGCAAGCGGTGGTCTTCCATTCTCAAATGGCCATCGTGGCTGGTATGGAGCGGTGGTTTGCTCATACTGACCATCTATGCCTTTGTTTTCTACCATTTCTTTGTCGGCCCTTATTCTTCACGATGGAAAGGCATCTTCGGCGAGCAGAACTGCCCGAAAGGGTATTCCATCCATGGAATTGACGTGTCACATCATCAAGGCGACATAGACTGGTCGAAACTGCGCCACGCCACCATCAACCAATACCCCATTCGTTTCGTGTTTGTCAAAGCGACGGAAGGAACGGATTATCTTGATGAAAACTTCAATGAAAATTTCTTTCAAGCCAAGGAAAACAATTTCATCCGTGGTGCTTACCACTATTTTTTACCTTCAAAGCCTGCCTTGGAACAGGCACGCTATTTTCTAAAGCAGGTACACCTTGAGGAGGGCGACTTGCCGCCCGTGTTGGATTTTGAGGAACATGGAAATCTCACAGCCCTACAAATCAAGAATGAAGCCTTGACTTGGCTGAAAACCGTGGAGAAGAAAACAAAAACCAAACCCATCATCTACACCAATTACGATTTCAAGAAAAATTTTCTGAACGACTCATCATTCAACGAATATCCCTACTGGATTGCCCACTATTATGTTGACACCTTGCAATACAAGGGAAAATGGCGTTTTTGGCAGCATACCGACCATGGTACACTGTACGGAATTAACGGCGCCGTCGACCTCAACATTTACAATGGTTCAATGTATGACCTCCAAAAATTCACGATTGGCAAATTCAAGGATTGGTAATCGCTCACTTCTTTTCCCCGCGGTTTTCATCACATGGGTACATGACAATCTGAACATACAACATCATTGCGCATCCGATATTGTCGGGTATTTTGACAATCCAACGGAAAACCTTTGCTTTTTCATTTTACGGAATCATTTTTTTAACTTAATTTTGCACTTGAATTATAATGGTGCATAGAAATTTGTCATTTAACTATAAACAACCAAAATATTATACATTCTAAATCACATCATGAGCGATAAATCTTCTTTTATGGTCTTTTCGGGAACCAAGTCAAAGTACCTTACGGAGAAAATCTGCAAAAGTTTGAACTGCCCGATGGGAAACATTGTCATCACCCACTTTGCAGACGGAGAATTCGTGGTATCATACGAGGAGTCCATCCGCGGTCGCGATGTATTCTTGGTTCAATCCACATTCCCGAATTCAGACAACCTTATGGAATTACTTTTGATGATTGACGCTGCAAAGCGTGCCTCCGCACGTCAGATTATTGCGGTAGTTCCTTATTTTGGATGGGCGCGTCAAGACCGTAAAGATAAGCCGCGTGTTTCCATCGGCGCCATGCTGGTTGCAGATCTCCTGAGCGTCGCCGGCATAGACCGACTCATCACCATGGATCTTCACGCAGACCAAGAACAGGGATTTTTTGACGTTCCCGTCGACCACTTGTATGCATCCAGCATCCTGCTGCCATACATCAAGAACCTGCAGTTACCCAACCTTTGCATCGCTACTCCGGATGTCGGAGGTTCCAAGCGTGCCAACACTTACGCAAAATACCTGAAATGTCCTTTGGTTCTCTGCAACAAAAGTCGTGAAAAGGCAAATGAGGTGGCTTCCATGCAAATCATTGGTGACGTCAAGGGAAAGAACGTGGTCATTGTCGATGATATGGTTGACACGGGTGGTTCCATAACCAAGGCGGCGAACATCATGAAAGAAAATGGCGCTTTGAGTGTTCGCGCCGTCGCTTCCCATTGCGTAATGTCCGACCCCGCCACACAACGCATTGAAGATTCCGACTTGGTCGAAATGGTGTTCACCGATTCCATTCCTTACAGCAAACCATCGACAAAAGTCAAGCAAATCTCCGTGGCCGATATCTTTGCCGAAACCATACGTCGCGTTGAAAGCAACGAATCCATCAGCTCCCAATATATTGTTTAACAAATATATACATCACTGATACACCACATTCAGGAAAGTTCTATTTCAATCAAAAGATTGAACTTGCAATAATCATAGAACTTTCCTGTTTTTTTTAATGCAAACCCTTCGCCTTCAATTATCATGGCTTCATCTGAAAATGCACCAACCATTATGGTCAAGACTGCAACTTTTGTGTGCAGCAGTTCTAAAATCAGCCAATGCCCTGCAAGCGAACTGCCTGAATTTGCCTTCATCGGACGCAGCAACGTTGGAAAAAGCAGCCTTATCAACATGCTTACGGGCAACAGCAAACTGGCGATGACTTCGTCATCACCCGGAAAGACCATCCTCATCAATCATTTTCTCATCAACAAGCAATGGCACCTCGTTGACCTGCCCGGTTATGGCTTTGCACAACGCAGCAAGGTCATGCAGGCAAATTTCAAACGCATGATTACCAGCTATATTGAAGGGCGAGAACAACTGTACAACCTTTTCCTGCTCATCGACGGAAACATTCCCCCTCAAAACAACGACTTGGAATTCATAGCCTACCTCGGTGAAAAAAACATTCCTTTCAGCATCGTCTTCACCAAAGCCGACAAATCCAAAAAGGGCAGTTTCGGAAAAAACGTCAAAGTGTTTCTCGACAAACTCACGGAAACATGGGAAGAACTTCCACCAAATTTCATTGTATCGGCACACAAAAACATCGGACGAAACGCTTTGCTGAACTATATCGATTCCATTCTCAAGGAAGCACGACAACAGTAATGGCGACACCGAAAAATCCAATGGTTTAGGGCGAAGCATCGCATGGTTTGGTTCACCTTGGTAGTTTTGACATGATTCGCCTTCGTCCATCAGTTGCATTGCCCTGCGTTGCTCTCCATTCTCCGGCATAAGCTTGCATGACTTTACGTTTTTTCATGTCTGTTCCATAATGCAAATCAGCCTGAAAAAACAAGCAAAAGCCTTTGACTTTCATGTTCACCACCACGAAACGACCGGACTTTAGCAAATAATATGATCATTAGTTATTCCCTCATAACAAAAATGCGTATCTTTGCCCGCGATAAAACAACATTAGACAAAAATGAAAACATGGGTTCGACTTGCTTTTTTTGTTTCACTGCTCGGTCTTTCAGTTCATCTCGGCGCACAGAAACAATATAAGGAACTCCACAAATACATCAAGTCCGGACAAAACCTTGACAAGGCTTTGGCTTTGGTCGCCGCATGCTCACTGGACACTTGTCCCTTACACGACGATCCGCGCCTTTATGCCTACGGTACCAAAATTGAAAAAAAACGCAATGATGCACAAAACACGAAAATTTACCTCAAGCAAGCTTACGACACCGTCACATTCTTCAGTTCCACCATCGGTATCTTTGAGAATTTGATAAAACAGGATGCCAAGGAAGGCATACCGGATGAGAAAGGATATGTAAAACACAAAAGTCGGTCTAAAATAGCCTCTACCCTGCGCCGCATATATCCAAACCTTTACAGCGGAGGACTGTTCTTCATCAAAAAGAAAAACTACAAGGAAGCAGACCGTTTTTTTTCTCTCTACATTGACTTGCCCAAATCTCCCATCTTCGCGAACAAGAAAAAATTCAACAATGCAAGCAAATTGCCCAGGGCGGCTTTCTGGTCAATGGCAAGTTGCTATGCCATAAAAGATTACGACGGTGTCTTCAAATACCAAAGCCTGGCAATGACCGACACTGCAAACATTGACTTGTGCCTGCAATACACATCCATGGCTTACGCCGCACTGGGCAATTCCAAAGGTATGATTGCCGAACTGATGAAAGGGATACATTTCGTTCCCGAAGACATGTTCTTCTTCTCACGACTTTCCGACTACTACAACACAAAGAAGCAATACGACAAGGCGTTGCAATTGTGCGACAGCCTCATCAAGGTTGATACCACCAAACTGATGTATAAATTTTCCAAATGCAGCGTTCTCTTCAATCAAAAAAAATTCAAGGAATGTTGTGAGTACTCAAGCCAATTGCTGAAAAAAGACGCCAACAACGCCGATTTATATTACTACATAGCAAGCTGCTATTATAATGAAGCCAGTGAACTGGAGGCATCCATCGGTTCAAATTTCACGGAAAAAGACTTCAAGGAGAAAAAGGCGCAAGCCATTGCCATCTACAAGAAAGCGCTGCCTTTCATGGAAACCTATAAAAAAATGAAACCTGAAGACTCCGACAGATGGGCGAACCCTCTCTACCATATCTATCTTATCCTGAACATGGGTAATCAGTTTCAAGAAATTGACAAACTGCTCAAGCAAATCGACGCCAAAAAAGCCGCTGAAGAAGATGCCAAGAAAAAGAAATAATGTTTAAGCACACTGTAAAAAGCGTTTTTTTGTAAAAACAGAGCATTGATCATCAATACGTTACAAATTCAAAATCAAAAATAATTGACTTATTTAAGGAAACTCGTAATTATCGCTTTTGAAATGAGCGAATGAAACGAATGCCCCATTGAAATATCTTAGGATTTTGAGAAAAGCAGACGTATCGTTTTGGATAACGAACTGACAAATGGGGGGAGATTTGCAATCCTTTCAATTTTTTGTGGGCGTGGGGGTCAAGGTTGGTTCTTGGGAGATTTTGAGGTTTCCGCGGCATTATTTTGTGGAAGCTGCCATGTTTTTGTACAAAAGTTTGTATATTTGCCTAATCAAGTGTTTGAAGGCATACTTATGCCTTGGCGGAAATGCAAGAAGATGTCCATACGGGCAAGTTCGGGCGTGAATTGTCGGAAAAACCGCGGGGGTCGATGTACTGCGCCACTTGAATGAAACTACAAACCATAAAAGATTGCATTGATAGTATGAAAACCAAATTCATTGTTCCGTGTCTGTTGTTGATGATTTTGACGAACGGCACACTTTTCGCCCAGTCCGTAAAGGTGGATTTTGACAAGAAGGTCATCTACTGTGACTCCTTGAACATGCCTGCCAACACAAGCGCCAGGGAATTGTTGAACCTTCTTCCCGAAGTACTCCAGCGTCAGGGCATCGAGTCATTCAATACATACGACATCAAGGTTGAAGGCCTGAGCCTGAAAGAAGCCAAGGATGTTACCTTGGGTCAGTTGCACATTGGCGACATAGAGAAGATTGAAATCGACGAGTCTCCCATGTCGAGTTACCTTCAGAATGGTGTGGGCGGTTCCATAGACATCGTCCTGCGTCAGCATGGCAGCAAAACCGACAAGTTTTGGGGCAGTACGGGTGTCAGTTTGTCGAATCCCACTGACGTAGCCCCCTATGCGCTGCTGAGTCACCGTTCGGGCAAGTTTTTGGTCAGGGGTGTGTTGCTCGGAGAGGTCTATAACAACAGTTGCGATGAGCAAACCGTGGAATTTGACGGTGCGGAAACGCCGGCCGGCATTTCAAGAGTGGATAAAGACTACAAGTACCGCACGCAGATGGCGCGTGTCTATACGCAGTACCAAACGGGCAAGGACGTGCTGAAACTGAAATTATCCGAAACTTACCAGTACATCAATAATGACCTGACACCGAACTTTAAAAGCGCCATGACCTCCTCCAACCGCAGCAAGTCAACAAGTTTGCACGTCCTTTTGAATTGGAAACACTCCATTACAAAGCGTTCCTCTTTCGTTGCAGAGGGTCAATATATCTACAGTCCGATCGAAGTCAACAAACTTTATCCCACCGAACAGCAATTGGACAAGGACAACAAGGGTAGGAACGTGTCAGGCAAGTTGGAGTACAAGACGGCGCTGCTGCCCGCTTCCTCTGCTTCCAAGTCCAACCTTACCATTGGCGGCAATGTCGGCGCCAATTTCCGCAATACGGAATTGTCAAGCTATTTTTTCCAATACGACTACCTCTATCAATCGGAGCCCCGCACCATTACCCGCTTCGTGCAGCCATACCTGAGGCTGGACCTGACGTCGGGGAAATTCCGCGCAAAGGTCAATGCCGATTTCCAGCATTTCAAGTATGACATAACCAGGTTGTCCGAGGATTATTCAGTCATCAGCAATGATTTCACAGGCAAGTTTATGACTGAATATCATTTCACCCCACACAAAAATCTCAGACTCATCCTTGACAGAAGATTGAATCGACCCTCCGACACGCAGTTGTTCCCAATGCCGTATTTCAACGAGGAGTCGCTGCAATTCAACCAGGGCAACCCCAATCTCGTGCCCGTACTTTTGCATGAAATACGATTGGATTATGTCACGGACTACAAATGGGGAGAACACAAGCTGATGTTCGACGTAAGCGGCAGCTACAACAACATCGGCAACATCATACATACCATCAACACGCAATATCCCATCACCCAGGACTGGAAACTTGATTGCGTAACGTACGAGAACGATGGTAGGAACCACATATACAATGCGAACCTCATGGCCCTGTACGCCTACAAGGCCTTTACGTTGTCGCTTACGGGCAATTACTATCACAACGAGCAGCGCATCGGTGACGAACGCAACCACTATACCTATTATAATTTGGCACTTTATGGACAGTTCCGACTCAAGGACGGCTGGCAGGGATCCGCCAAACTGACTTACCACAGCAAGGTGGAACGTGTCCGTCAATCTTTGGGCGATTGCGCCTTGGCGGAAATGTCCATCGGTAAGCATTTCGATAGTTTCTATCTGTATGTGTTCGACAGGACCACGATGCACAAGCATGCGGAAGACCGCACTTCCTTGTCCAACAACGCATATAAGGTGCGTGCATACGAGATGCTCCCGAATGTCGTAGGTGTCGGAGTGAAATATTCATTCTGATACCAAAGAACATCCGACAAACCTCCTGCTCCTACTATCCAAATGTATGGGAGGGGAGGTTTTTCTTCATAATCTGCTTCATGATTATAACCTATTGATTATCTGTATCCATAAAATTATTTATTGGCTCAAAATAGTGAATTGACAACGTCTGCGACAACCTTGGCGAAATTTTCACTACATCAAGTGCTTTACAGAAAATAAATTGGCGAATCCGAATTGCCATATTCAAAAAAATCTTAGATTGTATGGCAAACAATAACGTAAATCTGCAAGCGGCAAAAGACATGAAAGATGATGAGTCCTACACAACATTTGAAAGTATTGTAGAAGTACCTTCTCATTATTCGCATCATTTTAAAGGCAAGGTCGTATTGTGCAACTGTGACAATCCTTTCGAAACCAATTTTTGCAAATTTTTCCTTAATAACTTTAATGTTTTGGGATTGTCAAGGTTGATTTGTACATCTTGTCAAGGTTCAAATGTAATTGCAATTCAGTAGAATTTGTTTGACACTGACAACGATGTTTTGGAAGATGGGCATGGGTATGTAATGGATATTTGCAGCATTGCAGATGGAAATGATGTATTCACGGATGAATTTATTTTAAAATGGTTGAAACAAAAACGACCAATCAAAAAAATCAAAGGAAATGGGAATTTAGGTCGAAAGAATGTCTTATTTATTTAAAACAAGCAGATGTTATCGTGACCAATCCTCCATTTTCTTTGTTTAAGGAATTGGTTTCTCTTTTGTTTTTTTTTTCAAAAGAAATATTTGCTTGTGGGAAATCAAAATGTGCTTACATATAAAGTGATATTCCCTCTAATCCAAAACAATGAAGCATGGACAGGCTACAGATTTGGAGATATGAAATTTAGAGTTCCTAAAGATTCGGCCCCAAGATAGACACGTTTTTGAATTGATGAAACAGGACAAAAATGGAGAAGCTTGGGTAATGCCATGTGGTTGACCAATTTGGATATTGACAGAAGGAATCAGAATTTAGCATTGACAAAACTCTACTCACCAAAAGAATATCCTTGTTGTGATAATTATAACGCTATTGATGTTAGACGAGTTGAGGATATTCCCATGGACCACTCGGGTATCAAATGCCAATAATCGAAAAAATTGATAGTTTTAGAATTCTTGATTTGTTCTGTGGAGCTGGAGGTTTTTCTTATGGAATGGAGAAAAAAACTTGACCAAAAAAATCCTTTTAGCCTTGGCCTATACAAATACACTTTGCCGGGGAAGGCTTTCACCTCCCCCGGCTTGTGGCGTAATCATCTGATTTTTCTATGTTAGTTTGTCTACAAATCTATGAATTGTGTATAAAAATAACATGCTTATTCACCTTGCATAAATGGAGTTTCAGTATTTTCTGATACTTCGTATGGCTCAACTTCCGCTGTGAAGTTTATTGGCTTCTGTGTATCTGCTGAAATAGGATTATCAACCGTTATTTTATATGTGTATTTATATCCACTTTGCCATTTTGCATCATTAACTGGAATGGTTACAGTAAATTCTCTTGTATATGTGTTACCATTGTAAACAATATCGCATTTGAATTTCAAAACAGGCGTCATCGTACTAGTACTTGCCACAGGCATAACTGGCACATAGTTACTTGAGGAACCCGTAGAACTGAGAGCACTATTTTGTGTATCGGCATAAGTAAATCCACCTAAGCTTAAATTATTCTCCGTATCAAGACCATCATACGCACAAGAAGGTACTCCACTGTTAAAAGATATGTTAATTGTATTATTTCCATTATGAGTGCCTGAGAATGTACCTGTTAAATACGGTGTATCGCCATAATCAGATCCATCATAAAACTTTACGTTTTTCATGGTGACGTTACTACTTCCGTTTATCAACTCAATACCAACTACAGGGAGCATGTGTTTGAATGTCAGAGTAACATCAGCATCTGTGTAACTTCCACTTTCTACTGTTTTTAAATTGCTTACATAGCACTTTTGGAGATCTGCGAAAGAACCCGTAAATGTCGTTACCGTTCCTGAATTCAAATTGTCCCATTGAATTGCTGTAGGTTCAGCAGATCCACCACCCGTTGAGAATGCCACGAACTCATACCTAGAAGCGTCCGTGAACCAATAATTCAACGGTTGTGTACTACCAGACGTACCGCTTAAAGAATGGAAATCCTTGCCTTCATATACCCATTTTGAATCAGAGTAATTCACATTGTAATGGTTGAATACTGTAGTAAAATCAGAATTTTTGTAATACCCTCCATACACTACAAAATTGTTATCAAGCAAATCTGCAGCATCTTTCCCGG
>DCGD01000017.1:0-1867 GCA_002315195.1 Prevotellaceae bacterium UBA1787 | reverse complement strand
ACTACGTACAGCATTACCCATTTTTAGGTTGAAGCTGATAGGGCCTCCTTGAGTTTCCAAAGCAGTGCCAAGATTCTCTTCCTGTGAGCAACTTGCGAATGCAAGAGCTGCGACTAACAAAAAAATAAGTTTTTTCATGATTAAAGAATTTAATAGTTTGATGTTATTTCAGTTGATTACGTCCCATGTATATTCGTTTATATTTCATACTCGTACGTCTGGTGTTCATAGTCCTGGACTGCGGCACCGAAACCGCCACCACCGCTGCCGCTGCCTCCTCCTCCTTCTCCTCCTGGTCTTTTCGGTATGGGCACGGTGTCCACATCGAGTTCCACGGTGATTGCGCCTCCACGGAAGTGTTCTTGGATTTGGCGTGTGACGTCAAAGACCACGGTGCTGTCCGTGCCGTTCGAGAATTTCAAGTTGATTTCCAGCATGTGTGGATAGGGGTCTGCCGCCTCTGCCTGCGTCCGGGACGTCATCTTGTACGGGTTGGCGTTGCAGATGCCGAAGGTGGTCAGTCTGCCCCCGATGATGTCCACATCCTCCTCCTGGTATTTCATCCGGTTTTTGAACATGGTGTTGAAATACACGCTGACGTCGTCCGAACCTGAGGTGGCCCTGCACAGCGACGTGCTGTGCGCCATGCCCGTCAGGCAGGCGTTGCCGCTGGTGCCCGTCACCCGCCCTTTGTTGTGGCGCAGGATCACCCGGGGGAGGTAGATGTAAACCACAGGCTGCAGCGTGTCGCTGAGGTGCATGTAATACACCCTTTTCTCCGGGTCGTAGTCGTCGTAGTCGTTGTAGTCGCTGGAAATCCATACGTTCCTCATCATGCAGCAGAACAATTCCTCTGGTTGGTAATACGTTTCCTTCGAGGCGAGCGAGGCGCTGCTGGACCCCGCCTGCCGGTGTCTCCGCGTGAACTTTGTGCGGTTGGTGTAGGCTCTCACATCGTCCAGCGAGCTGCTTTCGTCGATGACGACACTCTGCATGCCGTCCTCTCCCTTGATGTAGTTCCATGCCAGGATGTCGTAATAGCCGAACTGGTAGGAAGCCACCAGCTGGTTGGTGTTGTCAAGGAAATTGCTGTTAACCTGGGTGTGGGAGGCGTCTTGCTGCTGTCCCAAAAAGAACCTTCTCACCTCAAAGCTGTTGTCCAACGGCGCATACGCATAGTCATTCCCGAAGAACGTCGTGTCCACATTTCCCCATCCATGGTACAAGGAATCTTCCGACGTGCCGAGCGTGTCGGGGGAATAGCTCCACACCACGTCAAGGCCGAGTTCCGTGACCACCGTAGGTTCCTCGTGGAGGTGCAGCGGCGGTATCGGTTCGCACGCCCACGCCAGCAGCGGCAGGACGGCTGCGCGTAATATGTTCAGGAACCATCTCATCGTCTTTCTCCTTTCCGCACGCCTTGCGCATGCCTTTTGCGGTAGAGCAGGTCGTAGCCTATGGTGACGCTCATGCGCGTAGGCCCGAACCACAGGTAACGGTTCTGCCGCTCCTTGAACGCCGACGAACTGCCGTGCCAGTTGTAGTAGTAGAGGGTCTGGTCGTCGCCGTCGGTCGGGTCGATGGGACAGCCATAGACGTAGGGGTCGAACTTGGAGACGAAGAAACCGCCCTCCACGGAGAACTCCAGTCGCCAGTGTTCGTCCCTTGACAGCGGCAGGACGTAACCAACACCCACACCGGCACCAGCGAACTCGCCCTGCCAGCCCTTTGTGGCGCTGAACCCTATGCCGTACTTGCCGAAATTGGCGTGCGCCTGGCCGAACCAGCCGCGGAACTCCCCGCGCGCGCGGAAATAGCGGCGGACATACAATTCATACTGCCTCAGCTGGAAATACTTGTGGCTCCC
>DCGD01000036.1:8016-10871 GCA_002315195.1 Prevotellaceae bacterium UBA1787 | reverse complement strand
GTGGGATATGATGGCAAATGTACGTCTTCTTTCTATTTCTTCCATGCGTAGTACTAATTCTTTTCCAAAAAGTTGATGCAATCTTTCAAACTATCCGTCCAATAAGGAATTTCGATGTGGTAGGTGTCCTTAATCTTTGTTTTGTCGAGAACCGAAAAATGGGGGCGCTCCGCCGGCACGGGATAGCATTCCGAACGAATCGGACCGACGTGGCAAGTGGTTATTCCAGCCATTTGGTGTATGGTTTTGGTGAAGTCATACCATGATGTCACCCCCTCGTTGGTGTAATGGTAAATGCCCGGCTGTATTTTCTGTGAGAGAATGGAAAAGATGGCTCCTGCCAAATCCCGGGCGTATGTGGGTGTGCCCACTTGGTCAAACACAACATTCAATTCTTTTTTCTCGCGACCCAAGCGCAGCATGGTCTTGACGAAATTGCCTCCGTATGGAGAGTATAGCCAGGCCGTGCGCAGGATGACACCTTGTTTGCAAGCTTTCGCTACCGCCTGTTCACCGGCCAGTTTTGTGCGTCCGTATGCGGATTTTGGGTTGGTCGCCATGTCCTCGCGGTAGGGTATGCATCCGGTACCATCAAACACGTAATCCGTGGAAACGTGAATCATGACTCCCCCCTTGCGTTCAATCGCTTCGGCCAAATAGCCGGGGGCGGTTGCGTTGAGCAGCAACGCCTTCTCTTCGTTGCTTTCAGCCTTGTCCACCGCGGTGTAGGCCGCGCAATTGATGATGCAGTCGATGCAGTCTCTTTCCACGGCAGCGCGGACTGCGTCAGCATTCGTGATGTCGAGTTCCGCGACGTCGGTAAATACATAACGATGTTCGGGGTGCATTTCCGACAGATTCTGCACCTCTTTGCCTAATTGTCCATTACATCCCGTTACTAATATGTTCATTGTCCTAAAAATCTAAAGGGTTTTCTTTGTCTTTATTGTAATAATCAGAAAGAAAGCCAAGAAAATAACTGATGTTTTTCAGTGCTTCCACCGTTTCTTCACTGATGTTTTTTTTCTGAAGCCTCAGTAGCATCACGCCATACAGGAAATTGAAACAAGTTTCCAATTCCGACTCTTCCGTATTGTTGTTCTTCGCACGCAAGGCGACGATGCACGGCAGGGCATTGTGGTATGCGGTTTGATATTTGGAAAACTTTCCCGAATTGATGAGATTGTCGTGGAGTTCCGTCAGTGTGAGCAGTACGTTTTTGCTGATTTGCAGATGGCCTCTTTCAACTATGTTCTCCCGGTGCATCATTTCTATCAACTCTTCATACCAAAGTTTGAGCGCGTTGCGTTGTTCATCGGTAAGGTTTTGATATTTCGCCAATAGACATTCATTCAATTTGTCAAAATCCACGCCGCAGGCGCGTATCAGGTCTTCAATCTGCCACAGGTAGAGCAGATACTCCGCCATGTTTTTCTCTCTCAGTTTCTGTGCAACAAACATACATTGTCAAATTAAAAGGACGGATTACACGGATCGCAAACCAAGAATGGTGAAGACAAAGCCGAACAGCGAGGCCAAGATGATAAGGCCGCCTATGGTCAGGTTCACGATTTTGATATAGCGGACGCTGAATCGTGTCCGTATCTTATCCACCAAGGTTGACAGGCAAAACCACCATAGCATGGCGCCGCCAAACATGGACAGATAGCCCATTACCTGCGCAAAGGGGTGGTTGGGCACTACAAATGCAAAACGGGCGAACAAAGCGATGAACAGGAAAACGATGAGAGGATTGGATAGTGTGACGAGAAACGCGGTCAGAAAGTTGTGGCACAGAGTGCCTTTTTCTTTGGAGACCGGCGCAAAATTGGCCTTGGGCTCGCTTCGGAACATATACAGTCCAAAAGCAAAGAGCATGGCGCTTCCAATGAGTTGCATCTTGAACATGTTGGCGGCGTTGCTGATGAAGTCCATGACGAAAGACATACCGAAACCCGTGATCAAAGCATAAATCAAGTCGCTGAAAGCGGCGCCGAGTCCCGTTGCCAAACCATAAGGCTTGCCCTTGCGTAGCGTGCGTTGTATGCACAATACACCGACAGGCCCCGTAGGCGCGGATGCGACAACCCCTACGAAAATGCCTTTGACAACAAGTTGCAAAGTACTTACAGGTTCAATTCCAAACATCGTGCGCAAAATTCGCATTTTTTCGTGACATTGTGAAAAAAAATGTCAATTTTATCAAATAAAAAATACGATATTGTGGTATTTTCAGAAAATTCCTATAACTTTGTGGTTCAAACGATATATTCACTTTAATAAAATAGATAAAATGGTAGATAATTTGGAAAAACCTTATGTCATAGGTTTAGACTTAGGAGGAACGAACTCCGTTTTCGGCATTGTAGATACGCGCGGTGAGATTAAGGCGACGACAGCCATCAAGACCCAGGCTTATCCTAATCCGGATGATTATGTGAAGGCCGGTGTTGAAGCGCTTCAGCCCATCATCGACAGCGTTGGCGGCATTGAATTGATAAAAGGCATGGGTATTGGCGCGCCAAATGGCAACTATTATTCAGGCTCCGTGGAATATGCGGCAAATCTTTCGTGGGAAGGCGTCGTACCATTGGCAAAGATGTTCAGTGACAAACTTGGCATTCCCGCTGCTTTGACAAACGACGCCAATGCAGCTGCTATCGGTGAGATGACCTATGGTGTTGCACGCGGCATGAAGAATTTCATTATGATTACGCTTGGTACCGGAGTGGGAAGTGGTGTTGTGGTCAATGGTCAGTTGGTCTATGGCTGTGATGGCTTCGCCGGTGAGTTGGGCCATGTCATAGTGGATCGTTCGGAAACGGCTCGTCTTTGCGGTTGCGGCAAGAAAGGTT
>DCGD01000036.1:0-7969 GCA_002315195.1 Prevotellaceae bacterium UBA1787 | reverse complement strand
CGCTCGCGAAATGCTGAAATCCGACCGTCCAAGTTTGCTCCGCGAACTCAAGCCTGAGAACATCACGTCGCTTGACGTAGCCATTGCGGCCGGCAAGGGTGATGCTTTGGCTAAGGAAATTTTCGATTTCACCGGTTACCTTTTGGGTCAGACTTGTGCGGATTTCGCCTTGTTCTGCAGTCCGGAAGCATTCGTCTTCTTCGGTGGACTTACAAAAGCCGGCGCGCTCATCATGGATCCCATCAAGAAAGGTTACGAAGAGAACATTCTCAGCATATACAAGGGCAAGGCCAAACTGCTTGTTTCCAGTTTGAAGAATGCCGAAGCCGCTGTTCTTGGCGCCAGCGCATTGGCTTGGGAATTGTAAAAAGGGTTAAAAAACAAAATCGGTAAAAAATAAAACTGGTAATGGGCAACCACTATCAGTTTTATTTTGCGATTATAAGAAACAAAAAACCTGTAGGTCTTGGACCTGCAGGTTTCAATCTCTGTAAGCCAGTGTGAATTAAGCTTCAGGAGCAGCTTCGGCAGCAGCTGTGTCAGCAGCAGCAGTGTCAGCACAGCAAGTAGTGTCTTCCTCAGCAGGTTCAGCAACTTCCTCAACAGGAGCTTCTGCCTCAGCGGGAGCCTCAGCTGGTTTGTTTCCACAAGAAGCGAAAGAGAGAGCTGCAACAGCTACAAACATCAAAACTAACTTTTTCATTTTTCTACTTTTAAATTGTAAAACAATCAATTGTTTATTAAACCACTGCAAAGGTACGGACTTTTTTTATATCGCATCAAAAAAAATCATCTTTTTTTTATTGTTTTTTTGCAAATTTCTTCAAAATACTGATAAATAGCGGTATAAATGCAAACTCGCCATTTCATGATTTCCGATTTTGCAAAGTAAACAATGCAAAAACAGAAACAAGAACAGACATTGACAAGAATTGCCCCAAACAAAAAGTTGGGATGAGATTCAACCAAAACAAACGTCTTTCTTTCGAATACAACTGGAGAAACCACAAAATCGTATAGACAAATCGTATGGCTTGTTTTTTCATCATTGGAGACAAACAACCGCTGAAAATGGAAAGAGGATTGGTGAAGGGCAGACTTGAAGTGAAAAGTCTTGAAAGTATCGTCTGCACCTTTATTTTATCAAGGTAAAATTGCCACCGAAAAAAATAATTTGTTAATTTTGCAAAGTTTTAGATATGGATAGGAATAAGGCATCAATGCGGAATAAACGTGATGAACAGCAAGATTGGGTTGTTTGTCATAGGTGGTCTGTTTTTCTTGAGTGGCAATGCCATTCAGGGGGAAGGATCGAGGTGGGGAATTTAGGAAACGGTTCTTTCGCCAGTCTTGTGTTGATCACCGATTATTCGGATTCTGATGTAATGTTTGTGTAGTTCGTAATCGAAATGTTCGGTGCGCCATAATCTGACAATGAAGGAAGAGAAGATTACATTGAGAGGAAAGAAAGCGGCATATTTGGCTCTTGGCTGCAAACTCAATTTTGCTGAGTTGGCAACAATCGGTGACCAGTTGATGCGTGAAGGCGTTGCGAGGGCGCAGGATGGGGAGTGTGCGGACATCTGCATTGTCAATACCTGTTCCGTCACGGAAACCTCGGATCATAAGTGCCGCCAGGCCATACACAAGATGGTCCGCGAACATCCGGGTGCTTTTGTAGTCGTGACGGGATGCTATGCGCAACTCTCTTCCAGCGCGATTGCCGAGATGCAGGGTGTTGACCTTGTGTTGGGTATGGAGTACAAAGGCAAGGTTGTGGACCATATCAAGGAAAAATGGCTTGCACATCTTGAAATCCAGGGTCAGGAAGATGCGTCTCTTCATGAAGCCATAGCAGTTCCCTTGAATGAGATACGTTCCTTTGTTCCTTCTTGTTCATGTGGCGAACGCACCCGCTATTTTCTCAAGGTACAGGATGGCTGCAACTATTTTTGCAGTTATTGCACCATACCCTACGCCCGTGGTTTCAGTCGTAATGCTTCCATCAGCAGTCTTGTAAGGCAAGCGCGTGAAGTGGCTGAAAAGGGAGGGAAGGAAATCGTCATTACCGGTGTCAACATAGGTGATTTCGGGCGTTCTACGGGAGAGACTTTCTATGATCTCATACGCGCCTTGGACGAAGTGGATGGCATCCATCGCTATCGCATTTCTTCTATTGAGCCCAACTTGCTTACACATGAAATCATTGATTATTGCGCTCGTTCCAGGGCGTTCATGCCGCATTTCCATATCCCTTTGCAGTGCGGTAGCGATGCAGTCTTGCGTTTGATGCGCCGTCGTTACGATACGCGTTTTTTCGCGGAGCGCATTGCGCATATCCGGCAGGCAATGCCCCATGCTTTCATAGGTGTGGATGTCATCGTCGGAACACGGGGTGAAACGGAGGAACTTTTTGAAGAATCCCTTGCCTTTGCCCGTAGCTTGGACGTGTCTCAATATCATGTATTCAGTTATTCCGAACGTCCCGGGACCGCGGCGCTTCGCATTCCTCATGTAGTCGGAAGTCGGGAGAAGCATCGCCGCAGCAATTGCTTCCTTGCACTTTCGGAAGAAAAACGTTTGGATTTCTATCGTCGATTCATAGGGACAAAGCGCATTGTTTTGACAGAACACACACCTCCCGGCATACCCGCCCGGGGATTTACTGACAATTATATTCGTGTTGAGATACCAAAAATAGATGAATCATCAAAAAATAATGAAATGCTCAAGGTGGAATTGATTGGTTTCAATTCGGACACATCCGCCCTTGTGGCACAGCCTATTCAATAATGGACACAAAACTTATATCTGTAATAATACTTAATTGGAATGGAAGCGAAATGTTGCGTCGTTTTCTTCCTTCTGTCGTGACTTATTCACCCGAAGCGGAAGTGGTGGTAGCCGATAATGGCTCCACTGACGATTCCCTAATCATGTTGGACGAAAAATTTCCCGAGGTTGACACAATTGTATTCGATGAGAATTTTGGATTCGCCGAAGGTTACAATCTTGCCATTGGACATGTGGACACGCCATACGTTCTTTTGTTGAATGATGACATAGAAGTCACCCCCGGTTGGTTGAAGCCGATGCTTGACTTTATGGACTCGCATCCCGAAGTGGCGGCGTGTCAGCCAAAAGTAATCAGCGAAGCGTGCCGGGACACGTTTGAATACGCCGGGGCGTCAGGCGGTTTCATGGATTATCTTGGTTATCCATTCTGCCGCGGTCGCATTTTTGATACGGTGGAAAAGGACACCGGACAATACAACAATCCCATCCCGGTGTTTTGGGCGACCGGCGCCGCCTTGTTGATACGCAGGGAAGTGTATGAAAAGGTAGGGGGACTGGATGCCCGGTTCTTCGCCCATCAAGAAGAAATCGATTTGTGCTGGCGTTTGCATAGCAGAGGGTATGGCGTTTGGTGTGTTCCCCAAAGTGTGGTGTATCATGTGGGTGGAGGAACATTAAACAAAGTCAATCCGCACAAGACGTTCCTGAATTTCAGAAACAACCTGCTGATGCTCTATAAGAACCTTCCCAGCCTGCAGCCCATCATGTTTGTTCGTTTTCTGTTGGACGGCGTGGCGGCGGCGAGGATGTTGCTTGCGGGACATTTAGACGAAGTGAAGGCGGTGTTCAAGGCGCATAGGGAATTTCGGAAAATGAAGCCGGATTTTGCCGAGGTGCGTCGTCAGAACCGTCAGTTGGCCGTAAAGGATGACATTCCGGAAAAGTGGAAGAAGAGCATCCTTGTGGCGCGTTACATTCGCGGAATCAAAAAATACAGTGATTTGTAAAATACGACTTGTAAACTACGCTTTTGGTCTTTTTATCTCGTCACTTTCAATTCCTTGGCCGTAGTTTCAAGTTCTTTGTACCACTTTTCGCCAAAACGTGCGATGAGTGGTATTTTCAGAAACTTGTAAAGTGGTAGTTTTAGTTTCCGTCCGTTGTCAATGCCGCAATTGCAGATGTCCCAGCGATGGTAGTTGATACCGACGATGCCGTTCTTGAAAACCTTTAATCTCAAGGGATAAAGCCAGCAGGAAATGGGTTTGTTGGTTTTGATTCGTCCTTCGCGCCGGGCTTTCTCTATGGCGCAGAGGCAGATGCCGTTCTCATCGTAGCATGTAAAGACGCAATCTTTACCATTCACGATGCTTGTGACCAAATCTCCATCTTGGTCGCAATAGGCCACGCCTTGCTTTTCTATCACCTTGCGTGCTTCGGGAGACAGGTCGTTGACGATTTCAGGAAGAATGTCCTCAATGGCCATTGTTTCATCCAGGGTCACCGGTGCGCCGGCATCACCTTCAATGCAGCAACAGCCTTTGCAGACACCAAGGTCGCAGGCGAAATATTCTTCAAAACAATCAATGGAAAGCAGCACGTTTCCAACTTGTATGATGTCCATAGCGTTTCTTTTCATGAGTGATTACCAATTGATAGGGGTGATGTGGTGAAATGAAAGAAAATTGTTTGTCTGGCTGAAATGGTGATTCCCGAAAAAGCCATGCCAGGCAGACAAGGGTGAGGGGTGGGCGGATTGCAGCACGCAATGCTTTTCTTGGTCTATGAGGTGATTTTTTTTCCGTGCGTTGTTGCCCCAAAGAAGAAAGACGATGTGCTGCCTGTGTTTGGAAATACGTTGTATGACGGCGTCTGTAAATGTTTCCCATCCATTTCCCGTGTGTGAACCGGCTGTTCCTTGTTGGACGGTCAGGGTTGCGTTCAGTAGCAGGACACCCTGTTTCGCCCAGCGGGTAAGATCATTTTCCGTGGACGGTTGTGTTTGTTGGAGGTCGCTTGCCAGTTCCTTGAAAATGTTTCTCAGTGAGGGGGGCATTTTGATGTCGTTCGGTACGGAGAACGCCAACCCTTGAGCCTGTCCGGGTTCGTGGTAGGGGTCTTGTCCTAAAATCACGACTTTCACATCCTTGAAAGGGCAGAGTTTGAAAGCCTTGAAGATGTCTTCTTTGGCGGGATAGCAAATATGCGTGTCGTATTCCTTATCAACGAATTGGCTGAGGGAGGCGAAATAGGGTTTGCCTATTTCGCTTTCCATTTCCTCAATCCAATCCTGTGGCATTAACGTTTTCATTTTTTTTGAGAACTGAGCAATTGCTTGTATTTGTCGGGGTTGTTCAGCAAGGCAGTGGCTTCCTCCAACATTTTGTCATTCTTCAATGCGTTTTCGAATTCACCTTTTTTAAAATAGTAGCTGCGGCAAATCTCAGCGTTGAGCATTTTCACGATGAAAGGTTTCCACGTGTCAAGGTCGTCTGCGAGATTGTGCTGAAGTTTTTGTTCCAACGCTTCAATCTCTTTGGAAGCCGTTCGGTCATATCCTTCGAAACGGGCAATTTTCTTGAGTTCCTGCAGCACCTTGTAGGTTTGTCGGTCGTAGGTGAACTTGTTTTCCGAAAGGAATTTCTCGAAATCAGCGAAATCTTCGTTGTTGATGGTGAAGTCCGCCGCGGGTTGTATGGTGGGGTGTTTGCTTCGGTATTCAGCGACAAATTCAGGCAGAACACTGCTGTTTTGGAGGTAAACCATGAGGTTGGGCAAGCTGTCGCTCTTGGATATGATGTCGGGCGTGATGCCTCCCCCATCGCGTACAACTCGTCCACATTCCGTCTTGAAGGTGTGGGTGAGGCTGTCCGGTGTTCGGTATGCCTCGTTGTGAGGTCCAGTGTGGGAATAGTTGAGTGCCTGGATGCAGCGGCCTGAGGGAATGTAGTAGTGGCTTGTGGTGAGTTTGAGCATGCCACCGTATGGAAGGCTGTGTGGTTGCTGGACCAATCCTTTCCCGTAGGTTCGTTCTCCAAGAATGACGGCGCGGTCCAGGTCTTGCAATGCGCCGCAGGTGATTTCGGAGGCTGAGGCTGAACCACCGTTTACAAGTACCACGAGGGGCATTTTGGTGTCTTCGGGTGTATGGGAGGTGACGTATGACGTGTTGGCGGAACGGTTTTTTCCTTTCATTTGGAGAATCAGTTTGCCCTTGGGAACAAAGATGTTTACGATGTCCACCGCTTCGTCTGCCAATCCACCGTGGTTGTTGCGAAGGTCGAGGATGATGGATTTGGCCCCTTGTCCTTTCAGCGCCTTTACGGCTTTAAGTACTTCCAAGCTGCAGTCGCGGGTGAAAGAGTTGAGTGCGATCATTCCCACATTGTCGGCAACCATGCCCTGATAAGTGACGGCGGGCAGTTGAATGGCTGCACGTTTGAAACGGAATGTTTTCTCACCTTCCCCCCGGCGTTCAACGACAAGTTCAATTTCAGTGTCGGGATTGCCGCGCAGGTTGTTGGAAACCATGCTTGTATAGGTGTTGATGTCACCTTTTCCCTTTTTGTCAATCTGCTTTCCGTCGATTTTCATGATGATGTCGCCTGTGAACACGCCGGCGTTGGCGGCAGGCATGTCGGCGTATGGTTCTCTTACGATGCAGCGGTCAAGATGCTGGCTATAACTGATTATGGCACCGATGCCGGCATATTTCCCGGTGGTCATTGTTTCCAGCTCATGGGTGTCCTTTTCAGGGTAGTATTCCGTGTAGGGATCCATACCGTCAAGCATGTAGTTGATGGCGTCGCCTATGCACCTTTCCGCATTGAGCGTGTCCACATAGTATTGTTCCAATGTGGTATAGAGGTGGTTGAAGATATCCAATTGCTTGGAAGTTTCATAATTGTTGTTTTGCGCCCATGTTCCGATGTTGACGAACAGCAGAGGAAGGAAGAAAAGTTTTTTCATACTATGCTATATATATAATAATGTATAAATTTGGCTTTGGATTACAGGAGGGTTCTTGTCGGCTGGTCAATGTGTTTTCAGTTTTTCGGAAATATTCTTCCATGCGATGTCAGGAAGGGTTGCTCCCATGACTTGAATGATGGCCGAAGCCGTCATGTTGCCGGTTTCAAGGCATTGTTCGGCAGACCATCCGTGAATATGGCCATAGAGAAAACCTGCCGCGAAATAGTCGCCCGCTCCGGTTGTATCGACCACATTGGCGCAAGCGTTGGTTGGCGCTCTGTGAAACTTTCCGTCTTGGCAGGAGCAAGCACCGTCTTTGCCCATTTTGACAACGGCGATGCTGCAGAGTTCGGACAGTTTCCTTACGGCATCTTCGGGTTTGTTTCCGGTGAAAGCCGCCGCTTCTTCTTCGTTGGCGAAGACGATGTCAATGTATTTATCCAAAATCATTTTGAAGAACTCGCGGTCGTTTTCCACGATGTTGTAGCTGGCAAGGTCAAGGCACGTGGTGATATGCTTGACTTTCGCCAAGCTTAGGATGCGCTCCATCAAATCGTGGTTTTGCACGAGGTAGCCTTCCACGTAGAGCATTTGGCAGTCGTCAAGCATATTGTCGGTAATGTCGTCGGCGGACAGTTCCGCCGAAATTCCGAGGAAGGTGGCGAAGGTTCTTTGTCCGTCGGGAGACACGAGCGTGGAGGCCGTTCCGCTTGTGCCTTCGCTCTTGCGCATGGCTTTCATATCGACCCCCGCCGCCGCCATTTCCGAACAGAAAAAGTCTCCTGTCTCATCGTTTGCCACTTTTCCAACGAAGGCGGTCTCAGCACCCATACGCGCCAAGGCCTTGATGGTGTTCGAGGCGCTTCCGCCCGAAGCGCGGGTATGCACCATGGTGTCCATGAATTGGCGGATGGTGATTAAGCGTTCCGTGTCTATCAACTGCATTGAGCCTTTGGGCAAATTCATTTTTTTCAATGTGGAATCGTCTGTTTTCGCAAGGATATCCACGAGGCTGTTGCCTATTCCGATTATTTTTTGCATGTCTTGTTAAATTTCTCTGCAAAGTTATTGCTATTTTCAAAATTATGACTAATTTTGCAGTGCAAAACGATAAGGGTATCGCGTAAATGCTGCTTCAATAGCTCAGTTGGTTAGAGCACCTGACTGTTAATCAGGGGGTCGTTGGTTCAAGCCCATCTTG
>DCGD01000059.1 GCA_002315195.1 Prevotellaceae bacterium UBA1787 | reverse complement strand
AACAATAGTGTTGCGGAATTAAGGACTATCTAATAACCGCTCTGCTGACATTTCGGATAATCTTCTTTTTGACCTTTTTGCCTAATTCTTGACAAAAAATTGATATTGCTGAAAATACGTATCACACCAGTTTTTAAACAAACATTCATGTTCTCCTCTTTGTGCATCATTATTCTCCTTCGCTTGTCAGTTCCTCATCAAGGTGGATTCAATCGTTGACACCAAGCAGTAAGTACTTTTGGTATTTTGATGAGTATTTCGAGTTTTAGCTGAGATTAATTGTTGCCATCATTTTAGAAACAGTTGCTTGACTGACTCCCGACTTTTCTGACAACCAAATATTGGATAAATCATTCTCTGCCATTGCAATCTTTTGTCGATTTGTTTTTTTGAGTTCCACATTACAAATATTTATACTGCAAATATAACAAGAACATTCGATATAAATTTCTTTTGCAGAAAGTATTTTATTTTGTTGCTATGCGCCAAAATTCAAAACGATTGAAAACTCCGCCCATAATGCCCATAAAATGGTGTTGCGACCTTAGGTGCGCAAAATGATTATCGCCTTGATGCGGAGAAGCATTGCAGTTGGATCGAACACTCCGGTCTTTGTACTCTCAACGCGAAAATTGAGTGACTCACCTCAAGCGATTCCTGATGAAACTCCGGCGGACGTAGGCAAAATAGAAGAATACTCCCAAGGCATTGACCACCCAAGCCAGCCAAAAGGCGGCGTAATAGTTCAACGCTTCGCTGATGGCTCCGCCCAAAAGAATGCCGAAACCGATGCCCACGTCCCACGAACATAGCATGGACGAGTTGGCGCTCCCCCTTCTGCTGTCGGGGGCAAGACTGACGAACATGTTTTGGAATGCGGGAAACATGTGGCCGTTGCCCAGACCTATTATGGCGGCGGCGCCATAGTACCCCCAATTGTTGTGGACGGCGGCGAAAAGCAGGTAGCCGAATACGGAAATACAAATACCGACGGTGGCATTGCCTACTATCCTCCCCTTTCTCAGCGACCGGCTTCCTGCAAGTCGCGACACCATCAAGCCCGCGCACAGCACCATGAAAAACGTCCCCGTTCCGCTGATGATTCCCAAGCATTCCTTTCCATAGATGGCGAGATAGGTGGACAGTACACCGTAGGAGAAAGCAAAACACGCTATGCAAATGCCTTCGCTCCATCCCTTTCCGAGAAACAGTTGACCCCATGTGAAATGTTTTCTTGCTCTCCCAGCCGGGTAGGGAGGCAACTTGACGGTACTGTCAATCAGCAATCCCAAGCACGAAGACACAAACGCAAGGAAAAAGATGAGATTGTAGTCGTGGGTCAATTCATAGATGTAGATACCCACGGACGGGCTGACGGCGGTGGCGAGATTGTTGCTCAATCCATAGTAGCCTATACCCTCCGCTCGACGGTCGGGATGGAGTACGTCAATGGCGACAGTGCTGTTGGCTACTGTCAACGCCCCGAAAGGCGCCCCGTGCAAGGTGCGCAGAACTGCGAACATCAACAGACTCCAACACGCCGCGAAATAGCCTAAGAAAAAGGACATGAACAAAAAGTAACACGTCAACAAAACCGTCTTTCGTGGGTAACTATCAACAATGTAACCACTTGCTAAACGAACGACCAACGCGGTGATGGTGTAGCCTGACAACACCAACCCAATGGCATGTTTTCCGCAGCCGAACGTGTCCTTCATGTACAAAGGCAACAAAGGCATCAGTATCATAAATGAAAAGAACAACATGAAATTCGCCGTCCATACCCGAACGTAATTTCCATTCCAAAGTTTCTCCCTCATACCCTTTTGAAAGATTTCCACCAAAAATCGCGCAAAATTACAAAAAAATTCACAATTTTGCAGCATATACATAATTTAACTCTTAATATCATTTACAGTATGAGAAAAATTCAGTTTTTGGCAGCATTGGTTTTGTGCTGTTTGTATGCCGTGCAAAGCTCAGCAGGAAAGGTCTATTACGACAGCATAATGAGCAAGACAATGAATTTGGTCGTTCGTTTCGCGGTGTATCTCCCCACCGATTACGGCAAGGACGCCACCAAGAAGTACCCGGTGTTCTACCTTCTCCACGGTTATGGCGATACGGAAACGGGTTGGACGGAAAAGGGAAACATGCAAATTGTCACTGACGAACTCATCCGCAGCGGCGAAGCGCGCGAAATGATCGTCATCATGCCGAACTGCAACTGGGCGAATGACGAAAGCGTCGGATGGGGAGGTTATTTCGACGTCGGAAAGTACAAGTATGAAACCTTCTTCTTTGAGGAATTCATTCCTTTCATCGAAAAGGAAAAGTTCAGCACCTACAACGACAAGGAACACCGCGCCGTCGGCGGACTGTCGATGGGGGGCGGAGGCAGCACCGCATACTGCCAAAAACACCCCGACATGTTCTCTTCATGCTACAATTTCAGCGGATGGCTCCATTCTGAAAAACCGACCGGAAACGTCAGCCTGGGCGTCAACCAAAACTCCTGCATCAATTTCCTGAAAAACATCTCAGAGGAAAACAAGGCGAAGATGCGCACCGTAAAATGGTTTGTGGACTGCGGCGACGACGACTCGGGACTTGAGACCAACGAGGAATTCTACAACCTGATGAGACGCAACAAAATCCCATGTGAACTGCGCGTACGCGACGGCGTTCACAACTGGGAATACTGGCACACCGGACTGCGCCTTTGCCTGCCGTTCATTTCACGCAATTTCGGCAAATAGTTTCCCACGCGAATTCACCTCTCAAAGGAGATAATCGAACGCTACGTCGATTATCTCCTTTGCTTTTATAAAAAATTCCGCATTTTATCTTCAAAATTTGAGAATGTAAATAATATTGAGTACATTTGCACAGTTTTTGCGCATTCATTCAAGAAACAATTGTCAAGAAACTGAATATGAAGTACATAGTAATCCCTCGCGCCGATGGAGAATTGCTGCCTTGGTATTTGGCGGCAGAGGAATACGCAGCCCGCCACTTAAAGGAGGAAGCGTGTTTCTTCATGTGGCAGGTGGAACCCACTGTCATATTCGGCCGCAACCAACTCATAGAGAATGAAGTCAACATGGATTTCTGCAAACAGCACCACATACACACCTTCAGACGCAAAAGCGGCGGAGGCTGCGTGTACGCCTACAGGAGAAATATCATGTTCAGCCACATCTGCGCAGGCGACAACGTACAGTTCAACTTCGACAACTATGTGCGAAAAGTGGCCTTCGTACTCAGGAAACTGGGAATACCGGCGACGGCGTCCGGACGAAACGACATTCTCATAGAAGGCCGCAAGGTGAGTGGGAACGCCTTCTATCATGTGCCCGGCAGAAGCATCGTGCACGGCACCATGCTTTACGACACCAACATGGAAAACATGGT
>DCGD01000076.1 GCA_002315195.1 Prevotellaceae bacterium UBA1787 | reverse complement strand
ACCAGCGTTAGTACACAGCCAGTCATTTGGGAAGCCAATCATGAAAGCTCCCCAAAACAAGGCGTTAGCCGGTGTGGGCAAGCCGATGAATGAGGTGGTCGGTCTTGTGTCAAGGTTGAAGATGGCAAGTCTCAATGCTGAGAAAGCGGCAATGAGAAATGCGCAAAGCGGCAGGAGTCCCAGTAGTCCGTTTTCGTTGCAGACGGGGTGTACGGACAGTTGGTGAAACACTATGGCCGCGGGTGCGAAACCGAACGTGATATCGTCCGCAAGTGAGTCCAACTCCTTGCCTATGGATGATGAAACATGCAGCAGCCTCGCTGAAAATCCGTCAAGAAAATCAAAAATCGCTCCCACAATGATGAACGTGAGCGCAGCGACAATATCGCCTTGAAACGCCATCATCGTAGCGATGCAGCCTGAAATCAGGTTGCAGCACGTGATGGTGTTGGGTATGGAACGTACAATGAACGATGCCATGAGATTTAGTTGAATTTGGCTATAATCGTTTCGTTTCCGGTTGTGGATTGTCCAAGTTCAACGCAAATATCCGTGCCAATCGGCAGGAAAACATCCACGCGAGAACCGAATTTGATAAATCCCAGATGCTCGTCAATATAACATTCCTCGCCTTCGTGAGCGTATGTGACGATGCGTCTTGCAACGGCTCCCGCTATCTGGCGTACCAAGATTTCACCATGGTTGAAGGTGTCGATGATGATGGTGGAACGCTCGTTTTCCAAACTTGCTTTCGGAAGCCATGCCTTGTGGAAATTTCCATTTTGATGTTCTACTTTCTTGACAACCCCATCCACGGGAAACCAATTTGCATGCACATTCACCAACGACATGAAGATGGAAACCATGATGCGCTTGTCGTGAAAATATTCGTTCTCTTCAACCTCTTCCAGGACCACTACCTTTCCATCGGCGGGGGCCACGACAACATTGGATGTGTCGTCGTTTCCAAACAATCTGATGGGGCAGCGAAAGAAATTGACCATGATGCCATAAACGACAAGCGATATGGTCATCAGGCACATGAACGGTATGCTGTTGTCAAAGCACAAATAGCAAAGAAGATTGATGATGAACAATGCCATGAAACTTACAATGAGCGTGTTGGTCCCCTCGTGATGCAAGCGGATTTTCTTCAGTTTCTTTACATTCTTTATTTTGCTAAGTGCACTCATTGACACGTATGTTTCTATTAAATGTGTGCAAAGATATTAAAAAAATGAAACTTTCATGTTGATTTCAATGTTTTTTTGCAGTTTTCTCTACAAAATTACTTTTTTTGCAGTTTCAGGTATTTTTGTAGCGGATTATTCAACCTCAAT
Source organism: Prevotellaceae bacterium UBA1787 (assembly GCA_002315195.1). The sequence goes on along the minus strand of DCGD01000076.1, from coordinate 3,247 downwards.
GACGCAGGCATCCCTACCATTCACTGTTGTTTCAATGTGGAAGATTTTGTCTTTGCTTTTCTTTAGCAGTCGTCGTCCATGGGTAGTTCTCAGGTAGATTTTGTGCTTTCCTTCCAGTCCATATTCCTCCGTGTCGAGGTTAAATCTTATGGGAAGCCTTTGGTCCGCAATGTTTGCAAAGCAGATGGCAAGGCTGCCATCTTTCGCTTTCCAGGCTCCGCAGTAGAGAAGTGGCACTTTTTTGCGTGATTGCGTCACGGTGTTTCCGTTGCGTCCCGCATAGATGGAAATGCGAGAGAGGTCGATTTCTTTCGTAGGAATTTCGATGGAAGGTTTTCGTTCATATACTCCGTAGAGAAGATATTTCAATGATTTTTGTCGAAGCTGAACAAGTTGGTGAAGAAATTCGATTTCATCTTTTTTTTCAACGTCGAGTGTGGCGTGATAATTAGCCAGGGTAGGCTGCATACCCCATACGAAGGCTCTCGCCTGTTCCATTCTAAATTGCATGTTGAATTCGTCGGGCAATGGTTTTTCCCTATTGGAGGGTCTGAATTTTTCCGGCCACAAATCATCGTAGGGGGGATACACGAGGGAACTGTAACTGCCGTAAGTAATGGCGTAATCGTGGTAAACCGCTTGGTAGAGCGGGATGGTTTCCGTATCACCTACACCGAGGTAACGTTCTCGGCTGGTCTCAAGCGTCAAGAACAAATCCAAATATGGAATCCAGTCTTCCCCTGAACCCTCTCCCGCCAGTGTCGCCTTTCGTTTGCCTGCATCGGCGCCGGTTCGGATGGCCATGGTCAGATCCTTGAATCCCGTCACCCAGTAGTTGCCGCCTCCGATAGGGTGGCCGTGTTCATTGTTGTAACATTTCATGCTGGAGCAGGCCTGATCCATGTAGATGCCCCCGACACCATACTGGCAGATGGCACTGTCTGCAAGTTGGGCGTATTTGTCTCTCCAAAAAGAAGTTGCCATGCACATGGGTGTCAGTTGGCGTCCCGTGAAGATGTTGAAAGCATGGGAATAAGTGTTTCCATTGATTTGCCTTGCGCTGAATTTTTCGGCTCCTTCCTCTGTCCAGCTTTTGGTGGAGTTTCCCCATTGGTAGGAATTCATATACACAAGACAATGGACACCATCGTGTTCCGCGTCCTTGACTGCTTTCTTGAATGAGGCGCATCCTTCGCGTGGGGGAAGGTATTCGGGAAATCCCTCGTCGTAAGAACAACCATGCCACCAATGCCAGAAGACACTGATGGGAATGTTCCACTTTTTACGCAAGTGTCGCGCCTCCGAAAGTACGTTGGAGGAATGGCCTCTGTTCCAAATCCACATTCCCGTCTTTTCCGCCCACTGAGGGGTCTGCCCGTTGCGGAAACGGCTTTCGCGGCACCATTTCTGTTTGGTCGCCCATTCGCGGTAAATCCTGGCGGCTGAAAACCAGTCGCCTTCAAATATGCCCACAATGGCTTCGTAAGTGGGCTGGTAGGTGTTGTTTGCGGACTGGTAGGCCGGTGTATGGGTCATGCAATATTCTGTATGAATGGTATCAAGTGTGAATTCGTATCGTTTTGAAAAGGAGAGCGTGTCGTTGGAACCGAAATACAAACCGCCATGTGCCCGGTCGTAGAGTGTGACCATCTGCATCGAAAGATAACCGGGGCTCTCACAGGAGAAATGCCTTTTGGGGTGGTTTTGGCTAAGGGAGGATCTGGGATTGTGCACAAGACTGCCCAGCCATGAAGAAACAGCCATGTCTTCATTATTCATTTTTCGCAAGCCTTGCAGGATGGGATAGCGTATGTCGTAGAGAGGTTGGGTACCGATACCTTCCAATTTGATGTTCCAGTATGAAAACGCTTTCTTGTCATCCAGTCTGACGGAGGCGCATACCGTAAGTCCATGCTCGCATTTCCATTTCATTGTCAAACTCTTGTCGTCGTTCCTCGAAAAGCCCAGGAAAAGCGGTTCTTTTTCGAGCAGGTTGCTTCCGTCCGCTTTGCGGAGTATCCACAATGGTGAGGTAACAGCGTCATGATCAATGTATTCCCGTTTCGTGTCCGGTTTTTGCAGAGAAACGAGCTGTCCCGTTTTTTCATTGAATGAGAGGCGGAGATGTTCGTTTTCCAACAACATGACATTCGCCCGGCAGGGAATGACGGTTAGCAAAAGGGTTAAAATTGCAAAAAGGTGTTGTTTCAAATGGTATGGCATGTTGCATAGAGGTTTTATGATGCAAAAATAGGGATTTCAATCTGAAATACCAAGTAGGAATGGTGAAAACACATGTTTGGAATATTGGAAAACGCGGGGGAGGCATTGCGGAATATGTCGCCTTTCTGTTTTTGGGATTGTATTATCGTATTACTGATGTATGCTGCTTCCATATGGCACCGAATCGTTTTCCAAACCATTCCGCAATATGCCCTAATGGAGGGCGGCGGAAAGGATTTCCATGGACGGTCCAGACGGTACGTTCGCTTGTAAAACATTTGCGAAATGGTAGGGTAGAGTGCTGAATACAAAGGAGATGCGCCAATGGCGAAAAATCAATTGTTAATTTTTATTGAAAAAAACGCTGATAGAAGAAGATAAAATATTACTTTTGTAACGTAAGAAAATAACCATGCAAGATTTCGTTCACTTACACGTACATACAGAATACTCCATTCTTGATGGCCAAAGCAATATCTTTCGTTTGGTGGATAAGGCTTTGGGCAACGGAATGCGTGGAATGGCTGTTACCGATCATGGATGCATGATGGGAATTAAAACCTTTTATAATTATGTAGGGAAGAAAAAAGGTAAGGCTAAGGATGCGTTGAAATCCCTTAAGGATATTCGCCAAAGGATAGACGAGGGGACGTATCAACCGGACCCTGACGACAAGGAACAGGTATGGGACATCGGGAAAAGCCGCGAACAGCTTCTTTCCGAATACGAAAGGAAAATGGAGAAACAGCAGCGCATTCTCGATTTCAAGCCCATTTTGGGTTGCGAGATGTATGTGGCGCGTCATCGCATGACGGACAAGATCAAGCGTGACGATGCGTCGGGCTGGCACTTGGTTGTTTTGGCGAAAAATGAAAAGGGTTATCACAACTTGATAAAACTGGTGAGCGACGCTTGGACGGACGGTTTCTATTTCAAGCCTCGAACAGACCACGAACAATTGGCAAAGTACCACGAGGGACTCATTGTCAGTTCGGCTTGCCTGGCGGGAGAGGTGCCCGGCGCC
>DCGD01000011.1 GCA_002315195.1 Prevotellaceae bacterium UBA1787 | reverse complement strand
AATAGTGTTGCGGAATTAAGGAAGTCTAAAAGCTGACAATAAACATGCTTCAATACGCTCGTATTTCAATACCTTATGATAAAATAATATGTAATGTTTTAGGCTTTACAAACCAATAGGAACATGAAATACATAGTTTTGGTGAATTAAAGTGATAGAAATTGGTTACTTCTTGACCTTATTACGCATTAACAGTTGTAGTAATAACCAAATAAAAGTTGTGCCCGACACGGATTTAGGGTATGTAAAAATGAAGAAGTTATTTTTTTCGTATGTAATTATGCTTGTGGCTTTTGTAATGAGTTTTGTAATGATTACATCATGTGGAACAGATGACGACAAGACTCCATCTCAAGAGACTCCATCTCAAAATTCAAGTATTGTCGGAACTTGGACTTGGCAGGAAACAGAAGGCAACTACTTTTTCAGAGAATCAATTACATTTAAATCAGATAACACATTTACATGTGTAGGCATTGAAAAATATGATAATGATGAAGGAACATTTACTTCATATGGTTCATATATTTATACCTCATCAAAAAATGAATTGATTATAATTGATGACTATGCTACTGAAAAGAAAGGAACACATTTTTATACTATTTTGCTTAATAAAAACAGTCTTACGCTTATTGAAAAAGATGGAGATAAATGTGGTCCTTATGAAAAGCAGTAATAGATGAATACCTTTCAACAAGGGGAATTATCCATTCATTAAAGAATTTCGAATTATAGTCCCTAAATCTAATGCCTCAAAACCCTTGTTTTTGGGGCATTAGTAACATTGTCAGCACACAGTTTATCAACACACCATATTTTTTGGTGCAGTACCAATATTTTCAAAAAAATCATTCAAAATATTTGTTTGAAAATTATTCAGCAAATTTGTATATGGCATATAGAATACATACACCCTTGTATCAATACCATGGCCAATACCAAAAGAAATATAGCGAAAAGAGACACAAGAGTACCGTTGTCAAACAATGCGGAAAGAAGTTCGATGTGATAAAGCGCAACAGCAAGATGGTCGGTGAGAGAGTCGTATCCATTGATTTCTTCCAGTGGTCTGTAAGGCCTTAAAGTTAACAATAACGTGATTTTTACGTCTGAAATTCAGTGCTTTGTGGTGACATAACTTGTATTAGACCTTACAAACCAATAGCGTTTCCATTCATACTTTGACATACTCTCACTCCAAGGGGAATGAGGGTATGTCAAATGCTTGGCGTCAGAATGGTTTTCTGATGCGGTGAATCAGACGGATTGAATCCAACGCACAAAGACAGTCCCCTTTGTGCGACGCCAGTTCGTCGCGCTGCTCTTTTTGGAAATAGATGGATAGTTTTCGGGTCAAGGGAAGAATCTTGAGTACAACATTTTTCCCCACCAGTTCCGACGCCCGGACGTACATGGTTTTTCCATTCCAAAAGTTGTCTTCCACCATTACATCGTCCGCCCATACTTGGGCGATGTCTCCGTGATAGGAAATGGCGACGAGCCAGTCCTCGGCGTTTTTCATTTTCGGAATCGTAAGTGACCAGGAGGCCGCCTTTTGCATCTCTTCCGTATTAGGGAACATGGGAAGTCCACCCACCAAATCCGGTACTCTGGCGGGGTTGGCTTCATTCAGTTTTTTCACGGAGATGTCCGCTCCGTTTTTCCAGGATTCACACATCACCTTGTTGCCGTCCTCGTAAACGATGTCTTTACAGAAAAGCACCTTGTCTTTCACTTTGTATGCCGTCAATGATTTTTCCGGGCTCATGACCAAAATGGTGTTTCCATTCATCTTATACGGCTTGTCCAGTTGGGGTGAAATCACTTTACCATCGATGCAGAGTTTTGCTTCGATGCCTTTCACGGCCGCGAAATAAATCGCCTTTTCCGTCATGCAAAAAGGCTGTGCGGTTGCCCATTCAATGTGGAGAGACTTGTATGCAAGACCGAAAGGAAAGAAAAAACTGCTCCCTTCCGGAACGGTGATGACCTGGTCCTCAAAGTTCAGTTTGTTGGAACCGAGAGGTCTCATGCGCTCATAATTGTTCACGAACACAAAACCGCTTTTACCATTTTCGCGGATGGCGCTCCGCACTTCGGAATCACCAAGCCTGAATTTCATTTCAGAAAGTTCCGCGCCCCAGTCGTGCAAGAACTGATTGATGAGGCGGAGATGGTGGTACCAAAGGTTCGGAATGCCCATTTCTCCGAGAGGCGCCTGGAAATCGTATGTCCTGCGCGGCAAGTCGTTTGCGTTGGTGTAATTTGAGTTACGGCACTCAGCCAGCGTACCTTTTGGCGACCAGGGGTTGGTGCCTCCGTGATACATGTAATACCCAGGCATGTTGCTTCCAATGCCGATGCGGGTGATGACGCTCGCCCTGATGTCGTTGTCATAAATGCGGACTCTGCGGTTATAGGAAGTCATCATGCCCGTTCCCAATTCGCACATGAGATTGGGATAGGACATCCCCGGGATGGGGCAGGGGCAGATGGTTTCCTCCGGCTTTGACTTTTGGGTGGCGTTTCCTTCCGGGTCCGCGTTCCAGCGCAGGTCCTTGAACTCAAAGGATTTCTCAAATCCCGCGGGTTTGTCCGTAAGCCCACACCAAAAACCATCCACATAATTCCCGGCGAGAGGAAGCATTTCTCCCTTGTCGCCATTATCATCCATGTGAGGACATTCCGTTTTGGTGTAGAACGGCAAATCAAACCCCGCTTCAATCGCCAAGTTCTTGAGGGCGTGCAGATACGCCCACGGACCGTAAAATTCGTTGTCCACCTGAAACCCCACAATGGGGCCGCCGTCTTTCCACATCAGTCCTTTGGTCTGTTCACCCAAGGCGTTGAAATAGCGTTTGACGGAGGTGAGAAATATTGGCGCCATGGAACGTAACTCGTATTTTTTCGGGTCGGATTTCCATTTGTCAATTATCCATTCGGGCATTCCGCCAAGATACCATTCTCCGTGAACCCAGGGACCGGGGCGGAGCAGTACTTTCAAGCCGCATCTGCCACATTCCTCAATGAATTTGCGTAGGTCGTTGCTACCTGAAAAATCCAACGGACCACCTTCTTCAGGTTCAATAATGCCCCAAAATACGTAAGTGGAAACGATGTCGATGCCTCCCGCCTTCATCTTGAGGAGTTCGTTTCTCCATTCGGAAAACGGGATGCGCTGAAAGTGCATCTCCCCGGCGACGGGTATGCAACGTTTTCCATTGATGATGAAGCCCTTTGAATCCACATACATGGTTTCTCCCTTGGGATTGGTGGCTGTGCCGAATTCAAAACGCTTCTGCCCGGTAAACGAAAACATGAGAGCGGAACATAAGATAAATAAAAGTTGTTTAAACATAAAAAGTTTGTTGATAGAGATGTTTGATTTAGCGTGGCGGATTTCATTCTGCCGATACATGAGTATTGCGTTGAGCAAAAATATAAATTATTCTGCAACCATGGTTGGATAACTCAAGAATAGTGCGGAAGTGAATGAAATGAAAAATCCTTATTTCTTTTTTTGTTTTCGGTCAGAGGCCGTAGGAGCCTTGGTTGGCTTTTTACAGGTTTGGTTTGTCATTACAGCTGGACTTGCCCCGGGAGTGAGTACATATACTTTTGTCTCGCATGACTTCAGTGTGCCGACAGTCAGCGTGTTCTCTATATTTTCCTCACTCTTTGACCATATCTCTCTACATGTATACTTGGTATTGGCTTTCATGTAGAGGTCGGAGAGTTGCAGTGCGGGAATACTAATAGATAATGTGTCGCGGTTGGTTACAGATACTGCATATCGTCCGTTGGTCAGATCCTTGACATAAATGTCGTAACCGGTAGAAGAGTAGTCTGTCTTGCCAGTTGAGAGCATCTCCATATATTCGGCTTGCTGACCCAAGGCATCTTGGTTGATGGCGAGAATTTCGGTGTTTGTCAATGTCTCTATATCAGCGGCGGTGATAAGGGGATTAGGCATTGCCTGACCGCTGTTTGCTTCACCTTGAGGATTTTCGCGAAGGTCGCATGTCAGAGTCAGAGGGCTTGCCAGCATACACCACAACGACATCTGCGTGCGTGCCTGAGCATCGGATAGCCCCTTAATCTTGCCACCGTTGGTCATGTGGTTCATGGTGTTGTTCGAAGGCCCTCCAAGGCCATGCAGGCCTATGCACGTCTGATCCAAATCGTTGAACCGATTCACGCCTGCGTACATCCATAGACGACGTGTCGCGTCCACGCCTGCGATAACACCTGGACGTGACTTGTTGCCAATCCAGTCCTCGCGAGCGTCACTCGTGGAACGCCAGCTAGAACCACCTGCCTCCGCACCCCAAAGCCAAGGCTGGGTCTTGCCCCATTCGCAGATGTTGAACACGAATGGAATTGCGCCATTGGCCTTGCGTGTCTCGTTCAGTTTTGCAACAACATCTCCCATTCGAGTGTAGCANNAATTGCAATAGCATCGCCCATCTGGGTGTAGCTGACCTTAGTGCTTGCCTGCGAGTTGCAGTAGTCATACTTGAGCATATCCACACCCCATGAATCGAACAAAGCAACGTGTGCCGCCTCGTATTGGTACGAACCTGGCTGATAGTTCTCGCAGGTCATTGAGCCGGCATCGCTGTAGATGCCTACCTTCAGCTTGCCGTTCACCTTCTTCAGCGCCGATTTCAAACCGCTGATTCCTTGCGGAAACTTTGCAGGATCGTATGTCAGTTTCGACTTGTCACTTGTGGGTGTGGCCCATGTGTCATCCAAGACGATGGTATTGAAACCTGCGTCAATGAGGCCATGCTTCTGCATACCCTCGGCAATTGCCACCATTTTGTCGTGACTGATGGCGCGAGCAAACCAGTTCCATGTCATCCAAATCATCATGGGAGTTGGCGACTGCAGGTGGTGACTCACAATGAGACGAACCTTTGCCTGAGTGGTCTCGTCCTCTGCATTGGTCAGATTAACGTAATAGAAGTACTCACCTTCCTCTTTTGGTGCAATCCCCGCCACATATTTATATTTGTTGCCGATGGAAGCACGATCATCTTTCAGCGATAGGCCTTCGATAGCACCAAAGTCAACGCTTGTAATCGTTTCACCCTCGTTTGTCACCAGCTTGTGGATGTACTGCGCACCAGGCAAAGAGTATGTCAGTGTGGCACAAGGCATCGAACCACCCGATGGGTCAACAAACTCCCATGCTGAATTCGAATCACTTGCGGTACATAGGTTCAGCACACAGTTGTTGGCAATGTTACCCGTGAAGTTCAGCGAAGCAGACGAGGTGCTTGGGTTGCTGATTGTACCGGGAATGATGGCAACCTTTCCGTTTGGGAGCATCAGCAACTGCCATGTCTTGGCGTTTGTCTTGCTTTTGGTACACTTGACGTTACTATTCGATGTTGAAGTGACGCTGCTGCCGTTTGTTGCGGCCGAGTAGCTGATATAGCACTTGGCTGTTTGGTCATAGATGTAGTACTTGCCCTGTTCTTTCTCGACGAAGATGAACTTGTCGGCTTCTGTCCTCGTGGTTGTATGAACCAGGTTTTCTCCACTCTTCTTGACATAAGCCGTAGGCATGTGCAGAAGGTATGGATATTGTTTCTTGGCATCCACCGCCTTGGTTGGTGCAAGGAAACCAACGAATTTCACATCCACTTGATAGTTGGCGTTGTCCACATTCACATCGGCCAGACGTCCACCGCCAACTTTTACGGTCACGTCAGTAGGTTCAAGTTTCTCCAATTCGATTGACTGGTCCCCCTGGGCATTCAAGCCGCGGAATTCCTGATTGTTTATGATGACCACGGCATCGTCAGGCATACCGTCGCTGAACAAAATGTACTTGTGTTTGATGCCAATTTCCTTGATTGTCCAGTTCGACCCCTTGTCATTGGCACCATTGTCCGTCCATAGACCCAAAGTGACCGTACCGTCCTCTGGATTGTCACCGCCCACACCCTTGTACCAGTTTAGGTAGATTGCCTGAGCCGAGCCGTTGCTGGTGTATGGCTGAATCTCGAAAGCGTCTCTACTGATCTCTGTCAGTTTGAAGATTGAACTTTCACTCATGTCGGCAGTCATCTGCACAAACCCTGTCCGTGTGCTGTACATCGACTTTTGCTCATAGCTTACCCACTTGCCGGCAGTCATGTTGTAGATGTGGTATGTGTCAGTCTTGCCACTGACAGCATAGAAGGCAAACTGCGCACAGTTGGCTGAGTTTTTTGTTGGTGATGTCATGGTGTTACAGTAGTAACCCTGCGCATTCATCATTGTGTACTTGTGCTCGGGCGTTCCGTCCGTTGGCAACGTTGTGCTCGCATCAATACCTGCCATGGCTTTCAGCATCACCGAAAGCAAGGCCGTGATTACAAAAATCTTCTTCATATCGATTGTTTAGGTTAGATTTTTTTAAATATTTACTTGCAACAAAGCCTGCTACAAACGTCCTTGCGTAGAGCGTCTGTAACAGGCTTGTAAAAGGTGGTATAATCGGNNTGTGTACCTGTGTTCCGGTGTTCCATCCGATGGCAATGTAGTGCTTGCATTAATTCCTGCCGTAGCATTCAGCGCCATCGAAAGCAAAGCAGTAAGCATAAATATTTTCTTCATATTCGGGGTGTTTGGGTTCTCAGTATCCTTAATATGTCACTTGGTTTTTAATTGGTTATGACAAGTTACAGAACGACAAAAAGTTGCCATTTTTTGTCATATCGGATTTTCAGTACCTTGGTGGTGGAAAAACAAAGGTGAAGAAACCGAAACAGACATAGCAAAAGTAGCAATAAAATCCGAGAGATTCACTCCGTATGGAGGAAAATTTCAAGCATTGGCTTCGTTTGGTTTTCTGTGCCGACAATAATATAACAATAGCCAACGCCGGTGTCAATGCTTTCACCTCCTCATTTGTTGAAACACCCGGCTCTTCACACTTCACTTCGCATTGTAGCGCGGGCACCATTCTTATGGTAAGGAAACGCTTTAGGAAAACATCTTGTACACATCCAACGTCGGAAAGATGTTTGTATTTAAGTTCATCTCAGTCCCTGGCAAAGTGGTTCAGAACACAAGTCGGTAATGCGCGGATAACTCAAGGTAAGTGCGGCTGTAAACGAAATGAAATAGAGAATGACAGTTCTTTTGGGCTTTTGAATGATGTTCATTATTTCTTTTTTGGTTTTCCATAACAGGTAGAATACAAAAATGAAACATTAAAAAAGAAATATGAAAAACAGAAGACGCTTGTGTGCGTTCTACTTTTGCAGCCTCAAATAAAAGTTTATTTTTAGGAAAATGAAAAAATGTATTTTGAAAACGGTCGCCAATGCGGTTTGTTTTTCTTTGCTTGGTTCTATTCAGGCAATTGCTGGAGGTTTGTTGACAAACACCAACCAAAATTTGGCTTTTGATCGCAATTTCGCGCGTGACGCTACCATGGAAATAGATGGCGCACTGGCAAATCCCGCCGGGTTGGCGTGGTTGGGTGAAGGGTGGCACCTTTCGATAAATTGGCAAACGTCCTTGC
>DCGD01000124.1:5088-13950 GCA_002315195.1 Prevotellaceae bacterium UBA1787 | reverse complement strand
GGGTTCATACTGTCCGCCTCCAAATCCATCAACCGTGATGTATTCCATGGCGCCCCAATAGGCAAACAGCAACAGCAAAAATGCGGCAATCCACACCTTCCAGCGCGAAAACATGAAAAACAGCGCGGCAACGGCATAACCTACGGCAATGCTCTGCAGTGTATTGGTATATAGATAAATCCTGTCGGGGTTGAGCGCGAGGAAGTTCCCCTGCACAATGATGCCCAATACCCACAGAATGGCCACCCTTCGCAACAAACGAACAGCGAACGCCTTGTAGTTCTTTTCACTGCGATAGCGTTCCATGGAGAAAGGTATGCTGGTGGCGCTCATGAACATGAAGAGCGGCATGATGATGTCCCAGGCAGAAAAGCCCGCCCACGTCACATGAACCAAACTGGTGGAAAGCGGCTTGAAAAACCACGGCATAAAGCCATCGGGCACGGCATGGCACAAACTCCCCAACACAGGACCTACGATAAAAAGAAAAATCAAATTGGCTCCACGCAAAGCATCCAATGAAGCAAGACGTTTATTGTTCATAAATTATCTTATTTTGAAATTATTGACTGCATTTACCACCGCTTCCGCCTCCACCAACGCAAGCACCGAACTTATGGGCAATGACAACTCCTCGCGGTGGATCCGTTCGGTAACGGGAAGACTCAAGAGGTTCAACTCCGGATAACACGACTGCCGATGAGGCGGAACGGGATAGTGGATGACCGTCTGGATACCACGCTCGGCAAGAAAAGCCTTCAACCGACCACGTTGTTCGCAAAAAATCGGGAAAAGATGGTACACATTACCCCTGCCTCCAACGTGCAAAGGCAACCGCACCTGCGGGTGGCTGATGTGGGTGTAATAATATTCCGCCATAACTTGGCGTTTTTCAATCTCCTCATCCAGATGTTTCAATTTCACGTCCAACACCGCCGCCTGGATTTCGTCCAAACGGCTGTTGCGCCCCATACAGGATGCCACGTATTTTTTTGAAAAACCATAATTCCCCAAGGCCCGACACACGGTGGCAAGACGTTCATCGTTGGTGGTAACCGCCCCGGCGTCGCCCAAGGCGCCCAGCAACTTGCCGGGGTAGAAACTGTGGGCGGCGGCATCGCCCAACGCCCCCGTCTTCACCCCATTCCACTCACAGCCATGCGCCTGCGCATTGTCCTCTATCAGCTTCAAATGATGACGCACGCATATCCGACGTATCTCTTCCGTATAGGCGCAACGTCCATAAAGATGGACGATGATGATGCCCCGGGTACGATCCGTCACCGCATCTTCCAACCGATTTTCATCCACGACAAGTCCATTGAACGTAGGTTCCACAAGCACCGGCTTCAATCCACTTTGGGTGACGGCAAGCACCGTGGCAAGGAACGTATTGGCGGGAACGATGATTTCATCCCCTTCTTCCATTTCTCCCATCTCGATATAGCCACGAAGAATACCCACAATGGCATCCAAACCATTGGCGCAACCCACGCAATGTGACACACCGATATACCTTGCATAGTCCGCTTCAAATCGCCGCACCGCATCACTTTGCAGATACCAACCGCTGTCAATCACGCGGCCCACGGCTGCGTGAATTTCAGAAGCGTACTGCTCGTTAACTTTTTTCAAAGGCAGAAACTCTATCACGAAACGGCTATTCTAAGGTAAACGACAAAAGTACATATTCTTTCCGTATCAATCGAAAAAAAAGTCGTTTTTTTCAAGATAAATTACAAATTATGCGACACAACGCCGTATTATGCCCAAATCTGCGTTTCCAGGAAACCTACGAATTTTCCGCGACATCCACCATGCAAAAAGGAGGCATGCCTTTGGGCATACCTCCTTATAATAGTTGTCAACCAACTTTATTTCAACACACCGAGTTCCTTGCCCACCTTGATGAATGCGGCTATGCACTTGTCAAGATGCGCCATTTCATGACCAGCGGAAATCTGGACGCGGATGCGAGCCTGATTCTTCGGCACCACGGGATAATAGAAGCCGGTGACATAGATGCCTTCCTCCTGCATTTTGGCCGCAAAGTCCTGAGAGAGTTTGGCATCGTAAAGCATGACCGCGCAAATGGCACTTTGGGTGGGCTTGATGTCAAATCCCGCCGCCATCATCTTGTCACGGAAATAGTTCACGTTGCTCACCAACTTGTCATGGAGTGCGTTGCTTTCCTTCAGCATCTTGAACATCTCAATGCCAGCGCCTACAAGACCGGGGGCAAGGGAGTTGGAGAAGAGATATGGACGGCTGCGCTGGCGAAGCAAGTCGATGATTTCCTTGCGACCAGTAGTAAATCCACCCATAGCGCCACCAAACGCCTTGCCCAACGTACCCGTGTAAATATCCACGCGTCCGTATGTCCTGAAGAATTCACTGACGCCATGTCCCGTTTCACCCACCACGCCGGCGGAATGTGATTCATCAACCATTACCAAGGCATCGTACTTTTCCGCCAAGTCACATATTTTATCCATGGGAGCCACATTTCCATCCATGGAGAACACCCCGTCGGTGCAAACGATGCGGAACCGCTGCGCCTGGGCTTCCTGGAGACATTTTTCCAGTTCCGCCATGTCGGCATTGGCATAACGGTAACGCTTGGCTTTGCAGAGACGCACACCGTCAATGATGGAAGCATGGTTCAAAGCATCGGAAATAATGGCATCCTCCTCGGTAAGCAGCGGTTCGAACACACCACCGTTGGCATCGAAGCAGGCTGCATAGAGAATGGTGTCTTCCGTCTTGAAATAATCGCTGACAGCCTCTTCAAGCTGTTTGTGAATGTCGGCGGTACCACAGATGAAACGAACAGAAGACATACCAAAACCGCGGGCATCCATCATGTCCTTCGCCGCTTGGATAAGGCGGGGATTGTCAGACAAGCCCAAATAGTTGTTTGCACAAAAGTTGAGAACGTCCTTGTTCGCTACTTGGATGCATGCGCCCTGAGGACTTTCAATCAAACGCTCATTCTTATACAAACCTGCATTTTTAATCTCTGTGAGCGTGCTGCAGAGATGCTCTTTCATTTTTCCGTACATACGAAGGAATAACTTATTTTTATTTCTGATGATGCAAAGGAAATGTTTTAATATGAAAAAACAAAGTAAAATCATATCAAATTTCACAAAAAAGGTGTTCCTTTGCATCGTGTTATCAAAACATGTAATTAAACTTTCAAAAATGAAAAGAATATTAGTAATTGGTTCAACGGGTCAAATTGGTTCAGAACTCACCATGACCCTTCGGGGTTTGTATGGAAATGAAAATGTGGTTGCAGGCTACATCATCGGAGCCGAACCAAAAGGAGAATTGAAGGCATCAGGCCCTTGTGAAATCTGTGACGTAACAGATGGAAACGCCATTGCTGCCATCGTTGAGAAATACAGTATTGACACCATCTATAACTTGGCTGCGCTGCTCTCCGTGGTCGCGGAGTCAAAACCCAAACTTGCATGGAAAATAGGCATTGACGGATTGTGGAACATTTTGGAGATAGCACGCGAAAAAAACTGCGCGGTGTTCACCCCGAGTTCCATAGGCTCGTTCGGTCCCAACACTCCCCATGTCATGACACCCCAGGACACCATCCAGCGTCCGCGCACCATGTACGGCGTCACGAAAGTGACTACCGAATTGCTGAGTGACTATTACCACCTCAAATACGGCGTGGACACGCGCGCTGTTCGCTTTCCCGGCGTCATCTCCAACGTCACCCCCCCGGGCGGTGGTACAACGGACTATGCCGTGGACATCTATTATTACGCCGTTCGCAACGAAACTTTCACATGCCCCATCAAAGCGGGTACCCTGATGGACATGATTTACATGCCGGACGCACTGAAAGCCGCCGTGGACATCATGGAAGCCGACCCCTCGCGCCTGATTCATCGCAACGCTTTCAACATTGCGTCCATGAGCTTCGCACCTGAAACCATCTATGCCTGCATCAAGAAATACAAGCCGGATTTTGAGATGGTATATGACGTCGACCCATTGAAGCAAAGCATAGCCGACAGCTGGCCGGACTGCATGGACGACACCTGCGCCCGAGAGGAATGGGATTGGAAACCAAATTACGACCTTGATGGCATGACGCGCGACATGCTTGAGAAACTGCCACTTCGCATATTGAAGTAGGCTCTTGAATTGCAAATTGTTTGCAAGGGTTCGGTGAACAACCGCTTTTCCACACGTATTCCCGTTTCACCGAATCCTTGCAACCTATTTGCCGAAAAATGGGACAACCACAACGCAACGTGAAATACATTCTGTTTCGCAAAGAACACCACTTGCATATATGCTTCTTAGTTTCCCATTCGCGATAAATGTCAAAAAAAGTATTTCACCCACATCTTAGGCCACTTTCTTCAAACTCGCCTTTGAGGTGGCACTGTGCTTCACGCTACTGTGAAAACATCAAAAGCAAGCAGCAATCGGGCGTGATCAGTTCAAGTGCCTTTGAAAACACTTTTCAGCAGCGACTTTGATTGACGGAGCTCAAATCACGGACAGAAAGCGGTGCGATGACTGCCATTCTTGTTCAATGCTCGTGTTTTGTATAAAAAACGGGGCTTCTTCAAAACTGAATTAGACCCGTTTCCATCAATATTATACAGTTATTTTCTCAACGGATGAATGAGCACATTTTTCAAGAGAGAGATGCTCTCGGGAAATTCACGGACAAAAGAATCAATATGGCGCACGCGCTTTTCCGCCAATATTTCATCCACGGCAATGAGAATGCCCGTTTCCTCGACATCCCCAAACTCCGTATTGATGGCGGTGCCGAAACAACGCATCGTAGGACTTAATCCCATGTAGGCGTTCACCAATGGAGGGATGTTGTACCCCAGTTTTCGAACCTCGCGGTTCAACAGACGGTAATCCTCCTTGAAAGTGTCTTCGGTAAAGAAACTTCCCAAATAGGCTTCCTCATATTCCCATTTCAGCGGATGAATGGGCACCACCAGACTTTCCCGGTCGCCAAAGTGTTTTCTGAGGAAATAGAGAATCAAATCGCGTCCGAACCTGTTGAACGAAGGATACATGGTCATCTTTCCGAAGAAATACTTCGCGTTCGGCATGATGACCGTCAGCGCACCCAATCCGTCCCAAAGGTTGTCGAGGGCGTATATGCTCTTGGAAGCCGTGTGACGCGTGTTCTGGTATTCCAGCGTCACAAAGGAACGCCCCAACTCTATGGTCTGCGCCATGTAGTTCTTCATGAAATTGTCACTGAAACGAAACATGTGGGAAGTGGCAAGAACAGGCTGCCCGGAGTCATCTATTTTCACCTCATTCCCGGGAAGGTATCTGTATCCGCCAATGATTTCTTCATTTTCCGGGCTCCATACGATGAGTTGCTTATATGGGTGTTCACATGTGTCAAAATAATCCAAGTCCAAACTCTTTCCAGTACCGCCTCCTGCGGCTCGAAAAGCGATTTCGCGCAAACGACCGATTTCTTTCAGTACATTGGGTGAGTCCTGCCAAGTAACGATATAAATTTCATTGTGGCTTTTGTTGGTGTGCCGCAATTTGCGCTCAACCGTCAATTCAGATTTCAAGAGCGCTTTGTCAACCGGGTCAATTATTCTTTCCATTTTATATTGATGTCCGTATAGTTAATGAAAATGCAAAAATTACAAATGATACACTATGTCCTCGACATATCTCGCCCATTGCGCCGCCGTCTTGGATTTGTCGAACACTTTCCAGGATATGGGCTTTCCAATTCTGATTTCAAACGATTTCCCCACATTCTTGTACATTTCATCCACCAAAAACAACATGGCGAGATTGAATTTCAATCCCAAGGCGGGTCCCACATTCGCCATGCGATAGAAGAAATTGGAGTTCTGACCCACGAAATGAATGGGCACGACATCGCGTTGTGTGGCCACACTCTTGTTAATGAACATTTTCTTCCAGGGAATGTCACGAACCACCCCGCCGTGACGGCGGGAACATAGACCGGCGGGAAACAAGAGGATGTGGGAAGAAGCACGGAAAGTGTCTTCAATCAATTTTGGAAACGAGCGGGACTGGTCACCTGTTTTGTTGATAGGTATACCCACGGGACGCAAACCAGGAAGATTCATAAGAATGTCATTCAGCAGATAGCGTATGTTGCCATCATACCGCCGTCCGATGAGCGCGCCCAAAGCCACACCATCTCCTCCGCCCAAGGGATGATTGGAGACAAAGGTGTAAAGTTTGCCATCGTTTTGAGGCAGGTTTTCGAGTCCGGTAATAGTGAGATGCATATCCAGGTACTTGACGCAGGATTCCAACCATTCCACGCCGGTCTCGTTGCGATGCGCTCCAAGAAAATCATTGATTTCATTTTCATGAAGGATGCCCTTAAGCCATGAAACCACAAAACGCGGAACATAACGAGCCTTGCCTCCCATCTTGCTTTCCAAGATGCGATCTACATCGATGATTTTGCCTAATTCTTCTTCCATGATATTTCGTAAATTACAAAAGTACACATTTAATTGTGATTTCCTACCAACCTTTCACAAAAAATTTCATAATCATGGCCACAATTCTTACTTTCTGCTCAAATTTCATCATGATTTCGTTACAAAAAGTAAATATTAATTGCTTTATTGAAATCGAATTATTAAATTTGCTCAAATTTTGAAATACAATAAAACTCAATATCATGTTTGAAGGACAACCCAAGGGACTTTATGCTCTCGCACTTGCCAATACAGGCGAACGCTTTGGCTACTACACCATGTTAGCCATCTTTACACTCTTTATGCAGGCCAAATTCGGATGGACGGAATCACAAGCCGGACAAGTCTATGCCATTTTCCTTGCCGTAGTATATTTTGCTCCACTTTTCGGCGGTATGCTCGCTGACAAGATTGGCTACGGAAAATGTGTCACCATCGGTATGGCCACCATGTTCCTCGGCTATCTCGGCCTTGCCATTCCCACCGCCGCCGATGCCATGGGACAAGCGGCCATGTTCGCGGGACTCACCTGCGTTTCATTGGGAACCGGTCTTTTCAAGGGCAACCTACAGGTTTTGGTAGGCAATCTCTACGATGACCCGAAATATTCCGCTCGCCGCGACTCCGCATTCAGCCTTTTCTACATGGCCATCAATGTGGGTGCCATGTTCGCGCCGGCCATGGCCAACTGGATAACCAACCAATACCTCGCACAATATGGTTTTACATACGATGCGGCTTGCCAGGATCCAAAGTATCTTGAAGCACTGTACGGCGCATACGGTTTGTGCTTCGGCGTAGCATGCGTCTCACTGATTCTTTCCGTCATCATCTATTTCTGCTGCAAGAGTTGGTTCAAGCATGCCGATGTCACCGCCAAACAGGCAAAGCAAAGTAATGTCCAAATGGAAGAACTTACGCCCAAACAGACCAAAGACCGCATCATCGCTCTCCTGTTGGTTTTCGCCATGTGCTTCGCGTGCCGGGCGCTTGTGGCGCTTCCCGCGTACAGATACCCCGCCTCCCTCGTTTCAATGGCGCTCATCGTCCGTCCATACAGAAATAACCTCGCCAAATTGCTGAGGGACATAAAAAATGACATCGCTTGAGCCAAGGCTGCTCCAGACCGGGTACTGCGCCTGCAACATAATCGTTTCATTCCTGAACTCTTGCAAACTACCGACAACCCGGGGCGTTTTGCCCAGGGCTAAGGAAACCATTGCGCTTCGGCCCGTCGTTGTGTTGTGGCGATGTTTGCTAATTTTTTTACCGGCGTCTTGGCCTTGCGAAAGCCGGGCATGTCATGACACATTGCAACAATGAATGGAATTGACTTTTCCATAATAATACCCCATAGTAATTCGCTGCGTTTTTTACCGAAACTGTTTTCGTCAATTCCAAAATCTGATGCCATTGAAATTCTTTTGGTGGATAACAGCCCGGTGAAAATCACGCCGGAGGAGTTGGGAGAGGCAGGCATGGACCGTGACTTCACGCTCCTGTTTTCCAATCCTTCAAGGAGCGCCGGCGGCGCCCGTAATGTGGGAATTGAGCATGCCAATGGCAAGTGGCTCTTGTTTATGGATGCGGACGATTTTTTTGCAGGGAACGCGTTCGACGCCTTCTATCGCCATTTTGATACAGACGCCGATGTTGTATATTTTTCAGCGAATGGAATATACGAAGATACCGGTGAAAGATCGGACAGGTGTGATCCTTACGCCAGACTCGTGAATGGATTTTTGGATGGTTCAATTGACGGAATGTCTCTGAGACTGAATTTCGTAGTACCTTGGGCAAAAATGGTTAGAAAGGAATTGGTTGAAAGACATTCATTGAGATATGAGGAAGTCGTGGCCTCCGCCGATGTCTATTTCTCGATCTTGACAGGCTATTATGCCACCAGGATTGAGGCGGATAATACAGAGGTCTATGTTGCTACGGTATCGAAAGGTTCATTGTCACGAAGACGAAGTCTAGAAATTTTATTGTCACGATATGAGGTTGTCCTGAGATGCAACAAGTTTTTAAAACAACACGGATTGGGGAAACACCAAAAGTCAATAATGTCACTTTTATATTATGCCCGCGCGTATGGCGTAAAAGTGATTATTGAAATGTTGATTTCAGCATTGAAGTATAGGCAGAACATCTTCATCGGTTTTAAACATTGGTATAAATCATATAAGAGGATAAAAAAACGAAACCGAATAGAATCCAAGTACATAGTCGAAGAGGGTATTGAAAGAAAGCGTGATTGATTCATATTCAATTATTTGATTGCTTCAATGATTATGTAAGCGCATGGATATTCGAATATTTCATGCAGCATGTGCAAAACTCAAAACTGGCGGATTTCTTACACAATAAT
>DCGD01000124.1:4340-5019 GCA_002315195.1 Prevotellaceae bacterium UBA1787 | reverse complement strand
AGGCCATCAAGATGTGCCCGCTGGTCAAGGAACTCCAGAAGCGCACCACAGAGTTCAAAACCGTAGTTTGCGTCACCGGACAGCATCGCGAAATGCTCGACCAGGTGCTCGCCATCTTCGACGTGCAACCTGACTATGACCTGAACATCATGAAGCGTGGGCAGGATCTCACCGACGTGACCGCGCGCGTCCTCACCGGACTCCGTGACGTCTTCAAGGAGTGCCGTCCTGATGTCGTACTCGTTCATGGCGACACCACCACATCCACCGCGGGTGCCCTCGCCGCATTCTATGCGCAGATACCCGTCGGTCACGTGGAGGCGGGTCTTCGCACCCACAACCTACTCTCGCCATGGCCTGAGGAAATGAACCGTCAGGCGCCAGGTCGCATCGCCGATTACAATTTCTCGCCGACCCCTCTCTCAGAGAAGAACCTCAAGGACGAGAACGCCCTCGGAAACATATACGTCACCGGCAATACCGTTATCGATGCCCTCCACATGGTGGTCAAGAAGCTTCAATCAGATCCTGCTCTTGGAGAAGAACAGAATGCTGTCCTTCTCCAAGCTGGATATGATGTGAAGCGTTTGAATGGTTCTAATGGTTCAAGAAGGTTGGTTTTGATAACAGGACATCGCAGAGAGAACTTTGGTGACGGCTTCATCCGCATGCTTTCCGC
>DCGD01000124.1:0-4257 GCA_002315195.1 Prevotellaceae bacterium UBA1787 | reverse complement strand
TTGAACCCTAATGTTCGTCGTCCTATCCACGAGATTTTCACAGGAATGGACTCCCTCTCTTTGGGAGAGGGCTGGGGTGAGGCTTCCAATTTCTTCTTCATCGAACCCCTCCAGTACCTCGAATTCGTACACCTCATGAGCAAGGCCAACATCGTCCTCACCGACTCAGGTGGCATTCAGGAAGAAGCTCCAGGTCTTGGCAAACCAGTTCTCGTTATGCGCGATACTACAGAGCGTCCAGAAGCCCTCGCATCAGGAACAGTTCATCTGGTAGGAACTGACTATGACAAGATCATGAACGAAGTCTCAACCCTCCTCGATGATCAAGCAGCCTATGAAGCTATGTCAAAAGCAGTCAACCCTTATGGTGACGGTCAGGCATGCCGTAGAATCGCAGATGCACTCGCAGGCAAAGAGACAGACAGGTATGATGTGTGCTAATAGAATAGTATAAGAGCATTACAAAAAGGATAGCGTGCGCACAGGTGTTTTCAGAGGTTCGAATTCTCCGCACGCTTCTAAAACATATATATTATGACATTATACATTATAAATGTTGAGTGGAAAGATGATATTCTAAAAGAAACATCTGCACTCGAAAACCTTATAAACACAAACTTCAAAAATCAAAAGCTTCTTGAAGGCTCCTATTTAATTTTAAGTTCGAATACATCCGTTGAGATTAGAAACTATTTAGTTAATAATCTTCCAGCAATACATCGTATTTTTATAGGAGAAATGTCTTCTTCTGCTGCATGGAGAAATGTAATGTCCGATAGTAATGATGTAAAACAAATGTTTAACAATGAGTAAGCCAAAATCCACCATCAATAAAAAAATAAGTGAGGCTCTTTGTTTTCATGGAGAAGGCTTCTCTATTAAATGTATGCATGATGCTTTAGCTGCATACAAAGCGGGATTAAAAAAGCCGGAAGATTGGTTGTATCACGATGACACTCCTATATTTCTTGACACGAACATACTTCTTAATGTCTATATGGCAGCAATTCCCGAGCGTGATAATTTTATCATATTCTTGCGAGAAAATAAAGAACGAGTATATATAACGCACAGAGTACAACAGGAGTTTGATAAACATAGACTACCTTTTATTGACAAATATCTCCAAACCCTTACAGTTCTTGCTTCTGGGTTTAGAAAATCTATACATGCGCTTAACTTCCAGCCTGCTAAACTTGTTTCTGATTTACATAATGCGGTTGTAAAAGAGCCATTTATAGATTCACTTCCTCAGGCTGAAAGTTTAGTCGAGGAAATACAAGAATGGATAGACACTCATTCTCCCTTTGTTGATGAATATACGGAGATTCAAAAGAAAATTAACGATGCTCTAGAAGTGTTCAATAAAGAATACGATGTATTGTATGAGAAGGCCAGTTTAGAGTATAGCGATCCACTTTTAGAAGAGCTATCACAAGTTAATCACCTACCAGAGTTAACTTTAGAGGAAATAGAATTTACCAAGGCAAAATACAACACCTTACTCGCAAGATACGATGCAAAAAAATCAGAAAGAGCCAACTACCTGAGATTCCCCGGATCGGGAGAAAATAAAGAGCCAGAGAAGAAGGAAGAGCCTTGGGGAGACCTGCTTATATATCACGAAATTATCTCATATATGACGTCAAGTAGCCGTAATGCGATACTTTTGACAAACGACTCATCTAAGTTAGACTGGATGAAGAAGGATGGTGAGCCATATAGTTATTATATTGCAGATGCCTATAAAAATACTGGCAAGATACTTTATATTATCAAATTTGCCACTTTTTTTGCAGATGACTACATACCATCTGAAATTAATTCAGTTGACGAAGACTCTATCGGTTTATCTGCTACTGCTACTTCGATTGGCCAAGGGGCATTGCTAACTGCAGAACCCATTGAGGATTTTAAGGACATTACGGAAGAAGAATTTCTTACAGAACTAAAACAGTATTCTGAGATAAAATCACTAAGTCCAATCCCTGATATCAGTAAATCCAGTTTCATTTTGAACAGATTAGGCAAGAAGGGATATCGTTACTCTAAGAGTTTTAAGACCTATATTAAGCTTAGAGGAACCAAAATCGAAGAATATGAAGTTCAAAGGGACGATCATACTATTAAATGTATTCGACTTAAAGAGCGATAAAATATATTGTTTTAAGATAAAGATATAAGAACGTGTGGATTCATGGTTCAATGATTACTCCGGGTAATAAATGGATTTTGCATCCGCTTAAATATCAGCATTTTACATACTTTGTAAAATCGAGAAAAATCAAAAAGCGCCAATTTAGTACCACCTTTTGGACCTCAGAAGGCACTCGATTTGAAATTCCACGTTACGTAGTACCACAAAAGGCTGTTGCAATCTCTAAATAGCAAGAACCGATGGAACAGCGAGTGCAGAGATGGGAACTTGCTCACAATATTTGCCGAGTCGTGACAGAGGAAGACGATAGTCAAATTGCACAAAACCAGTTTCTACAGCCTCAAATAGCAATTCGGGGAGGAAGGAGATAAAAATCTATAAATCTTCGCCCCAACGGCAGTCCAAATCTACAGACTATCAAGAATAATTCGTATCTTTGCACCCGAAATTTTTACCCATCAGAACATAATACGGACTGGCGCCAAGTCGAATGCAGTAACAAGCTCGCTTGATTATTGCTGAGACGCGAAGGAAGAAGACGATAGTCAATAAACAATATGGCAAAAGACAATAACAATATACAATCCATGGCTATTGAAAGCTCTATAGACCTCAATGCCTATGGTGTGTGGCGAGATCAACTTGTTCATAAGATTCGCCAGATGCGCTTTCGGGCAGCAATGCAGTTAAACGCCAGCAATCTCGCCCACTACTTCAACCTTGGACAGGAAATTATACGCAAGCAGCAAGAGATGGGTTGGGGCAAAGGTGTCATCACCATGCTTTCTACCGACCTCATGAGGGAATTCGGCAAAGGAAGTGGATATTCAGAACGCAATCTTGGGTATATGAAGGTCTTTGCCGAAGAGTATCCTAACTTCCCATTTTTGCAAGTGCCACTTGCAAAAATGCAACAAAGTCCAATTTGGCAAGCGGCGCTTGCAAAATTACCACAAGGCTCATCTAACACACCTGAACTTATCACAACAGAAGGTCGGCAAATAGTGCAAGTGCCCCTTGCACAAATTACATGGTATCACCATATATCCCTCCTTTCTAAGGTCGATAATCCCATCCTTCGTGCATATTACATTCTCCGGACAGCACAAGAAGGTTGGTCTCGTGATGTAATGATGCATCAGATAGATAACAAAGACCACGAGAAGCAGGGTATGGCCATCACCAACTTCTCAGTCACTCTACCTCCTGAAGACTCCGATCTGGCATGCTACATGTTCAAGGATCCCTACAACTTCTCCTTTGTTGATATGTCCAAGGTGAAGCGCGAGACCGACATTGAGAATCAGCTCGTCCTTCGCATGACTGAGTTCCTCACCGAGATGGGAAATGACTTTGCATACGTTGGACATCAGGTTAAACTCGAAGAGCCCGAAGACACCAATCATCCCGAAGACATCGATACCGATGAAGATGCACGTATAGATCTCCTCCTTTACCATCTCAAGCAACATCGATATATAGGCATTGAACTCAAGGCTGGAGATTATAAACCAGAGTTCACTGGAAAACTTAACTATTATG
The DNA here is from genome assembly GCA_002315195.1 of Prevotellaceae bacterium UBA1787. Next base: position 557 of record DCGD01000124.1, on the reverse strand, counting down.
TTTCCCTCATCGATGAACAGTTCAAAACTCCAGAAGATAAGCAGACCATTGGTCTTCTCCTCTGTCGTACAGCAAACCGCAAGAAGGTAGAATTTGCCATTCGAGGGATGGCACAACCCCTTGGTGTCAGCGAGTACGAAACTAACGCCATCACCCGTAGCATCGAATCATCCATACCGACCATCAATCAGATAGAAGAAAAGATATCAAGGTCGTCAGAAGACAATAAAGAACACTAAATATTCGCGACATGTCGGCAGCTGACCCTAAGTCAGCGAGGGCGAAGAGGATCGTCAGAGTAGTACCCTTTGGCACTACGGCCCGATGAGGGGAGGCATAACTCCTATGCCGACGGGGGGCAGGTTCCTCTCTGTCGTCCAAATCCCAGCTTCCGTGCTTCGTAGCAGATGAAAACCTTCCCAGGTATTCATCCAACTGTTCTATAGAATAAAGGTACTGTATCAAATGAATTTGAAATCGAGCATTTCAAAACACGTTTCAAAACAGCATCAAACAATAAAAAGGCTCAATTGGTTCAAATGGTTCAAATGGTTTTC
>DCGD01000079.1 GCA_002315195.1 Prevotellaceae bacterium UBA1787 | reverse complement strand
CCCTTGTTTTCCAAATCTCCGGTCCACTCGGAGACGCGGTCTTCCGTGCCGTGGATTTCAAACATCGGAATGGGCGCATTGCCCTCTTTCGTATTGTAAACATTGCAGAAAGCCAACCCGGCAACGGGGGCCATGGCGCGGAACGTGTTCTGGCCCTCATGCGCCAACGTGTAACAATAATCACCTCCGTTGGACATACCGGTCAAAAACGTGTTGCTTTTGCTCAAACGATATTTTTTCTGCACATGGCGCGTCAGAAGTTGCACGTCTTTCACATCGTTCACCTTCCAATTCTGTTGTGAGGGATAGCCCACGTTCCATCCGCGGCTACCCTTGGGATCTTTCAGCCCTTCGGGAATACACAACGCAAAACCATGCCTTGCCGCGGCATCCACCATGTAGAAATTTCTGTCTATGCCCCCTCCATACCCGTGCAGCCCCATCACCAAAGGGGCGTTCTCAGCGAGATTGTCGGGAAGAAACATCACATAATGCCTTATGTTCCCACTAATCTTTACGGAATCCTCCACAAAACGGTGCGCGCCCAACTGAACGCAGCACACCAAGGCGGTAGCCACCACCCACATTTTTCTTATTTTCATCATTATGTCTTAATTGTTTTCATCTTCCTTCTTGATAAATTCATAACAACCCACATCGCTTGCGCCGTCTGACATTCTGTAAACGCCCATGAGGTCGCAAGGGTAACATTGTTCCGACACGGCGGCATCGGCGGCTCCCCTTGCGACGGAAGCCTCAACGAGTTGAAAAGAGGAAAGCAGCGTGTTGTCATCGAAATATTTTTCAAAATTATTTTCGCGATACACAAGATTCTTGTCATTGTCCCAACAGCAACCCTCTATCCATTCATTTCCATCATCTTCTGGCGTATCCAACAGACAATGGTAAAAACGGTAGTTGAAATCTACATCCTCCATTTCCCTGAGAATTTCCCCGGAAATTTCATCCTTGCTGAACCCTGTCACGATGCAGTTTCGGAAACTCGCCATCAAAAGAGGATAGGGTTTCTTTCCCACGAAATTGGCATAGCGCAATGCCACGCCGCGCAATTTGTCCGACACAAAACGATAGAAACTGGCGATGGTGCAATGGACAAACCGGGCATCACCCCCCAACAGGTGGACGCAATGTTGGTTGGCGTTCGTTATTCGGCAATTTCCCACGAACACCTTGGAACTATAAACACACAGACCATCACTTGTCATGTTGTGGATGATGCTGTTTTCCAAACGCAGTTTCTCACGCGTCACATCCGAAGAGTCACATACAATGCCGTTGTCCGCGCCGTGTATGTCACAATAGTTCAACTTGTTGCCATAACTCGTCCTCGTAAGGCGAATCCCCGACCATTCTCCCGGAATGCGGTCGTATGGCTGCCCCTTGAAGATGTTGTCCATACGGTCACACCGAAAGACCACGGGTTTTCCCAATACGCCGCGGCACACCAATGTGCCGTCTACCCTCAGGAAAGCGCCGCTATGAAACAGCAGACGCGTTCCCGCTTCCACAAACATCGTATCGCCCTTTTTCACCGTCAGGCTGTCCATGATGCGATAGGGACGGACGGAAGAATAAACCACGTTACCTTTGGTATGAACGGCTTTCAAGGTGATGACATCCTGACTGAACGCATTCAAGGTGACATACTGGCTCACGCCATTCGAAAGCGTGAAGACCAATCTCTGAACAATCTCAACCGGGACATCCTTGTTGAAACTTTCCGGCGTAAGCTCGACAAACACATACAAACTGTCTTCTTTTCTTATATCAATGGTTTGGGACAAACCATCGTTCACATACATGCCATCCACATTTACCCGAAAACCCTTGACGTTCCCGCCATCCAATTTTACGTCAGTGATGCTCACGCCGTTCCCGTTTCGATTGTACACCATTAATTTCTTTGTTGGCGAACTTTCGGCGGAAACCACCGTGTCAAAACGCAATGTATCTTCCGAAAAAGACAGACGGTCGCCTGCCCCTGTGTCAAATTTCTCTTCGTCCATACAGGAACACAACAGCAACGACACGAACGACAAAAGCCCAAGATACTTTTTCATCTTCTTCATGAAAAACGGAAAGAGGCAGAAACCCTTTATCCCCGCCCAACTGTTTTACGATTATTGCTTCTCAGGTATGTGCTTCAACACCTCCAGCAAATGATTCCAAACCATCTGCACGGTAGGAATATGCAAACGTTCGTCAGGTGAATGAACGCCACGCAGTGTTGGACCGAACGACACCATGTCCATTTCCGGATATTTCTCACTGAACAAGCCGCACTCCAACCCTGCATGAATGGCACGCACCACCGGTTTCCTGCCAAACAAGCGTTCGTATGCTTCCACGGTTATCTGGAGCAGCGGACTTTCGGGATTCAAGTACCATCCCGGATAGCCCTCGCTGAGTTCTATGCGCGCCCCCGCCAGTTCAAACGCCGCACTGACGGCCGCGCAGGCTGCAAGACGCTTGCTGCTCAAATTGCTTCGTTGCATGGTACTTACGCGAATGACATCCCCATTGAGACGTACACTCGCCAAATTGGAAGAAGTCTCCACGAAGTCCGGTATGTCCTGGCTCATGGCGAATACACCATTCGGCACACACAGAAGCGACTTGATCAGCGCGTCGGACAAACTCTTCTTCAACACTTCAGTCCGAGGCTCTTCCGTTTCCAGATCGAATTTCATCGTTTTCTCCGTCACGGTGTATTCCTCTTCAAAGGCTTTGGTCAAGATATTGAAATCTATGCGCACCTGTTCCTTCTTTTCCATCGGAACACAACAAACGGCATAGCCATCGCGAGGTATGGCATTGTGCAAGCCTCCGCTTTGAATGTCGCACAGGCGCAAGCCGTAGGACATGAATTTATGAAGCAGACGAACCAGCAGTTTGTTGGCGTTGGCGCGTTTTTTCTCTATGTCATCACCCGAATGGCCACCGACGAGCCCACTGACCTGCACCTTGAAAAAATAGTGATTGGCGGGTGCCTCTTCTTTCTCCACATCAAAATAAGCCTTTACCGTTCCGCCTCCGGCGCAACTGATGAATATCTGCCCCTCGTCTTCCGAATCAAGATTCAAGAGATATTTTCCCGTCATGAAGCCGGGCTTGATGCCCTGGGCGCCAACCAGGCTGGTTTCTTCCGCCCGCGTAAACAGACACTCTATGGGGCCGTGCTGCAATGTTTCATCAGCCAGCAATGCCATTTCCATGGCAACTCCGATACCGTCGTCGGCGCCGAGCGTAGTCCCCTTGGCACGCATCCATTCCCCATCTATTTCTGTTTGGATGGCATCTCTTTCAAAGTCGAATTCAAGCCCCGCCACTTTCTCGCATACCATGTCCATGTGACTTTGGATGACAGTCGTGGCGAGGTTTTCCATGCCCTTGGTCGCAGGTTTGCGAATGAGAATGTTTCCCGTCTCGTCCTGCAAGGTCTCAAGCCCGAGTTTCCTTCCCCAATCCATCAAGTACGACATCATCTTCTCTTCCTTGTTGGAAGGACGAGGTATCTTGTTGACCTCCGCAAAACATTCAAAAACCAATTCCGGCTGTAATTTCTTTGTTTCCATTTGCATATGTTTTCTATTTATTAATTCGTTCCATTCACACAAAATACAAAAATACATCTTTATATTCAAGAAAGACTCATGAATGGCATTTTAAATTCATTCAAACCAAAAAATTGGGACTTATTGTTTTTATTCACTTTTTTTTTATTCCAATTAATGATATAAATACTTTATTCTTCTTACCTTTGCATACCTTATCAAATAAAAATGTATCAAGTCATCATCACCATTGTCATCGTTGCGGTTGCGGTACTGCTGCTCTCCATCCGTTTGCTTTGCGGAAAGAAGAATTTCATACACACGCACATCGACGGGAACAAGGCGCTCAACGCAAAAGGCATCCACTGCGCAAAGGACCAAGACAAAAAAGGAGCGTTGGGACAAGGATTCAAAATCAAGGAACACTAAAGACAAGGCTGCATTTGAAAATAAATAAAACAGTATATATCATGAAACTGAACAAAACGATTTTCGCTATTTCAATGGTTCTTACCTTTATTGTCAGTTGTGACAAACAACCTGCACAAACAGTATCCCAAAACAACACACCGCAAAATGACGGCATCAAGATTGCATACATCGAAGTGGATTCGATTATGACCAACTACACATTCTGCGTTGACTATACGAAAATACTCAAGAAAAAGACCGAAACCATCCAAAACACGCTCAACAACAAAGGACTCGCCCTGCAGAAAGAGGCAGCGGAATTCCAAAGCAAGTTGGAACAAGGCGGCTACACGCGCGAAGAGGCTGAAAACGTCCAAAATTCTCTCCAAAAGAAACAAATGCAACTTCAAAATCTTCAACAGAGCCTTGCCTCCGAGTTTGACAAGGAGCAGGGAGAGTACAACGACGCCTTGCATGATTCCCTTGAAAATGTATTGTCCGAATACAATAAAACCCATAAATACACTTATATCCTAAGTAAAATTGGCGATAACATTCTCTACGCTGAAAAGAAATTCGACATCACGGACGATATCGTCAAGGCGCTCAACAAGCGTTACATCAAGTCAGAAGCAACAAAGAAATCACTTGAAAAATAAATTGGCGCTTTTGAGTTGCTTCTGTTTTTTCCACCATACAGGATAACATTACAACATTATTGACAGCGGAACATCACATTTCTGTGATTTCCGCTTTTTTTCTTTATGTCTGATACATTATATAATACAGAATAACTAACTTTGCCTTGACATAACACTAATTTTCGGAATTATGCAAGAAATGATTACCATCCGTCTCGTCAACGACAACTCCAAGACAGAAGTGGCAATAGGCAGTACCTTATGGGATATTTACAACCTCATCAAACCACAAATGAAAGAAGACGTCATCGCTGCGAAAGTAAACAACATTACAGCGCCACTGTCCCTTAAGCTTTATTCCGACAAAACCGTGGAATTCCTGGATTTGACCTCCTCTTCTGGAGAACGCGTCCACACGCGTTCCATTTTCTTCATCCTGGGAATGGCCATCAAGGAACTGTATGGGATAAAAAGCGACTTCAACGTGGAAGCCTCCATTTCCAGCGGCTATTACTGCAGCTTGAATATCGGTCACGAAATCTTCCCCGAGGACATCGACGCCATAAAAACACGCATGCGGGAAATCATGAAAAAAGACCTTCCGTTTGTCCGCAAGACGGAAACCACGGAAGACGCCATCAAGCGCTTCGCCGCACTGGGACTGGAAAGCCGAAGCAAACTGCTGAAATATTCGGGCTTGCTCTATTGCACCTACTACATGATCGGCGAGTATCCCGACACGTTCTACAGCGCATTGCTCAAAAGTACCGGCCAAATCAAGGGCTTCGACTTGATGCGCTTTCACGACGGCATTCTTGTGCGCATTCCCGACCCGAAGAATCCCCGCGAACTCAAGCCTTTGGTAAAGCAGGAAAAAATGCTGGACGTTTTTCGAAGAGCAAAACGACTGCAGCGCATCGTGAGGCTGCGCACCATCGGTGACTTGAACGAAATCAACACCCTCAGCTACACCACCGAACTCATCAACGCCAGTGAAGCCATCCAAGAAAAACAAATTGTCACCATCGCGGAACAGATTGAACAGAGACCACACGTGCGCCTTGTGCTCATCGCCGGTCCATCGTCCAGTGGAAAGACCACTTTTTCCAAACGCCTCAGCATACAATTGATGGCTTGCGGAATCTATCCTCAATCCATTTCAATGGACGACTATTTCGTCGATCGCGACAAGACCCCACGGGACGAAAACGGGGAGTATGATTATGAATCCATCGATGCGCTCAATCTCCCGCTCCTTTCCGAACATCTACAAGATTTGTTCAATGGCAAGGAAATAGAATTGCAAAGATACAATTTCATTACCGGCATGAATGAGAAGATTGGAAAAAAGATGAAACTCACCGACCGAAGTGTCATCATCATGGAAGGCATCCACGCGCTCAACCCAAAACTCACCGAGCAAATCAGCGACCTCCTGAAATATAAAATTTACGTGTCGGCTTTGACAACCATCCTGATTGACGAACACAACCACATTCCAACTACCGACAACCGACTGCTCCGACGTATCGTGAGGGATTACAAATACCGCAACTACTCAGCCCAGCAAACCATAAACCGTTGGCCAAGCGTTACCGCCGGCGAAAAGAAATGGATTTACCCCTACCAGGAGAATGCCGATGCCATGTTCAATTCCTCCCTGCTGTTTGAATTGGCAGGACTGAAAAACCAAGCCTTGCCCTTGTTGGAAACCGTACCGGAAAACGTGCCGGAATATTCCGAAGCCTACCGACTGAAGAAATTCCTAAGTTACATCCGACCATTGCCCATAGACAAACTGCCGCTCACCTCACTCCTCAGGGAATTTCTTGGAGGAAGTTCATTCCATTATTAACCCAAAACCCACAAAAAACTTAGACCTCTGAAAACATTCGGTATCATGAACACGAATTTTGGTTTTATCAAGGTGGCTGCCGCCATACCTGCCGTAAAAGTCGCCAACTGCAACAGCAACATCACGCAAATAACGGCACTTGTCAACAAAGCGCAAGATGAGCATGCGGAAATCGCGTGTTTCCCGGAACTGAGCATCACCGCCTACACATGCGGTGAACTCTTCAGGAATCACCTCCTTCTGGAACAAGCATCACTCGCCTTGCAAAAACTAACCGACAACACACGCCATCTCAACATTGTCAGCATTGTGGGAGTCCCCATTTGCCATAGAAGTCAATTGTTTGATTGTGCCGCTGTACTCTACAAAGGCAACATTCTCGGTATCGTGCCTAAATGCCATCTACCCAACCACGGTGAATCCTCTGAGACCCGATGGTTTGCTTCAGGCTTGAGCCAACCCAACAGCACCGTAAACGTGGCGGGACAAAACGTACCTTTCGGAAGCAAACTGATTTTCAACATGGGCGCCTACGCCTTCGGCGTTGAAATTGGGGAGGACCTGACCGTCCCCATCCCACCAAGCAGTGCTTTGGCGCTGCAAGGCGCCGACATCATCTTCAACCTGAGCGCAGCCAGCGAAAGCATCGGCAGACATGAACGCTTGGCAAGCCTCGCTTACGGACAGAGTACACGGGGAATATGCGGTTACGTCCTGGCAAGCGCCGGCTTTGGCGAAAGTACACAAGACCTTACTTTCTGCGGAAATGGCTTTATTTTCGACAACGGCCGTCTCATCGCAACCGCCAGGCCCCGCTGCATGGAAGAACAACTCATCATCTCCGACATCGACGTGGAACGCCTCCACAGCGACCGCAGAAGCAACTCCCTGTTCAGCGACAGCGCGAACCATGCGGTTTGCAAGAATGTTGAATACCAATACATCGACATTCAAGCCGCCTTTGACTATGGGAATTTTCAACTGACGCGTACCATCGACCCACACCCTTTCATCCCTGAATACAATCAACTTGATGCACGCTGCGAGGAAATTTTCAACACCCAAGTCTGCGGACTGGCACGAAGAATCCAACACACGAAGGTAAGCACCGCCGTGATAGGCATAAGCGGCGGCTTGGACTCCACCCTGGCCTTGCTGGTTTGCGTAAAGACGTTCGACCGTTTGGGATTGG
>DCGD01000020.1:7276-8492 GCA_002315195.1 Prevotellaceae bacterium UBA1787 | reverse complement strand
TCGACGGGGCCATCAACCGCATCGGTGCATACGTCATCGGTTCCCGTGCGGCACAGAAATGCCTGCTCAGCGCCATACTCGAACCCAACGCACAACTGCGCGCATACGAAGACGCCGGCCGGAACTTTGAACGACTGGCACTGCTCGAAGAGGCCAAGACTCTGCCAATGGGCGCCGTATTCGATTATTTCAATCTCAAGAGCAACGTCCCCGTTGGAGAAACCTTTATCCAGGACATCCAAAAATACGAGGCGGACGTAACCAGCAAGAGATAAAGCATACACCATGAAATCCATTCTTGAAAACAACCCGGCGCTCAAACAGGAGATATTCAAAATCGCCGAGGTGGCAGGCTATCTGTGGCAGAACGGTTGGGCGGAACGCAACGGCGGAAACATCACCGTCAACATAACGGAACTCGTCGATGACGAAATTAAGACCCTCGAACCCATCAGCGCCCCAACCCCCATAGGAATGACCCTGCCCGCACTGAAAGGCACCTATTTCTTCTGCAAGGGAACGAACAAGCGCATGAGAGACCTTGCCAAATCGCCCATGAAGAATGGTTCCGTCATACGCATCCTCGATGATTGCGCCAACTACGAAATCATCGCCGACGAACCCGTAAAACCAACATCGGAACTGCCTTCGCACCTTTGCGTCCACAACCATCTCCTGGAAACCGGCTCCACCTATCGCGCCACGCTTCACACCCACCCCATCGAACTGGTTGCCATGAGCCACACGAAAAAATACCTCGAAAAAGACGTATTGACCAACCTGCTGTGGAGCATGATCCCCGAAACAAAGGCTTTCTGCCCACTGGGTCTGGGCATCATTCGCTACAAACTCCCCGGTTCGGTTGAACTGGCCAACGCCACGCTCAACGAATTGGACGAATACGACGTGGTGCTCTGGGAAAAGCACGGAGTGTTCGCCAAAGGCACCGACATCATGGACGCATTCGACCAAATCGACGTCCTCTGCAAAAGCGCGAAAATCTATGCCGTATGCCGTACCATGGGATTCGAACCCGACGGCATGAGCGATGCACAACTCAAGGAAATGACCGCGGCATTCCACCTGCCAAAATAAGAACCATCCCCCCTCTTCCTGCATAAATCGGCATCCTCAACCAAAGGATGCCGATTTTCGCTTTTCCACGGAACGGACGATTTTACAAAAGGGAATACTTGACCATTCATGACAATATTCG
>DCGD01000020.1:7063-7270 GCA_002315195.1 Prevotellaceae bacterium UBA1787 | reverse complement strand
TCCGTAACTTTGCGCGGTTTTTCCTTGAAGATGACTGAAAAATATTCACAAACCGTTTTCCTGAAAGGAATGTACGCCGGCATTCCCATTGCATTGGGTTACTACGCCGTCGCCTTTTCCCTCGGCATCATTGCCCGAAACGCCGGACTGACCGCCTTCGAAGGCTTCTTCAGCAGCCTTTTCACGCGCGCCTCCGCCGGTGAATAC
>DCGD01000020.1:696-7047 GCA_002315195.1 Prevotellaceae bacterium UBA1787 | reverse complement strand
ACTATACGCTCATGGCAGCCGGCGCAGGCTGCTTTGAACTCATCCTGATGTGCTTCGTTACCAATCTCCGATACGTCCTGATGAGTACCGCCCTCACGCAAAAAATAGCGGAGGGTACGTCACTCGTCAAACGCCTGCTCGTGGCGTGCTGCGTCACGGACGAAATTTTCGCAATTTCCATAGCCTACCCCGGAAAACTGGACCCCGCCTATACCTTTGGGGCCATTTCCATAGCCGGCATGGCATGGGGCGCGGGGACGGCCTCGGGCATCGCCGTCGGAAACATTCTGCCCGCCAACATCGTTTCGGCACTCAGCGTCGCACTCTACGGCATGTTCATCGCCATCATCATCCCCCCGGCCAAAAATGACAAAACCATCGCCCTGACCATCGCCATCAGTTTCCTGATGAGTTACCTCTGTTCCGTCCTGCCATGCATTTCCGACATGAGTGCCGGCATGCGCACCATTCTGCTGACCATCGTCATCTCCGCCCTGGCGGCCTTACTCAAACCCATCAAACAGGAAGCACATCATGAGTAAGACCTGGATATACATACTCGTCATGATTGCCGCCACCAACCTGGTACGCATACTGCCCATGCTCGTCATCCGAAAACGCATCACCAACCGCTTCATACAGAGCTTCCTCTACTACGTCCCATACGTCACACTCGCCGTCATGACATTCCCGGCCATCACCGAAGCCACCACAACGCCCATCGCCGGCACGGCGGCACTCCTTCTCGGCATCATCTGCGCCCGAATGGGCCTGGGACTCTTCTATGTATCAATCATCTGCTGCGCCACCGTATTCCTAATCGAATTGCTTTGAACCTGGTTTCCAATCTGGTTTTCTACCTTTTCAAAAAGATCTACACATACCTGAACCATATCACGATTTTCATCTGAAGCAACAACACATACATTCCCTTTCGAATCATCAATCCCGAAAAACGTTAATATCTCTTTTGTCAAGAGTTCTTTGCCATCAATGACATGCCATCCATCTTTTCTACTTGTCACAGAGAATAAGTGTTCCCAATGCACTTTATCTTTTACAATGCAAAGAGGACATTTGCCTGAGTATTGCTTGTAAAGTGCCAATTGCATATTGGGATTGTTTTTGACCAACCGCTTCTCAACTGTAAAAGCCAAGGGGTCCGTGTGATAGGCGACACCGGGATTTGAACTATATGATTTTAATGCTATCCAGTCAACTTCGTCCAAATCTCCCCTTATCGCGAAATGGTGTTTTGATTCATTCGCTTCCACAAAGTCATCATAGTTCAACATATAGTACAAAAAACCTTTTTTGTGTTTCGTAATCGCATCTGCAATTATTTCATCATTTCCCTTACCCTCAGCTATCAATGCCGTATATCGTTCAAGACACCCTGAAAGTTGTTCTTTGTCTGAAATAAATAATACGTCCCATCTGTCCGTGTTGCCAAAGAAATAACGCTTTCTCCCCATACAATCTCCGAGATACGTACCTTTGAACCCACAGGAAATCAATACCCTGATGCGTTCAATCTGCGATGCTTTGCAGAATGTTTTCAAGGCTTCAACTACTCTCTCTTCTCCAAATTCTTCAATTGACTTTTTGAAAACCTCAGTATTGCCATGAGTAATGGAGCAATCGTCTATGATACACCCGGAAACAGAACATGAAGAATAACCATTGTCAGCCAACAAGTTAATTTTGTTATCATATCTTTCAAATTCTGACTTACGAAGGTTTAGTTGAACCGTTGTATTTGATTTAAGGTTTTGGATTACTCCTTCAAAATAGTTTCGGACGTTTCTCATGTATGTCTTGAGTGAATCGTCCACAGTTGTAGTAACATTCTTTACACAATAGTGCAGCAGTGCGTGGAACAACAACATGTCGGTCAATTCCATCGAAGTTCCACTTTCAACGCACAATTTAAATAAATTGCACTGTTTTGTCCTGAACAAACGCACTTTGCAATCCTCATTATCAGTTGGCAATTCTTGATCGCTAATGTAGAACAATTCATCAAAGAACTTTTGGTGGTCAATTCTGCACATGGAGTCCAATGCTCCAAACAGTAAATCAACAAATTCTTTTTCTTGCCATATCTCTCTTTTTTGCGCAGCACTTAATTTCTCATACTCTTCCTTGTCGGAAGAACCTTGTTTTTTGTAATAACAATACGCACAAAGAAACTCAAACAAATTCATGAACATCCCGTCTATGCAAGGATATTGTTTTTGCCGCTGTTCCTCACTCAACTTCAGATAATCCTCTTTAAGATAGTTCCAGAACAAATCCGTCCATTGATGTTCTATTGAATAGCAGAAGTAGTCCTTGTATGTATATGTCTGGATTCGTCTTGCTTTGTCCGCTTGCTCATATTCTTCATTTCCGAATTTTGTATCAAGGAATTGAATGAAATTGGACTTCCAATTTTCAAAAGAGGTGAGTTTTTTCCCGCGTGCGTTCATCTTGATGTACAAAGAGTCCGTCAAGTCATATTCTGTCATGTTTAGTATATCAAAATTAATTGGATTGTCATCTCCGCCAATTCTTTCAAGCATGGCAGAAATTTCATCTTCACTGAATGAACTCAATTTCTTTTCAACAAAACCTATCATTGATATCATCGCCTGTATAGTAGGATCATAGTTCCAATCTTCTGAAAACCAAGGCTGTTTCTTCAAGACATCACCCAAACGTTCCGTGGATTCTTTCGGTAATAATGCTCTGTTTATGATACATTCACAAAAATTCCTTGAACTGATTCTTGTCTCATACCTCAATCCCGAAATCAGTGACAACGGATATTGTTTTCTTGCGGACTCAGAACTCTTGTTCCATACAACCCAATGCAACAAGAACAGTGTAGTTAATCGTTGCTGCCCATCCAATGGTATGAAACAATGCGAAGTCTCATTGACGGAACCATATATGAATTCCAAATGACATGGGTTTGGATCGGCATTGGATATGGCGTTTATTAATTTTTCCACGAATGCCTCTCGCTTGTCTTGTTCCTCAATCGTGCAACCTCGTCCTTGGACATAGTCTCTTTGTATGGCGGGAATCTCTATCGCCTGCTGCTTTATGAATGATTCAAAGGTTATTGAAGCCATAATTAATCTTTTGAATAGTATTTGTCAAAATTTTTATACATTGTCTCTATTGCGCTGAAATATGCTTTACGGTCTGGATCTGTCCAAAGTTCCGGTCCGACATTTGGTTCAGAGGTTGGAGCATAATGCTTGCTGAATACCTTTTGAGTTGTCGGCAAAACGTATTTTTTCTTATTTTCCTGGTATGAAAGAAGTATTTCACGTTTTTTGTCCAACAGATTATTGCTTAACGCGGAATTGAGTTCTTTGTCTACCAATGACATGTTATAGAGCGTATGCATCTGTTCTTCATTCATGTTTGCCAAGTCGTTGAACTCTTGGTCTATTTCGTTTATGATTTCTTGGGCGACATCTATGTTTTTCTTATATGATGCTTCATCTTTGATGTATTTACGCAATTCGGCAATCTTTTCATGGTATATGTCATATTTCCCAACGACTTCCAGATTGCGTTCACTTGTTTCGAGCCATTTTTTTAGCGTTTCTATTTTAATGTTATCCATAGAAAGATTCTGTGGATGAATATGCTCCAAACTGGTTATTTTGTATTTACGGAGCAGATGAAAGGGGAATTTGGAAGATTCGTCTTGATGCTTTCTAATATCTTCAACATTGAAAGTCACCAATATGCGAATCATTTGCAAAGCATCTTCATTGTAGTTGATACGTTCCAAACCCCACGGCATGATTTCTTTACCTATTTTTTTTGTCTCTTCAACATGGATGATACCGGCTATTGATTTCTTCAAGTGTTTGATAAACGCGTCCTTGGAAACTTGGCTATATTTGTCCATAAGTTCCTTTAGCAGTTGGCGGCGTTCCTTAATGCCGAAATTCTTGTTCTTGAATTCCTTTAGCCAAACAAGAAGTCCTATAAGATGATATGTGTCAGAATTCTTGTACCAATTATAGAGTGCTGTATATTTGGTCTGTACCATCTCCCACACCTCTTTGACTTTTTCTGCATAATCTCCATCCTTGTTGGTTCCAAGATACCGATTGCATACTTGATATATATAGTCTTCCGAAGATTTGTCAAATTTAATGTTTGGTTCAACTTTCTTCAATCCGTCATATAGTTCATCAACAACAATTTGCAATACAATTGTCATGTGGGATGTAGTCATATCATCCGGTGACATGAACATTGACCACATGAACGGATTCTGCAACTGCTTTTCCATTGCATCCCATTCACAAGAGCGTCTGAAAGTTATCTCACGCATAAGTTGTACGTCTTTGGTATAAATGTCGCATTGGAACAAAAGCGCCTTGACAAGTTCAGTAGGCGTCAACTCAGTCTTGCCATAATTTAATTGTGAAAACACCTCCATTGAATCTGTGTCATCTTTAACCGCAACATTGTACCATATAAATCTCACATCATTTTCTCTGTCATTCTGTTCTTTGGCTTTCTGTAAGTTTTCTCCTGTAAGCCCTGTTGTATTATTGTAATTTTCCGGAATCAACACTCTCAAAATAATAGACTTGGAAATATCTTTCCTATTAAACCATCCGTCAATAGCCTTATATGCACGTGTCATATAAAAAAAATCTATATTGCGCATGGATTTCTCAATGTCGCTTGTCATGAATTCTTTATTGTCAAAAAAATCAGAATCTCGACTTTCATATTTCAATGTGAATATTGATGTTGATGTTTTTCCTGTGTACAATACCCGCCTTGCATCTTGCAAATAAGTCAAAAGCAAGTACAAAGTAGTCAATCTCTGCTGACCATCAATCACATCATACACAATTTCGTCTTCAGAGCTCAAGGCTTTGTTGGCTACGACCGCCAAAGGTTGAATACAATAAAATTTACCTTGCTTGTTGCTGTCTCCTCTCATTTGGACGCTAAAACCATATAAGTCATCCAACAATGCTTCGACATGTTTGCTTTCCCATCGATACCCCCTTTGATAATTTGGGATATTGAAATGCATGTCAAGCAAATCTGCAACATGCATCAGTTCAAGTGATTTGTTATTTCCCATTTTCATTTAATAAAAAATCTTCATTTAACCCTAAAGCATTTGGACTTACCACAAAGAGAATGATTAATAAAACACATTCGCCTCGGATTTCTCTTCAACGCTTAAACTTACATGCAATGCCTATTTCACATTTAGTCCATGACACAGACTTTCTATAATATCTCCAAGGCAATGGCGGCGCAGGCTTCCGCGTCCGCAAGTGCGTGATGATGGTTTTTCAAATAGAAACCGCAACGCTCCGCGATAATATCCAAATTGTGGTGTCCTTCCGGCCACACCTTGCGCGCTTGCTGCAAGGTGCAGTAAAACTCATAATCAGGATAATCCATTTGGTAGCAACGGAACACGGCTTTCAGGCAAGTTTCGTCGAAAGCCTTGTTGTGCGCCACCAGCGGAAGCCCCTCTATCATAGGCTCAATCTGCTTCCATACATCAGGAAATACGGGAGCATTCCACGTATCTACATCCGTAAGCCCATGCACCTGGACACACCTGTCAGTGTAATACTCCGGTTCGGGTTTGATGAGCGAATAAAACGCATCCACCTTCCGTCCGTTCCTATACACGACCACACCCACCGAACAAACACTTGAACGTTCGAAATTGGCCGTCTCAAAATCAATAGCCGCAAAATCTTTCATATTATTACTTTATGTTCCATGTTATACAATAAGACACCCCCGCTATAAATTCTTCAAGAGATTTCATAACTGCAAAATAATAAACTAAAATTGATATTCTAAAAAATTAATCAAAAAATTTTCCAACAAAACAATAGTCCGGTTCATCATCCTCTTTTACCATGTCGTTTCACGCTTGATACTTGCCCAACATTCTTTTTATAGTCTCAACCATCTCTTCACGCAGCCAGAGAGGTTCAAGCACCTCCAGCTCCTCGCGGTTCCAAAGCAGTTCCTGCTGAAAATCGTAAGAAGCCCTCACTTTCATGCTGAAGATGCTGTATGATTCGTTTCGCTCAACCTCTTCCTGGGACGCATGCATGGGAAGGTCGCGCATATAGTTCGCCTGTCTGGCGCTGACCCTGAGCTTGACATTCTCCACTTTGCAATTCTTGTCGGCAATGATGCCGAAACAACCATCAAAAAACACTTTCGGATTGAAATCCTCCGGGTAATCAAACACATGACTTGAAAGCCTGAAATCCCGCACCCGGTCCAGACAATAAAGTCGGTCTTCCCCCGATGGCCACGGACGCCCCACCAAATACCAACGCC
>DCGD01000020.1:0-679 GCA_002315195.1 Prevotellaceae bacterium UBA1787 | reverse complement strand
CGGAAAAGTTTTATGCACAGCGGCATCATGTAATGCTCCCTCACATCACCCCTCCGGTAATTGTAATACGCAACATGAATGAACCGGTTCATTTTCATCGCCTCCATGACAGAATCAAGGTAAACACTCCCGCTGGGTATTTCCTCCAAAAAAATCCTATCCCTGATGGATTTGCACCCAATGAGCGAGTTGCTTGCCGAATACGTATCCAGCACCCAACCCTCAATGCTCCCGGACTTCATTTCCCTTTCATTTTCAATATAATAACGATAAGGAGGCGTCTTCTCACATTCGACGACAAGTCCGAAAGTATCAAGTATTTGGTTTCGCCACTTATGGAAAGTTCGCTTCACCATTTCTTCTCCGCCGCTCAAGTCCTCGTTCCGCATCCACCTGCGATTGAGTTCGGCGAAAGAAATCCTGCGCGCCTTGTAGATGGTTTTGACTATCCATGCAAGTTTGTTTGTCTGATTGATTGGCATACGTCCTTCATTCCATTAATTAAACATACCGTATGCAAAGATACGCACAATTGTGTGCATATTTCGGGCACACCATCGGGGAAATTTCAAGAAAAAGCAAAAAAAGAGCGAGGAAAAAACGCCTACATCAACTCTCCCTCATAAACGGTTTCGGCGGGACCGGTCATGAACACATGGCCGCTCACCTCGTCGATGCC
>DCGD01000063.1:1421-6636 GCA_002315195.1 Prevotellaceae bacterium UBA1787 | reverse complement strand
GGAGAAGGAAACGAAGTCGAAGGGTACGAAGTCGAAGGGTGCGAAGAATGACACGGTTGAAAATAGCATGGATATTGACAATGTGATAAACAAGATGACCAAAAGTCCGATAGTCCGAAAAATCGCAAGCCAATTGATTCAAAAACTATTGGAGAAATTGAAATGAAGAGTTTAGTGCAAGGATAAAGTCAACACGCACAAGGAAAATCGCCATTCTCTCGTTCGGTTTCATACGCGCTGTTTGCTTGCACTCCATGTTTCTGGTAAGCGATAGGGTGAAACCTAAATCTATGGCATACGAATAAAGGCAGTTCTTGAACTGCCTTTATTCGTTGGGTGCAGGATTAGCGCACGGGGAAGAGTGCTATTCTCAGGGTGGTGCATCCGTAAGGTATCAGTGTGATGGGATCTTCTTCTTTTTCATAATCGTCATAATAAGACTGATACCAATAATTGACCGGTCCTGTGGAACCGTTGTACAATGTCCAGCTTGTTATTTTTCTGCCGGTGGTCTTCAGGGCGATGGGTGCGTTCTCAACGTTCCAGGGGTAAGCATCGACCTTGTCTGTGCGTACGATTTCGAATTGTTCGTCAGGATGATCGATGGCTTCTTTTTTCAAAGAATAGTTCCAGGGGGAATCGGACGTGATTTCCCAGTAGTATGGGCCATAGTTAACCACTCTTTCCGGTTCGAAATCTTTCTTTACCCAATTTTCATTCATTTTCAAGGCATAGAGTAACGGTCCCCGTTCCACAACCCGTCCTCCGTACCACATGGCTGAGGTGATGTTCATGGGCAATTCAAGCGTAACCACGTCCCCGTTCTTCCATTCACGCTTCAGGTGGGCGATTTCACCTGCTTTGGCGTTGGTTCCGATGGTTTCTCCATTGATTTTGATGACGGGATTTTTGCACCATTCCGGAATGCGGAGATGGAATGGGAAGGTGGCGCTCTTGACGCTTTTTTTGGAATACGTCAAGGTGAAGTGGATGGTCTCGTCAAATGGGTAGTTGGTTTTTTCCTCGATGTTGACTTCCGTTCCGTCGGCGACTTTTGCTTTTGCGTTTGAAGGTGCATAGACGAGCGCGGCGATACCATTGTCGACTGTGGCGTAGAACAGGTTCTGCACCAGTTTGGGCCAACCTTGGTGCATGTTGCAGGTGCAGCAAGCGTAGCCGGTGCGCTGTCCGAAGAGAATGTCGGTATTGCCATGCGGAACGGAGAAAGTGCGCCAAGCGGGTGCAATGTGTACTTGATTGAACTGCTGGAAGTATTGGCGCGCCTCAAAGTCGTCGTCAATCTGCGTAGGCAGGGCGTTGTAGGCTATGCGTTCCAAATGGTCCGCCCATTGCACGTCGCCCGTGATTTCGAGGATGCTTTCGAGCGAGAACATCATTTCTACGGCGGTACAGAGTTCGGAGCCTACCGTAGGCTCGCCGAAACGCAGTGATTCGTCACCGCCCCAAAGCCCGGTTGGAAGACCGATGGTGTTGCGCATCGTTCTTACCGCTTTCTTGACCGCTTCGGTATGTTTTTCATCGCCCGAACGCTGATAGTAGATGGCGGGTTCCTTGAAGCCTTGCCCGAGGTTGACGCAGTGGAGGCTGTACTGGCGGGATAGATGATCCTGATTCAGGAATACGTCCGTCCAGTCGAAGGTTTGTTTGTGGAGCAAGTCTGCAAGTTCAAGCAGAAAACTGTCGCCCGTCAAGTTGTAAAGCCAAAGCACCACCATCAGGTTGTCACCACCGCGGCGTTCACCCCAAAACGTCCAATTGCCGAGAGGTTTGCCCGGAAGCGTCTGCAACTGATACTTGAAGTAGTTGGTGAGAAAAGAAATGACGCGTTTGTCGCCTGTCGCGGAATAGTACTGCTGCATAATCTTGAGCATGACCATGCGCGGCCACCAGTCGAGGGCGTTGTTGCGCTGCATTCCCGCTTCGAAGGAACGATCCACGGTGGGGCCGAATTGTCCGTCAGGCTGCTGCGAATTCAGCGACCATTCAATCCAAGGCTTGACCTTGGCTTTCAATTCCTTGTCGTCGAGAATGTAAGCCAATGGCAGAAGTCCGTCAATCCAGTATGGGCCGCGTTCCCAGGCATCGCCATCACCGCCCAGCCAGCAGTTGCGCTTGCCGACAACAAATTCATACTCTTGGTCCAAATGCCCGGTAGAGCCTTTTTTCATTCGCAGCAACTGGTCTTGCAACCATCCCGTGGGTTGGATGTTGCCCAACGGCAGTTGGATATAGGGTTTTTCTTTCAGTGGGGCGCGGTTGCCTGGATAGATGCTGTTTGCCCGGGTCGAGGCGGTGGAACACAACAACAGGATTGCAACCAGTTTGAGTAAACGTTTCATAAAATTTTCATTAATGTGATTGTGTGATATCAAGTTGCAAATTTACAAAATTTAACTTTAAGTCAAGGTGTTGTGTCGTTATTTTGTAACGTGCTTTTTCACTTGTACGAAGCCTCGTGTTCCAAGGAAGACGCGCGTTGCGACAGACATGTGCCGTTGTCCTTGTCGGCGAGGACAAGGAGCAAAGCCGCCGCCATGGTTGAGGCTGTTTGAAAGCCCAAAATTGAAAAAACGATTGAAAATGCGGTTGTTTCAGAATTTTATTGCTATTTTTGCATTGTCGTGCAATTTTTCCATGCTTGTGTTTCAAAGCTGTAGGCCGGATGAAATCCACATGGCGAAAAATGATGTTCAACTTTCTTGTTGTTCAATCATTTATAGTAAACAGCCAATTGATTTTTTGAAAAAATATAATCATGTAAAGTGCGATACCAAGGATAAAAACAAACAACATATAAAAATACCAAAGTGAAATGAAACAGGAACTACAACCAAGGGATGTTTATAAAATCGGTGATATTATTGAATTTAAGGTTAAAAAGCCGTATTCCAATTATTGTGAGTTGATTGATGAGCAAAGCGGCATTACGACATATCTTCAAGGAACAGAAAAACTCATATTGTTCAAGGATTTAACAGTTAAATGTCGCATTACGGCCGTAAACGAAAAGCATCCGAGGGTTGCCCTTGTTGACGTCAGAAACTTTGAACAGACAAATGCCGGTCTGACGGAGAAAAATCTCTTCGGTTTGTTGTCTGAAAGGGGGATACAGTGGAACGTAAAGGATTTCATAAAACTGTTGCTGACAGAAGAGAAAGAGATTTCTTTCAATTCGCAATGTCATCGTTGGATACAGAGCTTGTTGAATAGAAAGGTTGTCTTGGAAACCGTTTACGATGACTGTTCCAATCTTTTGGAAATGTCCAAACTTTTGGATTTGTGCAGCGAGACCGAGCGTGAAATTTATCAAAATCGCCTGACGCTGACGATTGAACAGCTGGGGTACTACATCAAGGCGGCGGAACTGATAGACAATGAAGCCAATCCCAATTCGGTGGATACGGCCACCTCTTTTATTGACTCCATGTTCAAAAAACTGACCGTATCGGGTTTCATATATCATCCTGTCAAGAACTTCAACATTCTTTCCTGCTTGTTCCTGCGTCGTCCTGACATCATGAACGACAGGATGAAACAATTGTTGGAAATATTGAGGCGGCGCAATGTGTCGGTATGGAAGAAAGAACCTTTCCGCAGTGCGATAATCAAGTTGCTGGAACTTTATGTGCGTGAATTGGATGGCAAGATTTACAGGACAAAAGACAATAAGGAACGGCTTACGGACGTTGTCCAGGCGCTTTCCTTGCAACTGATGCTCATGTGCGACGACACCGAAAACGGCACCGTGGACTATCGTTTGAGCGCCTCCAGATTGTGTTTGGTTTCCTCCTACTTGAATCTGACCAATTCGCAAAAACTGGTTGATTTGGCTTTTGAAACTCTGTTTCAGTCACAAATCAAAAAACAGAATTACAGTCAGGATTATGAGAAGAACGTGCTGGTCCCTTACATTCTAAGCGCACTGCCCCTTAGCGACAACATTGATACCATCAATTCATTCGCACATAGCAAAGCGGTCATTCGCATTTCGTCCGAAGGCATTCATATCCTTTCCAACAAGTCCGGCAAGACGCTTCATGCGGTCTTTCCTAAGGATTTGGGACTTTGGAAAGGGTTGCAAATATTCATGGACGAGAAAACTACCACAAGCTTGACATCCATCAGGTCCAACGACATAACCCCTTACAGGAAGATTTGGGAGGAAATTGAATTCATGTTGTTCAAGTTGGGTCCGATGAGGACGTTTTCAAATGGCAAGAGCAAGAACCAACACGTTGTCAACGAAACGGTGAATATTACGTTTGTCAGTCAGGATGAAAATGTCAAGGACAAGTATTATTGCCAGATAGAAGATGAAATAGGCGGGCAAGGCTTCATATATGTCAAGGATGACATTGTGCCTTATGTGGTCAGCACGTCCATCCGTCACTTTTTGGCCTCTGACGGAAGCAGGTACATTTTCAAGGCAACGATAATCGGCAAGTCGGAAGGCGGTCAATTCCATTTTTCCATGGCCGAAGATATGAAGAAATGGATCAACAACGAATTTTGTGCGGACAATGAGGGCATAGTTTGTTCTCTTGGAACGAAGCCTTCAAACAGCGGCATGGTTCCCGCCATTTCCGTCGAAGGCATAAGCGTAATCATCAAGAACGCCGACAAGTTTGAAGGTCTTGACCGTTACAGCACGGTCAGTTGCCATAGGGTTGGTGAAGGAAACGGAACTTTCCACATCATGTGCGAAATTGATGAAGTCACAAAACGTTACTATGATTTGGTGAGCGCTTTCAGCACCTTGATGAAAAATTACGCCATTGGCAGTGTGTCGGAGAAAGACTCCGTCCAGGGCGAGGATGATGAGCGGATGATGGAAAGCGACAAGGTGTTGGACGTATCGTATGTGCGTGAAGTGATTTATCTCATCGACCGCATGGCTTTGATTGAAGGCGATTATGTCAAATCGTACAATTACCTTGGTTTTGCCAGGATATTGTGTTTGCTGGTCGCCTGGGAATCACAGGCCGCCCTTTACAAGGGTAGGATGGACATAATTTCCATGCTTCACTTTTTCGCCGTGAATTCAAGGGTGGATGAAGAAAAACTCAACGAACTGGCTGAGGTCAATTCAGAATTGTTCAGCAACAATACGGCGCTTTATGAACGCTTCAAGCAACTCCAAACGGTCAGTTTCCTGGGGAAACCCGAGTACAACGACGAACTGTATCGGAACTCG
>DCGD01000063.1:0-1382 GCA_002315195.1 Prevotellaceae bacterium UBA1787 | reverse complement strand
CCAAGGTACTGGCTTCCTTGGTTCTTGCCTACAACATCACCAAAAATTACAAGTTGGAAAGCGTCTCGAATGAAATCCACAACCGTATAAAGCTGCAGCTCAACCTGAAAGGTTTTGAATCTGGACTGAAGACTTACGGCACCGGTTGGGAGACGGTGGACACGGAGTACAAGACCTCAATTGTTTTTTCGGCGGAGGAATCGAGCGGCATCCCCAACCAGTATAAGCAGATGCAGGAGATATTGAAGGTGATAGATTCCTTCCTGAACACGTCCGGTGGCACGTTGTATGTGGGTGTGAACGATTCGGGCTTGGGGGTCGGCGTAGAAAACGACTTGAATACTTCATTGTATTATAACGACAAGGACAAATACCAAAGAACCATCATTGACGCTGTGGTTTCGAAATGGGGCAACAGCGTGGCAACCACATGCATAGACAGCATCGGCTTTGATGCGGAAAACAAGGAAAAGAACATATTGATCGTAAAGATAAACCCCCATGATCAAGGTTTGGCGTTGGATGGTGAATGGTGGGTCAGGGTTGGTGGTACCAAGAGGCGGCTGACGAATTCGGAATATACGGAATTCAAGCGAAACAAGCGACGACTGGAACCGATGCCCGTTGCGAATGAGGTTGCAGTTCCGCAGGAACCCATTGCGCTGCCAACTATGACCAACAACGATGTGACAACTAAGTTGCCCCTTGTGAAATCCAAGGAGGATGACATACGGACAAGCCGCATACGGAAGAACGTGCTGGCGGAATATCTTGATCCTGACAACTTCGTTGAACCCATCGCGTTCCTGAAATTCCTCGGGAATGGTAAATTCAAGAAACTTGACGAATATGACTATGACGAGGAGACCACGCTTTTGACATTGACCGTTTTGGAAGACGAGTTAAAGGAATCCCTTGTCTTGGGTTATGAAAACGGTCATATTGTCAGAGTACCCATCAAGGAACTGTTGGGCACCACCAATAGGGAATATGCAAGAAACACTGACAGCAAACTCATTTTCGCATCCATCGCCAAATTAGACGATGCCGTACTGACCATTTCCCTGGAGAACAAGACCCGGCCCAAGGCATTGATGAGGCTCGATACGGTTTCCAAATTGGAAGAAGATCATATTACAGGTGGAGGAAACTTACCGTGCAATGAGGGTTTGATGGGAAAAGTCCTGGCTTTTGATGTTATCCCTTCAGAACATAAGGACTTATTTTCAAGTGTATTGGATAACACCAAATCGTTCCTCGGTTACCCGGCCAGTCCATATACGCAAACCATGATAGACCAAATTCATGCTTGGGGTATCGAGGAAATTTAACTTTCTGAGTGTAAAAAAGTCTAAGTGTCTGAAAGTCTGAAAGTGTATGGT
>DCGD01000105.1 GCA_002315195.1 Prevotellaceae bacterium UBA1787 | reverse complement strand
GCAAGGGGTGTCGCTTGAATTTTTTTCCATGTTGAGGCAATTTTTGCGTATCCACACGGCGGAACCGATGCGTATGCGTTTCTTTTCCTCGACGGTAAGGAGTTGTATGGCTCCGGTGGAGCAGGCGGTCGTGCAGCTGATGCAGTCCGGTGGGCAGAATGAACTGCCATATTTTATTTCAGGTACCATCAGGTTCTCAATGGAGAACGTGGGCTGAAGTACGCGTTCGGGACACGAGGCGACGCACAGCTGGCAGGCGGTGCAGAGGTTGATGTACGTTTCAAAATCCCTCGCCCCGGCGGGTATGATGGGCGTAGTGGTGCGGGGCAGTGATTTTCCCTTGATGGTGGCGGTAATTTCATCGTAGGTCTTGCGGATGGAGGCTAACGTCTCCGTCTGCGCCACGCTCGATGACATTCCAATGAAAGAACGTCTGCTCTTGTTTTCGGCTTTTTCAGATTTGGATTTCGGGGTGCAGAAAAACAACAGTATGCCCGAAACCAAGATGAGAATGAGAAAAATAAGGAAAATTACCATTGGGAACGAAATCGGGAAAAATTACGAATGAATTCCAGACGAATTGACAACCATCAAAGTCTGAAAATGAAAGTGGAACTATTTGAGTTTGTCGTTGGCGAACTTGAAAACATAGTATGCTTGTTTCGCTCCCAACATCTTGGTGAACAGGGGCGAGTATTTCTTGCGTACTTGAACCTCCTTTTCGTCCGCGGTCCAACGGTTGTTGAGCAGTTGCTGTGCCTGCGCTTCCGTGATAGTACCCTTGTCGATATTGTCCTTGAGATTGTCTTTCATGTCATCGAAAACGGATGTCACCTGCTTTTTTTCTTTCAGGTAAGCATAGAACAAAGTGGAAAACTGGTCTTGTTTGGCCTTGTCCAATTTGATGTTCTTGATGACGTAGGCGCACTTGGCTTTTTCCTTGGCGGTTTGCGCCATGCAAGTCGTGCTTGCAAATGTCATTCCCAAAATGAGTGATAGCGCAATGACAATGCATGTCATGCCGCGATAGATTTTTCCGTTGTTTGTTTTCATACTAAAATATTTTTATGGTCATGAATTCTCTAAACAAAAGAGTCAGTCTGTAAGCCGGGTTCTGTATTGCCTTTTTCAAAACAATGTCCGTCATTTATCTACGTTGCATGTCACCATGCAACTCTATCGTTCTACCCTCCGAAGCACACGCGGTGCGTGTTCGGGCGAGTTACCCTCCATCTCCGGTTTACTTGAACTTTCAGCGTTCTGACGCACAATAGACATATCACTATGCCTACTCGTAGGCTCTTACCCTACGTTCTCACCCTTACCCTCCATTTGACTTTCGGGCGGTTGTTTTCTTCTGCGCCTGGCATACCCTCGCGGATATCTTCCCGTTAAGAAGAGAACTGCTCTGTGCTGCCCGGACTTTCCTCTTCCATCTTGTGATGTCAGCGACGAACCGACCAACTCTTTGTTTGAAGTACAAAGTTACGGAAAATTTCAGAGGCGCAATCAAAAATCATGGATTTTATTTTTAGCGTAATGTAATTGTGTCAGTGTGGAGCCTGTTCGCCCCAAGGTTTGCCTGCGCTGCTTTCTCCATTCCTGAGGGAAAGCGTGGGAGAAATGAATCTTCGGACCTTTTAGTCAAGGGCGTTTAGGGAGGTTCAGGAAATAGCCAAGTTTGTAGAGTTTGAAAATGGTCAGGAGAGGTCGTTTGCCGAGGAGGTTGTTGCGTTCGGCGCGCCTGAACAGGAGATGCAAAAAGCGGACGAGCAAAGTCAGATGAAGATTTTCAATTAGCTTGACCTTGCGGAGCAAGTTTGTTTCGCCTTCAAAAAGGGTTTGGAACCTGTGAAGGTTTCTTAGGGATTCTTCCGTTTTTTTTAGGAAAGAGGTGTTGTCGTCCAACCCGGTGTGGGTCAATGGATTGAAAATATGTTGTATGGGGATTTGATGCTTTCTGAGGTCTATTCCGAAGAGAACGTCCTCGTAGCCGTATTGTGAAAATTCCTCGTTGAACATGATGTGGTTGAAGACGGATTTCCGAATGCACACATTGAACGCCGTGAAACTCTCATACGGATGTTTTTGCGGTATGCCTTTCTTTTGTTTTGTCGAGGCTATTGTCTCGTAGCGATAGCGCAAATGGTTGTCATCCCGGCAGCTGGAAAGGGAGATGCGCAGACCTCCGCAGGTGACGTCGGCGGCATGAATGACTTTCAGGTAGTTCTTGAAGAAATTCACCGAAGCGATTTCCGCGTCGCAATCCATGAAGAACACATAGTCGCCTTTTGCGTTCAGGACGCCGATGTTTCGGGTGCAAGCGCGTCCCGTGTTCTCGGGTTTCTCTATCAGTTTACATCGTTCCCACAGATTGACGATGCGCAAGGTGTCGCGTATGTCGTCGCAAGAGCAATCGTCGACGACAAGGATTTCATAGTCGTCGCCGAAAGCGTCTTTGCAAAGCGGTATCAATGATTTAACGAGCGGTGTGCAGTCGAAATTATATTCGGGAATGACGATGCTGTAGAACATTCTTCCACCGTGTTTGGAAAGTCAGTATTGTATCTTTCTTTTATTTCAGCCATTTGTCCAACCACTTGAAGAAAGTGCGTTGCCAAAGAATGCCGTTTTGGGGTTTCAGGACCCAATGGTTCTCGTCGGGGAAAATGAGCAATTCGGCTGGTACACCTTGCATCTTGGCAGCATCAAAAGCAGCCATTGCCTGATTGGCGAGGATGCGGTAGTNNTGCGTTGCCAAAGAATGCCGTTTTGTGGTTTGAGAACCCAGTGGTTTTCGTCTTCAAGGAGTAGGAGTTGCGCTTCCACGCCGTGGAGTCTTGCGGCGGCATATGCTTCTTGGGCTTGGTTGGCAAGGATGCGGTAATCCTTCATGCCATGAATGCAGAGGATGGGCGTATCCCATTTGTCGATGCTCTTGTGGGGGGAGTCTTCAAAGAAGCGTCCGGCCACCGCGTCGTCCTTGCACCAGGGCGCAGCCTTGCAGTCCCAGTTGACAAACCAAAGTTCCTCCGTTTCCATGTAGTTTGCTTCCGTGTTGAAGATGCCGTCGTGTGCGATGAAGCATTTGAAACGCTTGTCGTGATGTCCTGCCAGCCAATATACGC
>DCGD01000164.1:1320-2546 GCA_002315195.1 Prevotellaceae bacterium UBA1787 | reverse complement strand
TTTCCCTTTTCGAGATTGATTCTCTGTCCTTTTTCAAGTCTTATTGCCATAGCCTATCCACTGAAACAATTACTGATATTTGTTTACATAATCCTGAAGTCCGCCTTTCATGCCCGCACCAATGGCTTCAAATTTCCATTGGCCATTGCGACGGTACAGACGACCGAATTCCACCGCTGTTTCGATGCTGAAATCTTCTTCGAGTTCATACTTCATAATCTCCTCATTGTTGTCTGTATTGTAGATGCGAATGAAAGAATTATGCACTTGCCCGAAATTCTGCTTTCTTTCAACCGCCTTGTGAATGGTAACCACAATACAAATTTCAGTGGCATTAGGCGAAATCTTGGATAAGTCGATGCGAATGCTTTCGTCATCGCCTTCGCCCTCACCCGTCAAATTGTCGCCAGTGTGTTCAACCGAACCATCAGGTGACTGAAGGTTGTTGTAGAAAACAAAATACTCATCAGACAACAATTTTTTGTTTTCTCCAAGAATGAATGCTGAAGCATCAAGATCGAAATCCACTCCTGTACTTGTTGAGTTGGTGTCCCAACCCAAACCGATTGTAAATTTTGGCAGTCC
This sequence comes from Prevotellaceae bacterium UBA1787, assembly GCA_002315195.1. The sequence goes on along the minus strand of DCGD01000164.1, from coordinate 1,961 downwards.
TACATTGACACGCTGACCTTTTTCCAGATTAATCATAATGCGTTGTTTTTTTGGTTTCACGATACAAAAGTAAGCATCGAAGTACGACTGGTTGGTAATTTTAAAACATTACAATTGTATGTTGCAAGTTGAAATAGTTCATGGTTGCAATGTTGCATTCAATCATTTGCTGCCCGGTGAGTAACTGAAACCCCAGCCATACTGCCGGTCGCAATCGGAATGTCCATCATGAAACGTGATAAGTTTCTTTACTTCCATGGAGTTGTCCAAATTCATTTCTATGGAGGCTATGGCACAAAATCTCTTGTCGCTGCTTTGCCGTCCCATTTGAACGATAATGTCTTCGCAACCAGGCACCGACACCTTTACAACCGCGTTGGTCTCAGACCATTTGGCAACCCCTTCGTAAATGAACGTATATACGATGATGCGCTTGATGTATTTCATGCCACCGGGATTGACGAGAATGGTTTCTCCCGATTCTGAAGAACCACCGCGGTCATCCCCCTTGTGCCAAATGTAAGGGGACTGGGTGTAGCAGCCCTGACGTGTCTGACGGTCACGATTGCCGCCTCTGCCATGGGAGAACTGAAGCCCATCTATGAGCATCTTCTTTCCATCGCGCAATTCATAGAAGCAAC
>DCGD01000164.1:326-1282 GCA_002315195.1 Prevotellaceae bacterium UBA1787 | reverse complement strand
GGCTTTTCCAAACATCTGCTTAAAAAAACCGCCCTTGCTCCAATCCAAATTGATTTTAATCTCTCCAACAACGGGTCTGCTTCCTTTTTCAAGATTGATACGGTGTTTGTCACCGCTTTTCTCCAATACTATTGCCATAATTACATGAATTTTTCAACAAGTTCTTCCAAACCGCCTTTGTGGGCAATGCCTGTAGCCTGGACTTTCCATACTCCTTTATAGCGATACAGCCGACAAAACTCCACTGAAGCACAAGCTGAGAAATCCTCAGTCAAATCGTACCTGTAATCTTCCTTGCCAACCGCTTCATTGCCGGACTTGAACAAACGAACATACGCGCGTTCCACCTGTCCAAAGTTCTGCTTGCGTTTTTCCCATTCATAGATGCTTACGGTAATGATGATTTCCTGTATCATGGGATTTACCTTGCTAAGGTCTATGTCCATGCTCTCATCGTCGCCATCTTCCGAGGTTTTGCCATCTTCATCATCTATGGAACCTATGACAGAGAGTTCTGGATCCACCGGACGCGATTCATGGCGCATTTCATCATTGTCGGACCAAAGCGAAGAAGACACTATTGTTTTCAAGTCTTCTTTCCTGACTCTATTTTCTGAGTTATAGAATACGAGATAGTCGTCACCTATGGTCTTCTTGTTGGAACCAATCATGAATGCCGCAACATCCAAATCGAAATCATATTGAGAGACACCTTCATTGACATCCCAACCAAGCCCGACATGAAATACATTCATGCCGAGCACAGAATTTTGTCCTTTAACTAAATTTATTGCCATCGGAATGATTTTTAACGTATTACTTGATATATTTATCTACAAAGAACTGGAGTCCGCCCTTATAGCCAACACCCATGGCCTCGAATTTCCACGCACCGTTTCTTTTATACAATCGTCCAAACTCCACAGCCGTTTCGATGCTGAAATCCTCATCAAGGT
>DCGD01000164.1:0-295 GCA_002315195.1 Prevotellaceae bacterium UBA1787 | reverse complement strand
GTCGGCATCGTTGATGGCATCGTAAATTCTTATGTATGAATTATGTACCTGACCAAAGTTCTGTTTGCGCACTGCCGCTTCGTGAATGGTTACGGTAAACACTATTTCCTGGATACATGGATCGACCTTGGTCAAATCCACCATCAAAGTCTCGTCATCGCCACCATCGCTGTTACCCCCCGTGGTGTCATCGCCTGACGACTCGACTGCGCCATCCGGTGATTTCTGGTTGTTGTAGAAAACAAAAAACTCGTCAAGTGGCAATTTCTTGTCTTTACCAAGCATGAATGCTGAT
>DCGD01000134.1:2378-2799 GCA_002315195.1 Prevotellaceae bacterium UBA1787 | reverse complement strand
GCACTGACTGAGGATGCCTCTTCCCGTCTCCTGCCTTTCAGGGGGAATGACGTCTCGATACCCCGCTCACTGCTGAAGGAACGGTTCTTGTTGCCGGAGTAGATGCAGTCACCGCCTATTTTTGCAATCTTCTCCCCGAAGAGTCTCTCCGCGAGACTTACACAGTGCTCCAGACGGGTGCCCTCGTTGAAGGCGTTGAAGGAAAGCTTTTCGATGAACGAGATGCCATCAATCTGGATGTTGTTGCACTTGGCTCCGAACTCGACCCTCTTTCTCTCCTTGTCTCTTACGATCGGGCGTATGTATGGCTTGTTGACGCTCACGATACGGTCGGGGATGCTTTCCTTGGCGTTGCCGCTCTCGTGCCGCTCCCGTTGCTGACGACATATCCCCGTCATCGTCTCTGTCTTTGCAAGTTGCG
>DCGD01000134.1:0-2229 GCA_002315195.1 Prevotellaceae bacterium UBA1787 | reverse complement strand
CATGTAGTCGCGGGATACATCAAGGTATTTCGTCCTCATGCGAGGGGTTCCGAGTTCCTTGCCAGCCTCGCACATCATCAGGTATGCCTTCTCTATGCATTCCCACAACAACCTCGCATCGGTCGGGTAGCGTACCGCACCGCACTTTCGTAGCAGGTGGTGTCGGTGTAGAGGGTATCGAGATTCTTCATGTACGGCTTCCATGCTTCCGCCAACACCTCCTGCAGATCCTGTACTTTCAGGCGGCTGGACAACTCAAGCGCAATGGAGTCTATGAGCTTGTAGTTGGTCAGAGGATTGCGTGAACTGATCCACACGCCGCAGAATGGTAGTGGATGTTTGCGTTGCGCTGCTCCATAATTTTGGGGCGGACAACCCCGTGTATGCCCTGAGGAACATGAGCGCCACCTTGCCTTCCGGGATGAAGTAAGGCTTGCGGCCGACTTTATTCCGCGGATGCGGATCCACAAGACCAAGTCTGACAGCCAACCCGCGAAGCGGAAGGATGGAACGGATGCGGTCGAGTTCGCTCTTCTTGAACGACTCTTCATATTCCTTGTAAAATCATGTTCCGTGAACGCAAAAACAAGGGGTTATTTCAGAAATTTGTTGTACCTTTGCCATGACGATGAATTTTCGTTTCCCCCAAATCAAGCCGTTCATAGCAGTTTTTTGGTGGTGTTTGTTATCTTATGCAAAGGTAAAAAAAACTTTATGACACTGACATTCAAATAGTTACATTTCTTCTATCTGTTAAATGACAATCCCTGTTTATAAGTTCTTGAGAAACAAAAAGTTGCACAAGATTTTGTCATGTCAATAATTTCACCCGATTTCGTGCTGAGAAACAGAAAAAAAAACCATTGATCAATATGGCAAAGTTCAGACAAAACCTGAGTCTATGGCAACTTTCGGTGGGATTTTTCACGTCATGGACGTTTTTGAGCGTCTTGGGGCTCATACTTTACTTTTGCCCTTGCATGGCGGAATATGGTGTATTGCGTTGCTCCCGGGCTGGTGTTGGTTACATGTTTACTCTGAACACTGAAAGTTGAAAGAAAATTATTTTCTCCCCGCCACGATTTTCAATACGTTGGGCGCATACTGCCTGAGCAGATAGAACGCCGCCAAAAGCAGGACTGTGGTAAGCACGACGGCAGTCACAAGAGACAATATAATCGTCAAGTTGCCGTCCGGCTTGAATACGTAAAATACGGCACGATACACTTTTCCACACAAAATGCCGTGTGTGACATATATAAAGAAACTTGCGGAGGCGAGAAAGGAACTCACCTTGCACCACTTGCGTCTGAGCAGCCATGCCGAGAGGTTATAGGCGAACAACAGACCCACAATGACATTGCAACTTTTGATGACCTTCAACAACATGGGATTTCCACCTGTGAAAAACATGTAGGTCATCCCCAAACCCAAATACAAAATAACGGATGCCACCGTAAAACGACCAAATTCCACCAGCATGTCCTTTTGGTTGATGCTCATGTAAGCGCCCCAGGAGAAGAAAAAGAGTCCTGCAGTCGGAAAATAGAATTGCAGACCGATGCCACATGCCGTCGCAAACCACAAGATGCCGAAGGCAATGACCCAATACACCCCTTTCTTCTTCAGTATCTTGTTCAATATCGGCGTACACAAAACCACCAGCATCAAGTCGCGCAAAAACCAAAGAGGAAAATCAATTGGCATGGTACAGTCATCAATAACTGAGCCGGCCAAACGTCCATCGTACATCCAATAGCATGACAGAATACTGGACAGGCTAATTTCCGGGGAAACGGACTGCGAAGCCATGTTGACTGGCAGGAACAGTACCGCCGCCAAGATGAGCAACACCGATACACTGTTCCATATCAGATAAGGTACCAAGAGTGTTTTCCTGCGGTTGTTGAGTTTTTGCTTCAACTTTTCCTTCGTGAGCTGTATTCCTAAGAAAAACACATAACCGGAAATGAAGAAATAGATGGGTACACTCTGCCCCCGCATGAACGCATTGATAAAATTCGAGGTAGCGCGATACCAACTGAAATCGGTGAAATGCACTTCACCCGCGCCGTTGATGCCGAAGACGTGGATAATCAAAATGACAAGCGCCAACGGAAAGCGCAGTAAATTCAAACTTTCCGAACGAAGACTCTTTTCTTGTCTTACCGGCGCGGTGGACTTCGACATACTTTCTTTCATGCTTTACCAAAATAACTGCAAAGATAA
>DCGD01000010.1:3982-6934 GCA_002315195.1 Prevotellaceae bacterium UBA1787 | reverse complement strand
CCGTCCCGGGTGAACCATAGTAGATTTGCTGGAGATTATTTGTGTTTTGTATTTTTTTATGAATAACAGCGTTTAAATTAGGTCCATAAAGTTCAATAAAGTTAGATTGTAGAATTATGACATAATCAGTAATTTCCAAACCTGCATATAGTGGTTGTATAAAAGGACCTCTTGAAATTTCTCCGGGATTTGCAACAATACTTTTTCCTTGAGCATCAATGTTATTTTTGGTTACATCAACACCGTTTTCCTGCAGTTTTTCTTTTAGTTCAGTTTCAGAATATGCATTCTTTACAAAAGAAATTGTTTTATGAGTAATGTCAAAACAGTATTCGATGTCATCAATAGATAAGTTAAATGTTGAGGCGAATATGGAAATCAATATGCTTTCATCAATAGTATCATCGAAAGAAAAACGTCTTAATGCCCATACAGCAACATCATACACATTTGTAGTCTTGTGTCTCTGCAATTGAAAGTAATCTTTCCACAATTTTGAAAATACAACATAAATTGATTTTTCATTGTCATATTTCTTTTTTGATTGGTTAAGATTAAAAATTTCTTCTAAGTAATTTGACGCTCCGCAAAGATTGATTTTGTATGGAATTGATGTTTTTATCTGTTCTCCACATTCTTTTAACAAAACCAAAAATCCCCATGACTTATTAGTCATTGAGTCTTGAAAACTTGAGTAAGCATCTGCAACGCTTTGACAGCTTAAAAATTTCATTTGTTCAAAGAATTTTCGTATGCAGAAATCATATTCCGCATGATTAATTTTATTATTGGAACACTGACAGAATTACCCAATTGATGATATGCTTGTGCATCAGAAACTGGAAAAGTAAAGTTGTCGGGGAAGCCTTGCAGTCTTTGTGCCTCCAATACCGATAGTTTCCTCCTAATATCCCACAATTTTGGTGTTCTGTTTGCAATGATAGTTGAAGCATAAGTATCAAGACATGAATAGAAAGCCTCCTGGATTTGTGTCTTTGCATGATCGCCGACGTGGAATCTCAACGACCCATCAGGCTTTTGAAAAGAAAAAATTCCATATTTACCTTTTTTGGTATTTGGCGCATATTTGGAATTATCATGTTGAACCCTTTCGCCAGGTTTTGCAACCTTGAAATGGTAATCTATTCTATCCAACTCAAATTGTGACAACGAAAGGCTTTGGTTATGATCATCCAAATTCACAATGTCGCGTAGAGTAGGTTGTCCACCCACTGGTTTCGGAAATTCAAACTCTGTGTTTTGACGGAACGCAACGCAATACCATCTTTCTCTTTTCTGCGGCAGTCCAAAATCAAGAGAGGATAATATTTCCCAATGAGGATAATATCCCAATTCTCTAAGCGTACATAAGATAGTATGAAGTGTTTTTCCGTTCTCATGCGATTTCAAACCTTTCACGTTCTCAAGGAAAACCATGGGAGGTTTATGGCATTCTATTATCCTGCATACATCAAAAAACAAAGTACCGCGAACCTTATCGTTAAAACCTTGTTTTTCTCCGGCGTAACTGAATGGTTGACAAGGAAAACCGGCTGTTAGAATATCAAAACTTGGAATATCCTTGGCTTCAATTGTCTTGATGTCTCCGGTTGGTGTTTCATGAAAATTAGCATAATAAGTCTGTTGTACGAATTTATCGTTGTCTGAGGAAAAGACACATTCAACATTGTTTTCATTCATAGCCAACCTAAATCCGCCAATTCCACAAAACAAATCAATACCTTTATATCTATTCATACTTGCGCAACTCCTTCAATATCGAATTTTCTAATGCAGCAAATTATCGTTTCCCTTAAATCCGCAACTTTGTTATTGTTTTTTTTATAAATTCCCGAGCCACAAAAAGTTGTTTAGGGCTTTGTCATGTTTGATTTTTCACCGCCCCGGCAGTTGAAGGACAAAGGCTGTAAACCTCAAAAGACTTTGCAAAATTAGCAAGAAAATTTGGGAAACTCACTCCGTTTTTGGGAATAATTTCAATCATGGTAAAAACTTGAATTCTGTGCATTCATCAACCATTGGTTTCACCCATAGTTTGGGATGCACACACATGGCAGTCTGTCAAGTAGGTAACTCAACTTTCGCAAGTAGTTTGTGTTCCCTTTGATGTTCTTGTTTTGGAAACTCAACGATGCGCCCCCTATTTTTACTTTTGCTCTTTCAAAGCGAACTTGCATTCGCAACCAGCCCGGGGCGTCGCCCCGGGCTATGTGACCCGTTGGTTTTTAAGCCCACCGTTATGTCGCGGAGATGNNTTGGAAACTCAACGATGCGCCCCCTTGTGTTTGCTTTGTCGGTAGTGCGTTTTGGCACGTTCGCATCGCTTGGGAGATCGGATGAACCGAAAAATCATTCGTACATGTTATTGTCATGAATCGGGCGGATATATTGGCTTCGGATGGCGTTGGCTCATTTACTTTTTTCCTTTCAGGGCGTTTTGACCTTGCGAAAGTCGAGTCACATGACTTGACATTTTCACGCAATGGTATGGGCGTCAGTTCACCCGTTCAAATTTCCCCAGACAAATGTTCGTTCCGTTTTCATTCAAGGCGCGAACGGTATAGGTGCCGCGCTTCAGTGAAGACAGAGGCAATTCTCTCGCAAAGGGCGTTTTAACGACCATTCGTCCTGTTTCGTCTTCCAACAGAAGAAAGGATGATTTCAGGCATGCATCAATGTGCAGCACGTTGTCACAGACGTGAATGTTTCCCGTACACTTGAAAGAAACAGAAGCCGTGCAAGTGTCGGGTGGGTTGAATGCGGTCGGTTTGCTTTCAACGCCGAAACGATTCATGGCCGTTACGGCGTAAAACACACCTCCGTCCGAAGGCAAGGTTCTGTCAAGGTAGCACGACGTCGGGCGGTTTCCCTTGACAAGCAAATTTTTAATGTCGGTTTCATCCACGGGAAACTTGTCGGAGACATACACAT
>DCGD01000010.1:3177-3967 GCA_002315195.1 Prevotellaceae bacterium UBA1787 | reverse complement strand
CGCCCCGCTTCCCATTCCAGGAGCATGCCCTTGGAAGTCGCGCGGATGGCGGGATTTCTTGGAGGAGGCGGCGTTTTCGCACATTCCCATGTCAAGGGGGGAGTGAACGCTGGAAACACATACGCGTGTGTCTTCAGGAAGCCATACAGTCCGTCGTCGTTCAAGGTGTGCCACGCGCGAAAGTACGCCTGGCCTTCAAACCGCGCCTGACGCAGCACCGTCACCTCCCGCGTCACATCCTGAAGCGACCAGCCGCTCTCCCTGATCATGTACGGCCCCAGGCCGGGAACCACGATGCGCCCACCGTTGTTTTCCTTCCAGTCGAATGAAAAAGGATAGAAATTGTCATCCTTGAAATAGAGCATGGGGACCAGCATATCCATTATGCCTTCCTTCAACCATCCCTGGGCGTCCTGCGCCCCCACGTCGAAAGCGTTCCAGCCTCGCGCGGAAAAACGGTCCGTGTTCCTGTATTTTCCTATGGGGGAACAACTCACCCTCACCCACGGCTTCAAGGCCTTGACGGCACGGTGAATTTCGCGTACGCAGCGCGTCACATTGTCGCGGCGCCACTGAAGAAACGCTTCCTCGCCCATTCCCTTTTTGAGGAAAGCGGCATCGTCGTTGAAGCGCACACCCCCCTCGGGATAACGCACATAGTCCAAATGTATGCCGTCCACGTCGTAGTTCCCCACGATTTCCGAACAGATGGAAGCGACGTATGACGCCGTGAGGGGATGGGCGGGATTGAGCATCCAGGATTTGTTCGTCTTGACGCAGAGTTGCGGGA
>DCGD01000010.1:2846-3163 GCA_002315195.1 Prevotellaceae bacterium UBA1787 | reverse complement strand
TGGCCTGTGAACCCAATGCCGAAGCCACCTTGAAATCATGTCCCGGAAACGTCACCACCCATGCGTGCAGTTCCAAGCCTCGTCTATGACATTCGTCAATGGCGAATTTCAGGGGGTCATAGCCGGGGTCCCTTCCCGGCTCTCCCGTCAGGCAACCATCCCAAGGCTCAATGGCCGATGGGTAAATCACCGTGCCCCTGATGCGCGTCTGAAAAAAGACGGTGTTGAAATTCGCCTCCTTCAACTTGTCGAGTATGCCGGTCAATTCATTTTTCTGTTCCTGCACGTCCATGCTTTTCGGCCAGTCGAGTCCGCTT
>DCGD01000010.1:0-2831 GCA_002315195.1 Prevotellaceae bacterium UBA1787 | reverse complement strand
GTCCAAACGCCTCTCACCTCGTATTTAGGAGCGGGCAGCAGCTGGACGCCGACTTTGGTTTCCGTCCGTCCCAACAACCGCGAGGAAACAAGAAATGACACACACAACGCCCAAAAAACAACAAGTAACGGTTTCGGGCAAGCCTTCATCGTGTCCAACGCCGAACCACACCGGGCGCCGTGGCGATTTGCAGGCATGAACAGTGAAGAAAGACACTTTACGGCATGGGATTTTCCAATGAAATTGGGTTTGTCAATGATGTTGGACAAGGGCATGGGATTTCAAAATTTGAGTCAACAAGAGTACAAAATTACAATGTTCTTTGCAATTATCGAATAATTCTTATTACTTTTGCACTATAGTTGCGCATTAAAACATAATTTTCCGACCAACCATAAAAGAAAATATAATGAAAAAATTTTTATTGAGCATGTTACTTATGTGCGTTGCGGCAGTTGGCAGCAAGGCACAATTTGAAGCGGGGACCATGTACATGAATGTCTCCCTCTCCAATCTTGGCGTATCCTACAGTTCAATTGAACGTTGTCGTTTCGGCGGCGGTTTGTCCGGTGGTTTCTTCTTTGCCGACAAATGCCTGTTGAAAGCCGACCTGAATTACAACCACACCAAAGCGGTGGACGATTTCAGCCTCGGACTTGGTATGCGCTACTATTTCCGCCAAAGTGGAATATTCTTGGGTTCAGGAGGTGAGTTCACACACTATACGCCAAGCAACAACGACGTCATGATACCTTTTGAGGTAGGCTACGCCTTCTACTTGAATCATTACTTGACGATTGAGCCTTCCTTATACTATAAGATGAGTTTGAACTGCTTCACCGGTTCAAGTTCGATGGCAGGTTTCAAGATTGGTTTTGGATTCTACTTTTAACGTGAAAGCGACCCATAAGGCGGAGGACAAAAACCTCCGCATTTTTTTGCCGGACGGAACCCGGGCGGAAGGAGCCGCAATTCTTCTTCACGCCTGTTGCGCGCCTTGCTCCTCCGCCATTGTGGAGTGCATGCTGAAGCACGGCATGAGACCTACGGTCTTCTTCAGCAATCCCAACATCCATCCCGTGCAGGAATACACCATCCGAAAACAGGAGCTCATGCGTTTCCTGAAACAGCAGGACGTACCGTTCGTGGAGGACGACTATCAGCACGACATGTGGCTCAGCGGCGTCAAAGGCCTCGAAAACGAGCCCGAACGCGGAAAACGCTGCTCACGCTGCTTTGAGTGGCGGCTTCGCCAGGCCGCCCGCTACGCCTCCGAAAATGGTTTCCCCTGGCTCACCACCACCCTGGCATCCTCCCGGTGGAAAAACATTGAACAAATCAACGAGGCGGGCAGACGGGCCACGGCGGACTTTCCCAACGTGACATTCTGGGAACAGAACTGGCGGAAAGGCGGACTTCAGGAACGCAGAAACGAACTGCTCCGCTATTATGATTTCTACAACCAAACCTATTGCGGATGTGAATTCAGCCAACGAAACATCAAAGTCAGTGATGTTTGACGATGAGAACCTAGAAGGGCGAGATTGCCTTTCGTTTCCTAAGTCATACATGACATGCTTCCATTCCATGCGGCATGCCCCCGGGACAATGGTGCAAGACCATGGCTTCCTGATACGCGCCGGAGACGAAAAGACCCATTTCATTTTTTTCATAAACACACCCATTGATTTTTGAAACATATTGAATTTTCTGTGTATATTTGCACCCAAATCGCGCGAATTGTGGAAACAACAAACAAACTTGCGCTTTGAGCCAATAACTACATCATGAATCGGGAATCAACAGTTTTGTTCATTGTGAACCCCATCTCCGGGACAGAGAAAAAGGAACTTATCCTCAGCGAAATAGAACGCATGATGGACAAGACCAGATTCTCATGGGAAGTCAAGAAAACTGAATACAGGGGCCATGGTGCCGTTCTCGCCACCATGGCCGCCGAGAACGGTGTTGACATGGTAGTCGCCATTGGCGGAGACGGGACCGTCAACGAGGTGGCGCGTTCCCTCGTACATACGGACACGGTGATGGGCATCATTCCCTGCGGTTCGGGAAACGGACTCGCGCGCCATTTGAACATTCCGCTAAATCACAGGAAAGCCATTGAAATCATCAACACATTCAACATACGCACCGTGGATTATGGCATCATCAACCATCATCCTTTCTTTTGCACTTGCGGAATGGGGTTCGACGCGGTCATCAGCCACCAATTCGCGTCCTCCATCAAAAGAGGCATCCTGACTTACCTGGAAAACACGCTCAAGGAAATCACGCGATACCAACCGGAAACATATACGATAGAAGACGAATCGGGAAAACTGACTCGGAAAGCCTTCCTCATCACTTGCGCCAACGCCTCGCAATATGGAAACAACGTCTATATAGCACCCAAGGCTTCCATGAGCGATGGATTGATGGATGTCACCATCGTAGAACCATTCACCGCGCTTGAAACACCGCAACTCGCCTACCAGCTCCTGAACGGCACATTGAAAGACAAGGGACGCATCAAGATGTTCCGATCGAAAAAACTGCACATCACGCGCCAGCACCCCGGCTTCATCCATTGCGACGGAGACCCCATGTTGGCGGACAAGGACATCACCGTGGAGATAATCCCAAAAATGTTGAAAGTGGCAAGCCCCAAAAAAACACGCTTGAGAAAAAGCACCATCCTGCAGACAATTACGGAGACCTTGAATACATTTGTCACCAAAGAATTGCGCAACATCCAACCATAGCCAAAGCAAACGCAAAAACGCTAACGCAACAGAAAATCCGCCATAAGGTTGTCGTACGCTTCCCCAACG
>DCGD01000034.1 GCA_002315195.1 Prevotellaceae bacterium UBA1787 | reverse complement strand
TACCAACTGAGCTACTTCCGCATTGTCTTCGGCATTTCTCTAAATGCAGTGCAAAATTACAACTATTTTCATTAACTCCAAACTTTTTGAAAGAAAATTTCAACAAAACGCGTTATTTTTCTTTTTTCGCCCCTCCTGCACCAAAAAAGGACGCTTTTCCGAACAAAAAGCGCCCTTTTCCGCATATTCTATAGCCTTATTTGGAACTACTACTTAATTCCACGACGCCTCAGTTCCACTTGCCAGCGCCATGCGGACTGCAAGGCCTCGTCCAATGAATGTTGCGCTTGCCATCCCAAAACGCTTTTCGCCTTGTCCACATTCCCCCATACCTTCTCGATGTCACCATCGCGGCGGTTTACTATCCGGTAATTTACTTTCACCCCCGTACATTTCTCAAAGGTGTTGATTACCTCCAAAACCGAAGCACCTGTTCCGGTTCCAATGTTGAAAACATCAATGGGCTGCTCCATCTTGCCGCCCAATATGTGGGTCATGGCGCAAACGTGCGCATTCGCAAGGTCGCATACATATATGAAATCGCGGATGCAACTGCCGTCCGGCGTATTGTAGTCATCACCGAACACTTTCAATTCCTTGCGAATGCCCATCGCCGTTTCAGTAAGGAATGGTATCAAGTTTGCGGGTACGCCCGTCGGCATTTCACCGATGTATGCGGTTGGATGCGACCCGATAGGATTGAAATACCGCAATATTATGGACTTGATGGGCGAACCGCTCTTGATCACGTCATTTATGATTTCCTCGCATCCCTGTTTCGTGTTGCCGTAAGGGGATTCCGCCACCTTGATGGGAGCGGTTTCCGTAACGGGAAGATTTTCCGCATCCGGCTGGCCATATACCGTGCAGGAAGATGAGAAAATGATGCCTTTGACACCGTACTCCGGCATCAATTCAAGCACGTTGATGAGCGAATTCAAATTGTTTCGATAGTATTTCAAGGGCTTTTCCACCGATTCACCCACAGCCTTGGACGCCGCGAAATGTATGATGCCAACTATGCCGGGATTTTTGTCGAATACGCCTTTCAAGGCTGCTCTGTCAAGACAATCCACTTTCTCAAAAGCCGGACGAACGCCCGTAATCTTTTCTATGCCGTCCAATACATCCGAATTGGAATTTGACAAATTATCAACGATGACAACTTCGTAACCGGACTTGATTAATTCCACTGTGGTGTGTGAGCCTATGAAACCCATTCCACCTGTAACAAGTATCTTTTCCATCTGTTATTTCTTTATTACACTGCAAAATTACAAATATCTTCAGATTTCCTCAAATCTACATGTAACTATTTCCTTTCATGGCGTGTATTCAAGTACTTTTCCGCCACTTTACATAGCGGCTCTCTATCTTGGACACCAATGACACATTCTTGACAGTGATTCAATGGTTCTCCTTATATAATATAATATGTAGGGTCTGCTGAATGTTTTTTTAGTTGGAAATCCTTCAATTCGCAAAGTTATTGATATTCTCCGCAACAAAAGGAGGAAGTACCCTACCGGATATGCCAACAATATTATTTATAATTCATCCGGCATGACATTGTGTATCTTGTCGTAAATGTCCTTTACGGTTGGATTAGACAAAACCTCCGGGGAAATATCAATCTGTTGCTTGAGTTTTTTAAGGAAAACTTGGAATTGTTCTTTAAACTGTTCAAGATACAAACATCTGCTGTCTTCTTGATGAATGGCCTCTGCAAGTAGATAGTTGTAGAAAGACTCATCCCATTTATTGTAATTATTCCTGGTAATGACCTTGAGTTTTATGAGTTGGCTAAGATGCTCTTCAATGACCATCAAAACATCTGAATTCAAATTGACGAAATTATTGTCTTCATTCTTTTGTGAATTCCATTGAGGGAATATAGGGATTATCTTACACTGCTCATCAGTTTTTGGTTCTGTAAAACCATCCCAATGTTCTTCTTCATCCTCATTCCAATAATCAAACTCATCTTCATCCTCATCCCAAAAATCTTCATCACCCTCTTCATCGGAAAACAAGTTGCTTCGTAGTATGGTGTATTGGTCAAAATCCAAATCGTCCGAATGGTCATAGTATTCCTGCATAGAGTTATACACCAATCCGTCATAGTCCCGTTCCTCCATATCCTGCTTAATGCTTTCGATACTGTTATCATAATCGTACATGAGTAGTTGACACTTGGAATTAAGAACCTTCTTTATGGTAGGCAAAAGAACCTGAGCCTTATTGGCAATCGCCATAACAATGGCTTGGTCCATGATGTATGTGTTGTAGGAATCCGTACCATTGCATTTCAGTTCATATTCCAATATCTCCTTGATGTAACCAACCACCTCCTTTCGACGCTTTGGCTCCGTGTCGGCCACACCCTACATGGCTTTCATGATAAGTTCGTATGCTATCGAGCAGTATCCCGTTGTCATTAAGAACTGCATCAATTGGTTCAAATCGTTACGGAAAGTTTGTTTGATAATGATTGGGTAAGCGATGTGCATAACCATGTCGTATGTATGGAAATACGGTTCCGGCTGGCGAAGCATTTCGAGAAGAGAGTCTTTCAACAGTTCCTGTGTTTCAGATGCTTCAATGAGAAGAAACAGCGCAGGCATATCTATGTGTCGTTTATTATAAACTAGAAAATCAGCATCATCATTGAAATTTGTAAATGACCAATTCAGCAGGTTCTTTATTTCTTCCGCCAACTTTCCCTTTGAATAATTACGGCGGGCAAGTACACTGTCTCTTAACTTAAATGCCGTATACTTGTTCTTTTCCCTGACGCAGATGTAACTTTTCAGGTACGTCGGGATCGGATGCACATCCAACGAATAGTCTGGGCGTTGATACGTATATTTAGGTTCCTGTATCGTTGCATTCTCATCCTCCTCATCATCGTAATCTTCCTCATCATCGTAATCTTCCTCATCAAAGAGCGTCATTCTATCATTAAAAAGTTCAGTAATGATTTCAACAACTTTCTGTTGGTCTTGCGCTTTCATGTTTTGCAATTTTTGAGTTAAAAGTCTGTTGTACTCTTTCATCTGTTCTTCAAAATCCTTGTTATTCATAATGGTATGATATTTTTATTCAATTCATGTCAGTGATGCTTTTACTGTACCAACTCATAGTGGGTGTTTCTTCCTCTTTCCGCTGATTTTTTGCAGAATTCGTTTAGAAATCGTTACGTCTATATCGCCTTTTTACTCATTCTGCAATATGTCGTAGTATTCCTTCCTATGACAAAGAATCACATTTGAAAGACAGTAGAACCTCTTCTCCGTCTTGTCCGCCCTTGCCGGTAGCATTTCAGTAATTGCACGACATAACCGACCATTTCATCGTCAAAAGGGTGTATCGTCACAAACCATATATGTGTGATGTCCGCTTTGACCAATGAATCATTCATCAGCGAATCTTTGTCCACCCATTTTAGAAAGTCATGCATCATAGTGGGCATGCGGCGACTTGGCGGAGCTTCAAAAGGCACTTTCTTTTTTCCAAAAGCGCCAGACACCACTTGCATAGGTTGGTCGCCTTTCCACCTTTCAGCCACGGTAATTTTATAAGCGCCGCCATGGTATGTTGGAAACAAGGCGGCACGCCAACCAAACAATCGTTCCCCGGCAAGTTTTTGTGTATGGTTTTGGGTGGCATCAAGCATCAGTTGTACTACACCTTCAATATAATGGTCATCACCCTCAATTTCGGAAGAACGCACAATCTCTTGAGTCAAAGTCTCAAGAATGGAATCATTCCGCGCTTTTATGACAAGCATCACAAACCTTCCAAACAGTTGTCCGCGAAGCACGTTCATCTCCACAAGCAACTTTGTAAGTCTCGTGTCCTGCCAAGACATCCTTGGCCATTCACCATGTTGCCATAAATACATTGCCAAATAAATGATTGTGGAGCGAAATAACATAAAATTCATCAAATAAGCAAGAAATAGCGGAAAAAAATCACATTGTTGTCCTCCTTTTGTGGAATTTAATAGTCTTTTCTCCGCTAAATAAGAACATCATCATGCAATTGACATTCACCCATAGCCTTGTTGATCAAGCAATAAAATATGGGGAGTAAAAATCAGCATTGTTTGTTGAAATCCATTTTATTTTTTAGGCAAACAACTGCGGATTGCCGAATTATTTTTGTAATTTTTCATCTATGATTTTTGTATACCTCAAATCCGCAACTGCTAAGGATATTCCAATTTAGTCAATCACAGGCAGCAAGGAACCTATAATATCTGTCCAAGTACAAA
>DCGD01000025.1 GCA_002315195.1 Prevotellaceae bacterium UBA1787 | reverse complement strand
GGGCTTTGGCAACTGTACCAACACCCGTGCCTGTGAGGCTGTTTGTCCAAAGAACGAAAGTATAGCCAACATCGCGCGTCTTAACAGAAATTTCATTAAGGCCAAGTTGAACGATTAATTGTTGGTTTTCAGATTGAAGTTATTGAATTTCAGTGTTAAGCAAGCGACATACTACTTTCTTTGGCATTCCATTTGAACCTTGTTAAAGTTAATGCAAAAGTATAGGAAACCCATCCAATGTCAATGCTGAAGTTGAATTATAATCTTCATTCGATAGTGAAAAAGAGTCTCTCAGAGACTCTTTTTTCATGTGGATTATCGAAGAAAGTTGTATTTTTGCAAAACATTTGAATATAGCATATAAATCATATCAACATAAAAGTATCAGCATTATGAAAAAGATTTCATGTGGAATATTCTTGGCGATGTGTGTGGCAACTATTCCAACTTTCGGTTTCAATCCACCCACGATGGGTTGGAGTTCATGGAATACGTTCAAATTGAACATAAATGAGCATGTCATCAAGAATCAGGCGGAGGCAATGGTAAAGACGGGATTGTCCAAGGCTGGTTATAAATATGTCAACATTGACGATGGTTATTGGGATGGTCGTGGTGCGGATGGTGTTCTGCGGTTGAATGACCGACTATTTCCAAGTGGAATGGCCTCACTGACCCGCTACATACATGGTCTTGGCTTGAAGGCCGGCATATACAGCGATGCGGGAGATAACACCTGTGGTTCCAGAAACAAATCAGCATGGGGCGTAGGCGTAGGTTTCTACAAGCATGAGCAGCAGGATTGCAACCTTTACTTTGACCAATGGGATTTCGATTTCATCAAGGTGGATTATTGCGGAGGGCGTCACGCCGGGTTGGATGAACGTGAGCAATATACCAAGATTTCAAATGCCATAAAATCCTGCAAGAAGAAAAACATCACTTTCAATGTTTGCCGTTGGGCGTTCCCGGGGACATGGATAAGCGATGTTTGCGATTCATGGCGTACAACCGGCGATATTTATTGTGCGTGGGCTTCTGTAAGAGGTATCATCAAGGAAAATCTATATATCCAGGCTTATACCGGGGATGGGCATTACAATGACCCTGACATGCTTGAAATTGGGCGCACCCTTTCACCTGATGAGGAAAACACCCACATGGCATATTGGTGCATTGCCAGTTCTCCGCTTCTGATAGGGTGTGACATGACAAGTATTCCAGAATATTCTCTCAACCTTTTGAAGAACAAGGATTTGATAGCCATGAATCAAGACAAGTTGGGGTTAGGTGCTCCTGTAGTACAGCGTCAGGGAGATGTTTATGTCGTTGCGAAGGATATGGAGAAATTGATGGGAAAAAAACGAGCCGTCGTCATGATGAATTTGTCCGATGTGGAACAGCGTATTCCCGTTTCCATCGAAGCGCTTGGTTTTGAAGGTCAAGTGTCTGTGTATGATTGTTTTAAACATCAAATTGTGTCAAGTGGCGCCAACGGTACTTATCAAGTTTCCATCCCCGCTCACGGTTCCCGGGCTTATTTCTTTACCGGTAAACGCATTGAAAAAAAGTGTTATCAGGCAGAGGAAGCATGGCTCAAAGCCTATCAGGAACTTGGCCGCAAGGAGTCCCCAATGTGGGTAATCAATGAGGATGCAAACCAAGGCGTTCACGTGGGTTACCTTGGCAATTCCGCCGAAAATTATCTTCTTTGGAAAAACGTATATAGCAAGAAGGGCGGCAAGTATCGTCTTTCCATTCGTTATGCTTCCGCCATTGACCGAAACATGACCATAAGCGTAAACGATGTGGATGTTCAAAACGCAACAGGGCTCAATACGGGCAGTTTCACAAGCAATTGGAAAAATGCCGATATAGACGTAGTTTTGAAGAAAGGTTTCAACAAAGTCAAGCTGAGCAATGCGTATGATTATATGCCGAACATAGATTGCATGACGATGGTGCCACTTCAGTAAGACATGCGGTTTAGTTGCAGGAAATGAAGGAAAAAAGTGTACACAAGGCGGCATTACTCCCCTCATTGTTTTTGGCTCCCATCGCGTATTATTGCAAATTGTATGCGTATGAAACCATAATCATTGATGGCGGTGAACACTATGTGAAGCAAACTTATAGGAATCGTTGTGAAATAGCGACTCCGCAGGGGTTGCAAAGTCTTACCATCCCCGTTGAACGGACTGGAGAGGGGTGGCACACGGCGATGCGAGATGTCAGGATGAGTTCGCACGGCAATTGGAAACATCTGCATTGGCAGGCCTTGACTACCGCTTACGATGGTAGTCCATATTTTGAGTATTATATGGACGAATTGCGTGAAATCTATGGAACTGCATCTAACAGTTTATTTGATTTTAACGAAACTTTGAGAGAAAAGGTATGTGAGTGGCTGGACATTCAGCCCAATATCTTTGTTTCTGACAATTATGTGCAGGCCACGGATGAAATGGACGATTTTCGATGTGCATTCAGTCCGAAACACAAGGTAATGGACAACTTGTTTTCTCTACAAAAGTATCATCAGGTCTTTGAGTTGAAACAGGGATTTATGTCCAATCTTTCGATACTCGATCTCGTTTTCAACATGGGGCGTGAAAGTCTTTTGGTCTTGCGTGACAGTGTGGCTTTTGTTCAATCGTGAGGTAAAAAGAAGTCCGGCTTTTTTAGCCGGACTTCTTTGTCGGGATGAAAAGGAAACACTATTCACCCGCCATGACAATGATGCCCAAACCAACGATAAAGAAAGCGAACATCAAGCCCAGCCACATATTGACTGATTTGGGAGCGCCTTTGAATTCTTTCCAAATAAACACGCCCCAAAGAGCGGCAATCATAGGAGCGCCTTGTCCCAAAGCGTAGGAAATCGCCGCTCCTGCCTTGCCTGCCACAATGTAGCTCAGTAACGTGCCAATACCCCAAATAAAACCTCCTAATGCGCCGACGCAATGCGTACCCAAAGAACCGCTGAAATAGGTATTGTAACTTACGGGTTCACCAACGAAAGGTTTCTTCATTGCCAAGGTATTGAAGATGAAATTGCTGATGAATATACCCAGTGCGAAGATGAAGAAAGCCGTGTAGGGAGTGGCTTTGCCAACCTCGGGATTTTCAAAGTTGTCCAAGTCCATGGCAACCGCCACGAAACGATAGAAGAACGACATGAGGAAACCTGCCAGCACGGCAAGGATGATACCCTTTTTGCTTGAACCCGCGGTAGATTGTTTCTTTCCGGAAGCGATACCGTTGAAGATGATGGCAACCGTAACGAGGGCAACGCCAATGCAGAGCAAAAGCGGGTCACCTTTGGCTTGAACCATGTAGTTGTTGATTACGCCGAGTATCAACGCCAGGCCGACACCGACGGGGAAGGCCACGGACATACCCGCAATGGAAATGGACGCACTCAGCAAAATGTTGGAAGCGTTGAAGATGACGCCGCCGACGATGATGCTCCAAAATGCCGCAGAGGAAACTTGCA
>DCGD01000148.1:19242-19851 GCA_002315195.1 Prevotellaceae bacterium UBA1787 | reverse complement strand
GCAACCTTCAATTTCGCCAAGGATTGGATGGCGTACTATCCTTACACAAGAGAAAGCGCGAAGAGCAGTTTTGAAAAGCAATTCGGAACCTCCTTTGAAAACACCTATACACACGACAAATTGTCCAAGATGGATTCCAAGCGCCTCGTGTTCGCTCCCTTTGTCGTTGAGGCTGACAACAACGTGAAGATGAGCATAACGGAAGCCGATTTGGAGAATTATCCCGGTATGTACGTGCGCAACGAACAGGGCGGAAAGTCACTCAGCGGCGTGTTCGCTCCTTATCCCAAGCGTGTGGAGCAGGGTGGTCACAACAAGTTGCAACTGCTCGTAAAGGAGCGCGAAACCTATTTGGCGAAGGGCGAAAAGGGCAGCCGCACCTTCCCTTGGCGCGTCATCTGCTTGAGCAGCGACGACAAGCAAATGGTGGACAACGACATGGTGTTTCGTCTTGCTTCACCAAACCGCGTGGCTGACGTCAGTTGGATAAAGCCGGGAAAAGTGGCTTGGGAATGGTGGAACTGCTGGGGCGTTTACAATGTGCCGTTCAAGACGGGTGTGAACAACGAAACCTACAAGGCATACATTGACTTTGCTTCCAAATATGGC
>DCGD01000148.1:15706-19075 GCA_002315195.1 Prevotellaceae bacterium UBA1787 | reverse complement strand
AAAAGGTGTGCAAGCACTATTCCGAGATGGGCGTGAAAGGTTTCAAGGTGGACTTCATGGACAGGGACGATGCCGCCCTTGTGGATTTCCTTTATCGTTCGGCGGCCACCGCGGCCAAGTACCAGCTTGTATTGGATTTCCACGGAATCTTCAAGCCCACGGGTCTGAGCCGCACATATCCGAATGTCCTCAATTATGAGGGCGTAGCCGGCTTGGAACAATGCAAATGGTCTTCGCTTGAGGACTATGACCACGTAAGTTACGATGTCGTTCTGCCGTTTGCGCGCATGTTGGCAGGCCAGATGGACTATACCCAGGGCGCCATGCTCAACGGAAGCAAACATTCCTATCGTGCGAGCAATACCGAGCCGATGAGTCAGGGCACGCGCTGCCACCAGTTGGCGCAGTATGCCGTTTTCTTCTCACCGTTGAACATGTTGTGTGACAGCCCCACCCATTATGAGCGCGAGGCCGAGTGTGCGAAGTTCATTGCTGGAGTACCTTGCGTATGGGACGAAACCGTGGCTCTTGAAAGCAAGATAGGAGAATATGTCACCATAGCGCGCCGCAGTGGCAATACTAGGTACATTGGCTCCATCACCAATTGGGATGGACGCAGCCTTACGATAGACGCATCCAAACTGGGCATCGGGGGAAAGAAGGCGGAAGTGTTCCGCGATGGGCCAAACACCGGCAAGGTACCCGCAGATTATGTACGCGAAGAGATCACCGTACCGGCTGATGGCAAGTTGAACATCACGATGGGAAGTGGCGGAGGCTACATCATCAAGGTTGTCAAGTAGAACGCAAAACAAAGAAAAATAAAAAGAGCCATACGTTTGGCTCTTTTTATTTTGTCGGAAGTTTGCGTGTTTTCCCGGAAATCATCAGTGTTGACAAATACCATGCTGAAAATATGGGCGTGTATCGATGCACTTGGGTGAAAAACCTTTTGGGATGTGCTGTCCAGGCACTTTTTCATAGAGAATGTCGTGTCAGTAGGCGCAGTCCGGTTGCCATTCTGTATGCGAAATCCTATGCTTGCAAAGGACGTTGCACAACGTCAGTGGGTGAGTTTGGTTTCTATCCGATGCGAGAACTATTGCCGGCATAATTCTTTGCAGAACTTTTCATGGCGGTGGACGCAGTATTCGCTCAGTATCGTCATGACGACAATTTCAAAAACAAAATATTCAATGGGGATGTCCAACAGACAAAGCACAATGAAAACAATGGTTCTGAAATTGAAGGTAAGTAGGGGAACCAGTTTCATCAGCGGTTTGGAATGTTGGTGGAATTGTTGGCGGATTTCGGAGGGGAAATTGTCTGAAGAGCCGTATTTCAGTTTCAGCCTTTGCATGAGAGCTTGAAACTGAGGCGTTTTCTTTTCCTGCAATTTGGTGTAGTTGATGTATGTCTTGAGAAAAGTTTTCCACAGTTTGTTGCCTTCCCATGGCATTTCATCGTACATTTGTTTCAGGTGCGTGGAATTTTCCAGTTCGCTGCCTTTTTCACCTTTTAGGAAAAAGAGATGGGTTTGGATGTAGTAGTCCGCCACGCGCGACTGTTCCGCGAGGCAAAAAAAGCCCGAAACACCGATAAGAAAGACGATGAAGACAGTAGCCATCAGAATGTTTTCGGGAGTGTCTTCGATGCCAAACCAGTTGAATTCAATGTCATGGTGGTTGTAGAAACGTAAAATCAAGCAGAAATAGATGGGAACATACCAGGTGAAACCGGCTATGCCGTCCAAGATGCGTCCCAGTCTGGAGGTTTTTCCCGTCATCCTTGCCAGTTGGCCGTCTGTGCAATCAAGCACCGCGGCGGTGGCCAGGAGCAGGAAGGCGATGATGTTGTAGAAAACCCCTACAGCACCGGCATAATAAAAACTGCCACTCAAGAAAAACAACGCGCTGGCAGCTCCGACAAACATGGAAATGACGGTGACGGTGTTGGGGCTCAGGTTGAGTTTGGCGAACAAGCAAGCGCATAGGTAGGCGAGGGGACGCACGACCCTTGTATCCAAGTAGTCGTCTGTTTCAGAACTTTTTATGGTAGAAAGTACTTCCTTTTTCATGTGGTATTGGTTTTTGTGTGCAAAGTTAAAAAATGTTTATTAAATTATGTTAATTTGTGTGTGGTGATTTATGGCTGTGGGGGTTATTATTGGACTTTCATGTCATTTTCATTGAATGTTCTCGTAAGAATGTTGTCGGTGTTGTAAATGCAAAACGTAAAAAATAAGAAATAACGGCCGACCATGTCGCATGAGGGTTGTAGGAATTGAAAAAGACTAAAAATTTGGAAAAGAAAGGTGACACTACCTTATAATACAAAATGAAATATGCAAAAGCAAACAATTCAATGATATGAAAAAGTGTATTTAGGAACATTAAGTGCTTTTTTTATTGAAATTAACTTGAATAAATGAAAAAAAGTTGTACTTTTGCAGCCTATCTAAAAAATAAAGAAAAAATAATATACAGTTATGGGCATATTGCAGGACAGATTAAAGAACTTTACACGCCCTCAAGAATATATGGCTCAGGGTGTCTATCCCTATTTCCGTGAAATAACAGGAAAGCAGGGTCCGGTGGTGAACATGGGCGGCAAAACAGTTCTGATGTTTGGATCAAACGCCTACACAGGCCTTACGTATGACGACCGCATTATAGATGCTGCAAAAAAAGCATTGGACAAATATGGTTCAGGATGTGCAGGTTCGCGTTTCTTGAATGGTACGTTGGATTTGCATGTACAGTTGGAGAAAGAATTGGCAACATTTGTGGGCAAGGACGAAGCATTGTGCTTTTCTACCGGTTTCAGCGTAAACGCGGGAGTCCTCGCTTGCATTACGGGCAGAGAAGACTATATTATTTGCGACGACCGAGATCACGCTTCAATCGTGGATGGTCGCCGCCTTTCTTTTTCATCGGTATTGAAATACAAGCACAACGACATGGCTGATTTGGAGCGCGTACTTCAGACGTGCCGCGAAGATGCCGTGAAATTGATTGTTGTCGATGGCGTGTTCTCGATGGAAGGCGACCTTGCCAATCTTCCTGAGATTGTGCGTTTGAAAAAGAAATACAATGCGGCCATCATGGTGGACGAAGCCCATGGTTTGGGTGTGTTCGGCAGGGACGGTCGAGGCGTATGCGACCATTTCGGCCTGACAGATGAGGTGGATCTCATCATGGGTACTTTCAGCAAGTCGCTCGCATCCATCGGTGGTTTCATCGCTGCGGACAAAACACTCATAAATTGGTTGCGTCATAGCACGCGTACCTATATTTTCAGTGCCAGCAACACGCCGGCGGCTACGGCGGCGGCACTCGAAGCACTGCATATCATCCAAAGCGAGCCTGA
>DCGD01000148.1:15554-15697 GCA_002315195.1 Prevotellaceae bacterium UBA1787 | reverse complement strand
ACTATGCCCTTGAGCGCTTCCGTGAATCGGGCTTTGAGATAGGTGAAACGGAGTCTCCCATTATCCCGCTTTACGTCCGCGACACGGTCAAGACGTTCCAAGTAACCAAACTTGCGTTCGATGAAGGCGTGTTCATCAATCCG
>DCGD01000148.1:8280-15517 GCA_002315195.1 Prevotellaceae bacterium UBA1787 | reverse complement strand
TGATACCGCCGGCATGTGCGCCTCACGACACCCTGGTCCGCTTTGCATTGATGGCGACGCATACCAAAGAACATGTCGATGAGGGTGTGGATAAGTTGATTAAGGTGTTCAAAAAATTAGAACTTATTTGATTTGTGTTTTTCATAATTTTGATTGGTTTCGGTCAGTTTCATGTGAACTGGCCTTTTTTTGTGCAGGTTGTTCACCAGATAAGTGTCTGTATTGTGCGAAACCAGCGGTTTGTGCCAAGAGAATACCCATTCCATCAACTGCTTGTGCGTAAGTAAAGTCGGAAGACAGAAAACGGGATACAAAAGGCAACGGATGGATTGAAAAAATCCATCCGTTGCCTTTTGTACGAAAATAAGCCGAAAGAATCGGTAGAATCATTCAAACTTGATGCGTTCCTTGAGGAAGTCACCGATGCGTTCAAGATAGGTATAACTGCCGGTGCCTGGTGAAGCCGCTTTTTGGAAGCAATGCGGACGCTTGGCAAGGGTGTGGAGTTCGCTTTGGATGCCCATGCTGCGCATTTTCTCCCAAGTCTTTACCGAGTTCATGGATGCCCATCCGTCCGCGTCTCCGTGAACGAAAAGCATCGGGGCGGTCTTGAGGTCGAAGCTGAATTCCGGGACGAGGAAAGCGTCATCTTCGTTTCCACCCTTTACGTTGGGAACCTCGGCGCCGTCTGTAAGTGAGTAGGCGGGATAAATGCCTACGCCCCACTGCACATTGCATGGCAGTTTGTCGATTTCGTCAATGGGAAGGTAGGATTGGTGAATGGATGACGTAACCCCCATTAAGGTGAGATGTCCGCCGGCGGAACTCCCCATGATACCGATGTTGTTGGGGTCAAGTCCTCTTTTTTTCGCTTCGCTGCGTACAATTCTGACGGTTCGCTGCAAGTCTTCCCATGCCGTTGTGTGCTTGGAAAGTCCCTTCGGGCGTGGCGTGCGGTAGCGCAAAGTCACCACGGTCATGCCCAGTTCGTTGAGGTATCGGCGTGCGGGTGCGACTTCAAAACCGTCCGGTCCGTTGCCTTCGTAACTGCCTCCGGAGTAGATGATTTGAATGGCTTTTGTCTTGAGAACCTTTGGTGTGTGCCATTCAATGTAAGGTTTGCATTGATGCGCTTGTGCATCGGGCATCTTTCCCTCCGGCCAAACGTCTTGCTTAGCCACCTCCGCGCGGGCGTCATCGTTGGGGTATCGCTTCATAAGGTCAACTTCCGGCTCCAATTCTCCGAGGAAACCCATTTGACGCATGAATTCCACACCGCGTTCAAATCCGAAGGCACCATGGCCATGGTTTGGATAAAGGTGGAGTTCAGCGGGGATTTTCATGCGGCGCAACTGCCTGTAAACAAGCGTGGAACCATTCGGTGTGTAAGGGTCTTCGCCTCCGTGGTGAAGGCTCATGGGACAAGTTTTTTCATCGAACTTGAAACAAGCACTCAGTTTAACGTCTGTGCCATAGCCAAGTCTCGTTGCCGGGATGCCCATTTCGCCATCCGTAGTTACGTAAGCCGGTGCATTGACGATAGCCCAGTTGATGTGGCAGGGTACCTCGTCCAGTTTGTCAATTTTTTCGTATGCGGGCGTTTGAGAACTCGTGGCAAGCAGTAAGGCAAGGTGAGAACCGGCGGACATGGAGATAGTCCCGATTTTCTCCGGGTCATATCCGCGTTTCTTGGCTTCGTTGCGAACCATTCGCACCGCTCTTTGTGCGTCTTCCCATGCAGTTTGATAAATGGGCAATCCTTCGGGGCGGGGTGTGCGATACACGAAATTGACGCACTGAACGCCCATTTTCGTGAATTCCTCACTCCAGTATTTGATGAGGTCCACGTCGCAGCAACATTCGTAGCCACCGCCGGAAATCAAAATCATGCAGGCACCGTTGCGTACCTCCTTGGCAGGTTTGGCGAACCACTCCAAATAAGCAATCTTGTGTGCGTCGCGCTTGAATTTCGCATTGCTTGATTCATTGGTCATGGCCGCGATTTGTTGATTTTGGGCATCGGGCATCTTGCCCTTTGGCCATACACTTTCACGTTCCAATGCAGCATATCCACATACTGCTTGGATCAAAACGGCTAATAATAGTAAGGTCTTTCTCATGATGTAGGTTTATTTTTGTGCAAATATGCACAAAAACTTTGACATTTGAGGCTCATGGGGGAATAAATTTGCGTCAGGAGAGGCTAAGGCTTTGACTTTGGCTATGTTTAGAATTTATCAAGAACAAAACCAACGCCAACGCCATTTTTCATTAAAAATAAGTGTGTTAAAACGATAAATCGAAATTTTTTTATATTTTTGTGCCATAAAATAATCTTACCATTGAAACAGGTTGAAAAGCAATAACATCCCCCCGTGAAGATGTCAAATGTATCACCAAAGAATCGAAAATCGGAAAGAGGTAACAATTACTAAAGTAACTTGCTGTATGTTAGATGACTAAAGTATTCGAGCCTAATGGTGTACGTCATCGAACTCAGTCAATAATGAAACCTAAACGATAATAAAATCACACAATAATGAATAAATTGCTTATTTTCTTTTCAATGCTGTTGGCAGGCGTGGTTGCCACAGCCCAGACGGATGCAGTCAAAATAGGAATCATCGGTCTCGATACGTCACATTCTGTCGCTTTTAGCCAGGAGTTGAACAAAAAGGGAGCAGATGATTATTATGTGAACAAGTTTGAAGTTGTGGCCGCCTATCCATACGGTACCAAGACGATACCTTCGGCATCGAAGCGTATAGAAGGATACATTGAGACAGTAAAGAAACTTGGTGTGGAAATTGTCGGTTCCATAGACGAGTTGTTGAAAAAGGTGGATTGTGTGTTCATTGAGACCAATGATGGACGTTTGCATTTGGAACAGGCGGCTAAAGTTTTAAAGTCGGGGAAAAAATGCTTCATTGACAAACCGCTTGGTTCTACGCTTGCGGAGTGTATGGCCATCTATAAACTTGCCGAGAAATACCAACGTCCAATTTTTTCATCAAGTGCTTTGCGGTTTTCCACCGTCAATGCCGATGTGCGCGCCGGGAAATATGGCGTAGTCAAGGGTGCGGATGCATTTTCTCCTCATCACCCGGAGGCGGCTCTTGACGATAAGGGCGTTTCCACCCATCCCGATTTCGGTTACTATGGCATTCATGGTGTAGAGATTCTCTATACGCTCTTGGGAACCGGGTGTGATTATGTGAGCAGAGTACATTCCGCGCAAGGGGATATAGTCTCAGGCGTGTGGAAAGATGGTCGTTTGGGAACATTTCGTGCCCTCACCACCGGTCCTGCGGTATATGGAGGTACCGTGTTTTTGGAAAACAAACAGATGCCGGCCGGTGAATACATGGGTTACAAGGTACTGCTTGACGCCGTGCTGAAATTCTTTGAAACAGACGTTCCCCCGGTTTCAAAAGAGGAAACACTGGAAATTTTCGCTTTCATGGAGGCTTCCAACCTTAGTCTTAAAAAAGGAGGAAAAATTGTCCATGTAGAAGATATGTACCAGCCAGCGGAGAAAAAAGCAGAGAAACTGCTCAAACCTTATCTGCCATGAAACCCTTTCTGTTCACAGCCGCGTTGCTCTTTGGCATGACTGCATGTACAGTTGAAAAAATGAGGGAAACAAAGCAGATGGTGGTGTTGGATCCCGCGCACTTTCACGCCGCCCTGCTCCAAAAGTATGAGATACCCGGTGTGTCGGACACCGTACTGGTTTTTGCTTCGGAAGGCAAGGGGCTGCAGGATTATCTGGCAGCGGTGGAATCCTTTAACAGCAGGGAGGACAATCCCACGCATTGGGTGTGCAAGTGCTATACCGAGACGGATTGGTTGGAGGTATTTCCGAAGGCTTTGCCGGGTGACTTTGTCGTTTTGGCCGGCAATAACAGAAACAAGACCGATTACATACTAAAAGCCATTGAAAAGGGCTACAATGTGTTGTCGGACAAACCTATGGCCATCAAGTCCTCCGATTATGAAAAACTTCAAGAAGCGTATGACAAAGCGAAGAAGAAACACTTGATTTTGTATGATTTGATGACGGAACGATACGACTTGGTCTTTTCAATCTTCAGTGATCTGGTTGCCGACAGAGAACTCACTGGCAATGAAACGGAGGAGGAGATTGAAATTGAAGACGTTCATCATTTCTGCAAGTCGGTCAATGGAAAAACAATGCAGAGGCCGTGGTGGTATTACGACATCAGGTGTCAAGGTGAAGGAATAGCCGATGTTTCCACACATTATATTGATTTGACATGGGTACAATGTTTTCCGAATACACCCATCCATGTGGAAGATGTGAAATTGGACAGTGCTTGGCATTACCCGACTGTCATAACACCGAAACAATACCGTCAATCTACAGGGTTGAAGCATTTTCCGAAATCCTTGCGTGTATATGTGAACAAGGATGGCAATTTGGAGGTGTACTGCAATGGAGGAATGGAATACACCACGTTTGGACAGCGTATTAAATTTGAAGTGCGTTGGGATTTTCAGGCGGAGGAAGGTTCGGGAGACACCTACAGGTGTTCCTTCCCTTTTGAGACGGCAGTGATAAAGATATGCCAGAATGAACAGACCGATTGGCAACGACAGATATTCATTGACACGGATGAGGAACATGCGCGGGCGGCAGAGGCCAAACTGAGGGAGAAATATGATTTTGTGTCCTTTGAAGCCATTGGCAGGGAAAGTTGGATGGTTTCCATACCTCAAGAGGTGCTTACCAGCCATGAAGAGCATTTTAACCAAGTGGGCAGAATGTTTATTTCCATGATTGACGGTACCGTAGAAATGCCCGAATGGGAAAGAGTGAATACATTGACGAAATATTACCTTACGACAGAGGCCGTGCGCCTTGCCAATATAAAGTAATGATTAGGGAAACCGAATACATAGAGCAGATAAAGACGTTTCATGGATGTATTCCCAACATCATGAGAACCCGTATGGAGTTTATTGCCTGTGGGGTGGAGAACGTTGTGGTGCGCAAGGTATGGGAAACATTCTGCAATGAAATCGAGAACGCAGACTGTCTGTTGAATCGTTTCAGCCCAGACAGTGAGGTGGCGAAAATCAATGCGTCAGTCCCCATGAACAACATGCCGGTCAGTTTTGAACTGGCCGACATATTGCGGTTATGTGACGAATACTATTATCTAACGGATGGACTTTTTGACATCACCTGCGGTCATGCCAACTTGTATGAGTTCAATGAAGATGGTCTGCTGACGCTGCGCAAAGGTTATTTGGATTTTGGCGGTTTTGCCAAAGGCTATGTCATCAAGCGTTTCAAACGTCAGTTGGAAAAATCGGGTGTGGAAAATGCCTTCATCAATTTCGGCAACAGTACGATAGTGGGCTTGGGTAAGCATCCTTGTGGTGATTCATGGAATGTCGATGTGATGAATCCCTATACAAGGGAAAAGGTAACAACCGAACATCTCAGGAATGTCGCCTTGTCCACCTCCGGCAATACGCCATGGAGCGACGCCCACATCATAAACACAAGAACCGGCAAACCGGTTATCGGGAAAAAAATGGCATGTGTGACAGCTTCAGATCCATTGGATGCAGAAGTGTTGAGTACGGTGGCCATGGTAGCGGAAGCACAAGAACTGGAAATGCTCAGAATGAAATTTCCACAAACAAAAATAAGCATATATGAGTAACGAGTGCCCAATAACAGCCATAGTGAATGGTAAAATTATCACGCCGCAAGGAATCCGCAAAGATGTCTTGGTCATAGAGAAGGGAAAGATTTCGCACATAGGTGGCAAAATTCCTGATGACGCACAAGTTATTGATGCCCAGGACAATTATGTAAGTCCGGGTTTCATAGACATCCATACGCACGGTGCCGGTGGCGCTGACTTTATGGACGGTACGGTCGAGGCATATTGTACGGCGGCAAGGAAACATGCGGAACATGGTACCACTTTGCTCTACCCAACTACTTTGACCAGCACCAACGAAGCCCTGTTTCAATCGTTTGAAGTCTATCGTGAGGCCGTCAAGGCAAACAAAAATGGGGCGCAGTTGGGAGGAATGCATCTTGAGGGGCCATATTTCAGCCCCGGCCAGGCCGGGGCGCAGGATCCCCGCTATCTGCGTTGTCCTACCCCCGAAGACTACAACTTGATACTGGAGAAGGGAAAGGGTATTTTGAAACGGTGGAGTTTTGCTCCTGAGTTGGAAGGAACGCCTCAGTTTGCGGCCGATATAAAGAAACATGGCATTTTGGCATCCATAGGCCATACTTCAGCCACTTTCGAGCAATGCGATGCCGCTTACAAGTCGGGTGCGTCCCACATGACGCATTTTTTCTCCTGCATGAGTACCATAACCCGTAAGCAAGGTTACCGCATCGCGGGCGTCTTGGAATATGGCTATTATCAGGATGGCATGAGCATTGAATTGATAGCCGATGGCATCCATGTGCCTTCGTCGTTGTTGCATCTTGTCATCAAATTGAAAGGAACGGATAGGATAGCACTCGTTACCGACTCCATCAGGGCGGCCGGCATGCCGGAGGGGCCGAGCATTCTTGGAAGCATCCAGGATGGCCAGGAAGTGATAGTAGAGGATGGCGTAGCCAAAATGCCGGACAGAACCTGTTTCGCCGGCAGCGTAGCCACCACCGACCGTCTTGTGCGCACCATCATGAAACAAGGAGGGGTGAGCCTTGAAGAGGCGGTGAAGATGATGACCATTAATCCGGCCCGTTTCATGAAGATACACGGAGAAAAAGGTTCTATCGAAGTGGGAAAAGATGCGGACATCGTTGTCTTTGACGAAGACATACACATAAAGAGAACAATAATAAAAGGAAAAACCATTTACAAATGTTAAAGAAAGAATTCAAAATAGACAACCTTGATGTCAAGGTATATGACTCGCGGAAGTCAATGGGAGAAGAGGCTGGCAGAGAGGCCATCGACTACTTGAGAAATTTGTTGTCAAAGCAGGAGAGCGTATATATCGTGTTCGCCGCGGCACCTTCGCAAAACGAGTTTTTGGAAACCGTCGCCAATGCCGAAGGTATAGACTGGAAACGGGTGCATGCGCTCCACATGGATGAGTATGTGGGGTTGCCCCCCGAGCATCCCGCTGGTTTCGGCAATTTCCTGAGGCGCGCGATTTTCGACAAGGTGCCGTTTGGCTCAGTGGAATACATCGGTACTTGTGCCGATGCAGAAGCCACCATCGGCAC
>DCGD01000148.1:4296-8267 GCA_002315195.1 Prevotellaceae bacterium UBA1787 | reverse complement strand
CACCATCCAACGCTACGACAAAGTGTTGGCGGAACATCATGTGGACATCGTGTTCATGGGTATTGGAGAAAACGGTCATATCGCTTTCAACGATCCGCATGTAGCCGCTTTCAACGATGACAAGCGAATCAAGAAAGTGGATTTGGACTTGGAATGTCGCAACCAACAGGTGCATGATGGCTGTTTCGCCACATTGGACGAAGTGCCATTGTATGCCCTGACGCTTACGTGTTCCCAGTTGATGCGTGCCGACCGTTTGTTTTGTGTAGTGCCCGCCGCAACGAAAACAAAGGCGGTGACAGCCACCTGCAAGGGACCGGTTACGGAAAAGTGCCCCGCGACGGTTCTGCGGCGGCATAAGGCGGCTACTTTGTATGTGGATTCAGATAGTGGCAAAAATCTATTGTAATCGTATCAACTCATTATAAAATGGAAGAGGAAAAAGTATCTCTTGGGCTTAGAAAGTTCATCAAGGAACTTGGATATATTACAGGGGGCACGATGCTGTTGTCAATGACCCCTTGGCTGTCATCATGTACACCTGAAAAACTTGAAGAGGTTTCCAAGGAACGCAAGGCAAGAATTGCGCTCATAGGTTGCGGATCACGCGGACAATACCATCTTGTGAATATCAAGAACATCAAGCATGCCTCCCTTGTGGCGTTATGTGACATCTATAAAACCAATCTCGACGCAGCCAAGACCATGTTCCCGGAGGCAAAGACGTATGAAGACTATCGAAAAATGCTTGAAAGCAAAGAAATTGACGGTGTCATCGTCGCAGTGCCCTTGGGGTTGCATGCACAGGTGACTTTAGATGCCCTCGCTGCCGGCAAGCATGTGTTCTGTGAGAAGGCCATGGCGTTGACAATGGACGAATGTAAGAAGGTTTATGATGCTTACAACGCTCAGGACAAAGCACTCTATTTCTGCATGCAGCGAATGTATGATGAGAAATATATCCGTGGTTTCCAAATGATCAAGTCGGGGCTCATCGGCGACGTGGTGGGCATGCGTCCTTATTGGTTCAGGAATGCGGATTGGCGCCGTCCCGTTCCTTCGCCCGAATTGGAACGTCTCATCAACTGGCGCCTCTACAAGGAGTCTTCAGGAGGCTTAATGACGGAACTGGGTTCTCACCAGCTGGAAGTGTGTACGTTGATTACGGGAAAAATGCCCGTTGAAGTCAGTGGTTTCGGTGACATTATCTATTGGAAGGATGGTCGTGAAGTGAACGACAGTTGCAGTGTGGTCTATCGTTTTTCCGATGGTCGGCTCATCAATTACCAGACGCTTATTTCCAACAAATTCAACGGAATGGAAGACCAGGTACTGGGACAGAAAGGAACGGCGAACTTGGCGAAGGGCATTTATTATCTTGAAGACGACAACCAAATTCCCGGCATGCGCCGTTTGCTCGATGAAATCAAGACGGGTGTATTCTCCTCCATCCCCACGGCGGGGCCGTCTTGGAAATCGGAAACCCAAAGCGAATATGTGCCACATTCCTTCCTCGGCAACAACAGTTTCAGCGTCAATGGCGGACAGAGCATGATTGGCGCTGAAAATGATGGCTCGTTGGACATTCTTTCCGCTTTCTGTCAGTCGTGTATCACGGGTGAGAAAGCAAAGAACGTGGTGGAGGAAGCCTATTGCGCTACCACTTTGTGTCTGTTGGCGAACCAGGCAATGGACGAACATCGCGTGGTAACTTATCCTGATGAATACAAAATCCCTTATATGCACTTTTAGGTTATGAATGACATAGTAATAAAGAAAAAGAGCATCAAGCGAGAACTGTGGATATTCCTGGCGTGCATGGTTGCGTCGTACGGCTGCAACATTTATGCCATCGTGGCTTATTTACGTCCATTGACGGAATTGTACAGTACCATTGGTTTCGTAATATTTTTCGCCCTTGTAATATATGCAGTACTTTGGACCGCAAGACTGCTTTTCATGCTTTTGAAGTGGTGTTGTCTGAAATTGCTCAAACAAAATCAGTTAAAGAAATAAACAAAATATGGAGTCAACAAGAAGAGATTTTATTAAGAAGATGGCAATGGCTGGTGCTGCGTTGTCCATCCATACACTTTCGGGCAAGTCGGCGATGAGAGGTAAAGCATCTGCCGATTCGGGCGTGGAAAAATTGAAGGTAGGCATCATAGGCGTAAACAGTCGGGGGCGCGCCATAGCGGGGACCATGGCGACCATGGACACCATTGACATTGTGTGTCTTTGCGATTGTGATCGAAAGGCTTTGGAAAATTGTCAAGATTGGGTTGAGAAGGCGGGAAAGCCCCGCCCGGCAGGTGAACAGGATATACGACAGATGGTGAAGCGCAATGATTTGGAAGCCATCGTTGTTGCAACTCCCGACCATTGGCATGCCACGGCTGCCATCATGGCACTCAATGCAGGCAAGCACGTTTATCTCGAAAAACCCACGTCATATTGCCCCGAAGAAAACGAAATGCTACTTAAGGCGGAGCGGAAATACGGCAAGGTGGTGCAAGTGGGCATGCAGCGTCGTTCCTACCCCGCCTTGCAGCAGGCCATGCAGGAGTTGCGCAATGGCGTGATTGGAGAGGTACTCTATGGCAAGTCGTGGTATGCCACCGACCGCAAGTCTATCGGAAAAGGCAAAGTCGTACCCGTTCCTGAAAACCTCAACTGGGATTTTTGGCAGGGTCCCGCCCCGCGAGGTCCACAGTTTAAGGACAATCTCATACATTACAATTGGCATTGGCACTGGCATTGGGGCACGGGCGAAGCGCTCAACAACGGCACCCATTTTGTCGACCTTGTGCGTTGGGGAATGCGGCTTGATGAATATCCCTCGCTCGTTACTTCAGTTGGAGGAAGGTATCGTTTTCGCGATGATGATTGGGAAACGCCCGATACTCAACTCTTAACATTTCAGTTTGGCGACAAAGCGTCATTCTCATGGGAGGGACGCAGTTGTGACCCGTCGAAGGTCAATGGCGCCAGCAGCGGTGTTACGTTTTTCGGTGAAAATGGCAAGACGCTCTCCATTAGCGGGGGCAACGATTATGTCATAAGGGATGGTCGGGACAACATCATCAAACAGGTGGACTCCGCCATGTCGTTCAAGGAGGGCGACCGTTTCAATCCTTCCGCCAATTTGGACATTATTCATTTTCAGAATTGGGTGGATGCCATCCGGACGGGTGTGGCCGTCAACGACCCATTGAAGGAAGCCTGCATGAGTACGCAGTATGTGCAGTATGGCAACATTGCGCAGCGTTTGGGCAAGTCATTGTCCATTGACCCCAAGACGGGCAAGATATTGTCCTGTTCCGAGGCGAAACAGTATTGGGCGCGCAAGTATGAACCAGATTGGTCACCGAAGAAATATCTATAGAGATGACAGGTAAGAGAATGTCAGGGCAGGTGGCATCGCTCGTGATGCTCAGTTGTCTCTTTTTCGTATTTGGACTTGTGTCATGGGTCAATTCCATACTTGTTCCTTATTTTAAAGTGGCATGTGAACTGAAAAGCGAGGTACAGGGCTATCTCGCGCAGTTTGCATTCTACATCGCTTATCTTGTGATGACCATACCTGCTTCCTGTCTGTTGAGTCGCACCGGCTACAAGAAGGGAGCGATGATAGGTTTGTGGATTTTGGCTGTCGGCGCGTTTATTTTCGTCCCCGCGGCCGCCTTGCGCACCTACAATCTTTTCTTGGTCGGTCTGTTTACGATGGGCACCGCCCTGGCAATCCTGCAGACGGTGGCAAATCCTTTTGTCACCATCATAGGCCCCATTGAAAGTGCGGCGAAACGTATCAGCATCGTGGGCATTTGCAACAAATTGGCGGGGATATTGGCCCCCATCATTTTCTCCGCCTTGGTAATCGCTCCCCAAAAGGAAAAAATGTCATTGATTGAAAGTGGTCAATTGACGGACGCTGCAAAAGACGCGGCGTTGGGTGATTTGTTGGGCGGTGT
>DCGD01000148.1:0-4280 GCA_002315195.1 Prevotellaceae bacterium UBA1787 | reverse complement strand
CCTTACATTGTACTTGGCGTTTTGCTGTTGATTTTTGGCGTGGTATTCTACAAGTCATCCATTCAGGACATCAACCCTTCGAAACACAAGGGCGAAGCTGGTGGAGAAGGGCGCAAGTCTCTTTTTTCGTACCCATATTTGGTACTTGGCTGCATGGCACTGTTTTGCCATTTGGGAACTCAGGCACTCAGCATCAATACCATCATTGGTTACGCCAAAAGTGCAGAAGTACAAAACGTCACGTTGTTTCCCTCGCTTACGCTGACTTGCACCATGATAGGCTATTTCTTCGGCGTAATGCTGATACCCAAACATTTGAGTCAGCAACAGACACTCAAGATATGCACCATGCTCGGACTTGTTCTTTCCATTCTCGTGATGCTGCTCGAACCGCGTCATTCCATTTGGTGCCTTGTTTTGATGGGCATTCCAAACTCCGTCATCTATGCCGGAATATGGCCGTTGGCCATACACGATTTGGGTAAATGGACCAATTTGGGCTCAGCCATTATGGTGATGATGTTGTGCGCGAGTGCCATATTCCCGTTGATTTACGCCTCCATAGCGGATGCTACAGGCTCCTTGCATACCGCCTATTGGATTCTGATACCAGGCTTTGTGTATATGGTATATTATGCTTTTTTCGGGCATAAGGTCAATCGGTGGTAATTTGTTGGATGACTGACACACTATCCAAGGAGCAGCGCCATAAGGTCATGTCCGCCATTCGCGGCGCGAATACGAAACCTGAAATCATTGTCCGCAAGTTCTTGTGGAGTCAAGGCTATCGTTATAGGCTCAACTATCCTCGGCTGCCGGGGAAGCCGGACATCGTGTTGAAAAAATACAGAACGTGCATCTTTGTGAATGGGTGTTTTTGGCATGGGCATGAAGGTTGTAAATCCTATGTCATGCCAAAAACACATACGGACTTTTGGCAGGCGAAAATAGAGCGAAACAGGAAGCGTGACGCCGAAGTGTGTCAGCGGTTGCTGGAAATGGGATGGAACTGTGTCATCATTTGGGAATGTCAGTTGAAATCTTCTGTAAGGCACCAAACATTGAACGCCTTGTTGGTTCAACTCAATCGCCTGTTCATTGGCATGTACCAAAGGCCGGAATATGAAAGTGAAGAGGCGGCAAGTATGGTGGCTGAAGAAGAAGTGGCGTATGGAAAGACGCGTAAGTGAAGATGTCGTTTCGTATTAATCAATGTGTCTCCTTGGGAAAGTCTAAATTTTTGATTTGTAACATATTGATTATCAATGATTATTTTTTTACAGAAAATATGTTATAGCGGGCTCAAATGTTAATCGTGCAAAGTATGAATGTTCAAGTCGACTTTGTTCATCTATGTTGTTTGAGACGTCATGAAACACAGTAAAAAAATGCACGAAAGAGTCTCCTTGAAAAAGTTGATTTTTTTGATTTTTGATTTGTAACATATTGATTATCAATACTTATTTTTTACAAAATATACTTTTTATAGTGGACTCAAGAAATAATGGATTATTGGTAGTTGCATCACTAAATGTGACCAATGACATTTTTTTCACTTTTTTTTGATAATTTATCAATAAGCATTATCTTTGCGTAGTAATTCTCCACACATAGATAATAATTATAGTTTAAAATATAAAGATTATGAAAAAAGCATTTCTTTCAGTCTTAGCAGTATTCATTGTATCAGCAGTGAGTTGTATTATGCTATCTTGTTCAAAGGATGATGATGAAGGAGGTCAGCAGCCAAAGAAAGACGAAACTTCGGTTAAAGTGACTTTTTACACCGCAGCCACCGACAGCCAGTTGTTGTTCATTAACCAAAATTACAAGTTCTCCGTGAATGGAAGCGAAACAACCGTCAAAATTGGCGACATGACAGTAGCGGACACTGCCACGGCGCCTTGCAAGCAGAATTTAATTAAAGGAATAGGAATGAGTAAACCCGTCAAGTCTTTTAAGTTGTATAAAAAGGAATTCTCTGTTCCCAAAGGACAAGTTGTTACTTTCGTTAATTATGACTATTCTGCAAAAGGCAATCATCCCAATGATTCACTGTT
Organism: Prevotellaceae bacterium UBA1787; assembly: GCA_002315195.1. Next base: position 2,220 of record DCGD01000148.1, on the reverse strand, counting down.
GGATGTCATGATGTTTTATTATTTGCAAGGAAACGATATTTCAGAGTTCACATATCATAAAGATGTTTATGTTTCAGAACTTCAATCGTTTCTTGGTTACATCCAAAAAAAGAATAAAAACGTCTCCGTTACTGCAAAATAGTCATAGTTCCAATCATCTTGTATCTACCTGAAAATAGATAAAGTTTTATTATGTTCAATTTATAAATTGTAGTTAAATGAAAAAGTTATTGATTTTCGCAGTTATTGCGTTGGCCGCTTTGACAGCAAGCGCTCAAAAACAGGCGGCAGGTACATTCTCCATCATGCCGCGCGTCGGTGCAGGAGCCTCAATTTTTAGTGACGTAATCGTTGGAACACAACAGGGCAGTCAGATAGTTAATGAAGAGGCAAGTAGTAATTTGTCTTATGCTGTCGGCGCTGAGTTGAAATATCAGGTTAGTGAGTTGTTCGGTGTTGCAGCAGGTGTGAACTTTGATTATTATATGAGTTCAGACAAAAAAATTAACGGTATTGACATGACAACAAAACTTGGTTTTATTGACATCCCCGTACTTGCTCAGTTTTCTTTCGGGGAACACTTTGGCATAGAGGCGGGTGTACAACCTGGTTTCAAAGTAAGCGCAAAGTGTGGTGACAACGATTTGGAAGGTACAAATTCTTTCCAATTGTCTCTTCCCGTGGGTTTAACTTGGACGTTCAATACACCGGTAGTACTTGGTATTCGATACAATCTGCCTTTGACGAAACTCTATGATGGTGATGGTACTCCAAAGGTTTCCGGTGTTATGCTCTCTCTTGGTTACAGATTTGACTTGTAAGATTATCATAGGATAAAAAGGGTCTTAACCCAAAATTTAACAATGGCTCAACTTTTCTGTGCAAGAAAGTTGAGCCATTTTTGTGCGCCTGACAGGAATCGAACCTGCACATCGTGAGATACTAGATCCTAAGTCTAGCGCGTCTGCCAATTCCGCCACAAGCGCTTAATTCAGTGCAAAGTTAATGGAAATAACAATAATATGGGCGAATTGAGTTGAAAAACTTTTCTTTTTTAAGTTAACTTGGTGTTTTCTGTGAAACTACGTCTTTCTGTGTTACCATATCTTATTGTTTCTTGAGGTATTCTCGGGCTGTTTCTATGATGGTGTCCTTGCCTTTCAGCACATCTTCTGAAAGCATGTTCACTGCGATGTCCGGTTGTATGCCTTGTTCAATGCTGTTCAAATTCACGTCGTACATGGGACAGGCGGAGAAGCGTACGGACCAGCCAATGGGCAATTCCGAACTGAAAGGCATCCCGCCTCCGCCTCCCGTTTTGTCACCTATGAGCGTAGCGTTTGGATTGCTTTTCATGAACATGGCAAAAGTATTGGCGGCACTGTATGATCTTCGGTTGGTCAGCACGGCGACTTTTTTCTGCCATCTCATCCCTTCGGTCGGTTGCAGTTTGATGGGTTCCGGTGTGGATATGTCGTCATGCCCTTTTCCTGTCTTGTGTGCCATGTATCCGCCTGTTGTTTCCTGGTTGATGAAACATTCCGCCAGGGCTTGTGCCGATGTGAGCATGCCACCGCCGTTGTTGCGTATGTCAAGAATGAGGCCGTTGGCCAAGGCGATGCGACTGAAAAGCGCGCTGAGGGCGCTGCTGCCCATTGCATTTTCAAAGGAACCACAATAGATGTAGGCGATGTTGTCTTCCAACAAGCGGTATTTCATGCCGGCAGCGATACTGTAGTCGTTCTTGAGATAGATGCGTTGGATGCTGTCGCTGAAATTGGTGGGGAAATTCTCGTACCAGTCCCAGTTTCTGCCGATGTTGAACGATGAATAGAGATTGACGTGCCCGTCGCGGAGTTCCTGCAACATGCGGTTGCATACGTCGAACAGTTCATCTGTAGTCATGTAGGGCGCGAGCATCTTATTGTAACGGGTGTGTACTTCATCCCAGTCAAGTCCGAAACTGTCATTTTTTTCCTTGAAGAAACAATAGTGTTCGTCTATAATCTGCCACAGGGCGTTGAGGTTTCCCGAGGGGGAGTTTCTGTATTCGTCTTCTGTAACGCAGGAACAGAGAAACCATGCGGAGAAGCATATTAAAAGATGTCGGAACATAGACTATTTGTTTTTGAGGAGTTGAAAGTATTTGACGTAGCCCAGCATGAAGAGGTGGCTCCAACTGTGATATTTAAGGGTGTTCACCTTGCTTTGTCGGATGGC
>DCGD01000053.1:10091-10219 GCA_002315195.1 Prevotellaceae bacterium UBA1787 | reverse complement strand
ATGGTTCGACAAGCGTTTCATGTACAGGGAAAGTTTCTCGACACCGCTCATCATGAGGCTTCCAAAGCAATTTGATACACGGGGAGAAATACATGAAATGGTACAGAACATCGACTATGCCCCTACTT
>DCGD01000053.1:8449-10035 GCA_002315195.1 Prevotellaceae bacterium UBA1787 | reverse complement strand
ACACCCGTGCCCGACGACATGGACGGCGTGAGCCTGCTTCCTTTGCTCCAAGGGAAACATCCATCAGACTGGCGAAAGTCGCTCTACTATCATTACTATGAATTTCCCGCGGAACACAACGTGCGCAGACACTACGGCGTCATGACGGAACGCTACAAACTCATTCATTTCTATCCTGAACCTGACGCCAAGGCTCCCATCGACGCATGGGAACTGTATGACCTTGCGGAAGACCCTGCGGAGATGCACAACATTTATGGCACCAAGGGAACTGAGAAAATCACCGAGGAACTCTTAGGGGAACTCAAGAAACTACAAACGCAGTACCACGACCCCATACTTGAACAACAATAAAAGCATAATATCCGAATATAGCCGTAAGTGTTCCTGAACGACGTTGTCCCCATCCGCGCTGACGTTGTTACTTTCCTTCTCTGACCAGCTTCTCCGGCACGCATGCAGCGTCACCTTATGACAGCACATGGAATAGTCTTTGATTTTTATGCATGCGAATGTGTGACGCACTAAAAGTTTAGAATTCCTTTGACAGAAGTGGATTCCGCTTTATATTGAAAAGACGGCAAAGCCTAATTTACAAAAAAAGAAGCAAAGGCAACGAAACTTGAGGCATTGTTTGATTTGTAAAGTTACCCAATTGTTCATTGATTCAATGATTTGTGCAACTGAAGTTCCGGGAGAACTTTGCAATTTCATCCCAAGGGGTCCACATCGAAATATATCTGCAAGGCTGAATGGTTGGGCATGGTTTCGACTGTACGGACCATTTGGAGAAGCGCTTCACGAACCTTGCGCGAAGACAACTCTTGTTCGGCCTTTAAAATGATTTTTCGGATATACATTGATTGTATTCGCCCTATGATGGGTTTGTCGGGACCGAGAATCCTGTCGCCAAAGCACTGACGGCACATATTGCCCAGCATTTTGGCTGCCTCAGCCACAACGTGTTCATCACGATGCTTCAGATATACATAGATAAAACGGTTGAACGGAGGATAATGAAATTTCATACGTTCCGCTATCTGCTCCTCATACATCGCCGCATAGTCGTTGTTCACTATCTGCGCTATTACATGGTAGTCCGCGTGTTTCGTCTGTAGGATTACCAATCCCCGCTTTCCGCGTCTCCCCGCGCGGCCCGCCACTTGTGACATCATTTGGAAACTGCGTTCATAACAACGGAAATCGGGTTGTGACAACATCGTGTCGGCATCCAATATGCCTACTACGCGAACATTGTTGAAATCCAACCCCTTGGACACCATCTGCGTCCCAATCAAAATGTCCGTTTTGCCTCTGGCGAAATCCTCTATCGTCTTTTCAAATGCGGAACGGCTGCGCGTCGTGTCAAGATCCAGCCGGGCTGTGCGCGAACCGGGAAAACGCTTGAGGACTTCCTCTTCTATCTTCTCCGTTCCATAACCCAAAGGACGCAGGTCCCTTGAACCACAGGAAGGGCAAACTGCCGGCTGAGCATAACTGCGCCCACAGTAATGACATACCATCTGATGCGTTTCCTGGTGATAGGTAAGACTCACGTCGCAAGCGTTGCAGGTAGGGGTCCAACC
>DCGD01000053.1:0-8438 GCA_002315195.1 Prevotellaceae bacterium UBA1787 | reverse complement strand
CCAACCACAAGCAGCGCACTCGACTATGGGCGCATAACCTCGGCGATTCTGAAACAAAATCACCTGCTCATTTCGTCCAAGGGCAAGACGAATCTCTTCCTCCAAACGAGGAGAGAAAGGCGGCTGCATCTGCTTCGTGCGCATGAGTTCCTTCACGTTCACCACTTCGATGTGGGGAAGCTGGACATCACCATAGCGATGTCGCAATTCAACCAGCCCATACTTTCCTTTCTGCACATTGTGGTACGTCTCGAAACTCGGGGTGGCCGTGCCCAAAAGGACGTTCGCCTTGGACAACGACGCCAACACGATGGCGGTATCGCGGGCATTGTATCGAGGTGCCGGTTCTTGTTGCTTGTAAGACGTTTCATGTTCCTCATCCACAATGACCAATCCCAACCGTTCAAAAGGCAGGAACAGCGATGAACGCACACCTACAATCAAGTTGTAAGGATTTCCCGAACACTGCTTCTTCCACACCTCCACGCGCTCGTTGTCGGGAAACTTGGAATGATACACACCCATCTCGTTGCCGAAGATGCGGCGCAAACGGGTGGTCATCTGAGTGGTGAGGGCTATCTCCGGGAGAAGGTAGAGGACTTGGCGCCCACGTTCCAACTGATCGCGGATAAGCCGTATATAGACTTCTGTTTTTCCGCTCGAAGTGACACCATGAAGCAAACATACGGATTTTGATGAAAAACTGTCGCATATTCCTTGATATGCCGTCTGCTGCGCCTCGCTCAAAGGCATTTGCGGACACGTTTTTACCTCTTTCACATTCAATCTACCCACCTCAAGAGGATAGACATCAAGAATGCCCTTGCTACGCATAGAAGCCAGGATGGCGGATGAAACGCCCGAGGTTTCCAACAGCTCCACCTTGCTCACCTCTTTCACCAACGAAGGATTCTGCAGCGACAAGGCGGCAGACACCCCCGACAGTTCTACATACTTTTGCAGAAGCTGCAACCGTTTCGGTGTCTTCTCCAATTCTTTTTCCAATTGCCCCAGAGCCTCCCTTGTGAGATAGCGTGAAACGAGTCGCACGTGCAACTCCGTACGAGGTTTGAAACGGCTGTCAATGGTTTCCTTGACACACAACACTTTCTTGTTGATGAGGTTGCGGACGGCGGAGAGCATTCGCTGTTCCTTCAGTCCGTGCTGCAACTGTTTTACGGTGGCGTATTTCTTGTCCGGAACAAGTTGCACTATCTGCAATTCCTCGGCTGAAAGGGTTGACCACTCACTGAAATCTTCGTTGATGACCACTTCAGACTCACTTGACAACTTGAGACCCACGGGTAAGGCGGCCTTGCAGACATCCCCCTTCGGACACATGTAATAGAACGCCATCCATTTCCACAACTCCAACTGCACAGGCGTAAGTATGGGTTTCTCATCCAATACATACAATATCTCCTTTATCTCATATTCAACCATTATCCGCTCAGACCGTATCTCCATGACGATAGCGGAATACTGCTTCGTCCTAAAAGGCACCACAACACGGACACCAAGAACAATTTGAGACTCCATTGCCGATGGTACGGCGTATGTAAAAGTATCTCCAACAGGCAGGGGAAGAACGGCTTCTATGTACATCTTCATTATACTATAACTGTGGGTAACCATCCTAAATCGAAAAAAAGCATAGTAAAACATGGCAAACGATGCATACTGAAACTTCATGAATGAACAGATGGTTTATCCATAGCAAAGATAGTACTTAATCTGGAATTATACTCATGTTTTGATTAAAATATCCCAAGGCCTTAACAACAATAAGACTCACGCCGAGAGAACGACACTTATAGCATCATAGTGCATTATTGCCACTTGTTTTTCATTTTGCAAAATGGCCCGACAATCATGGGAACAATTGGAACTACCATACGGAAAGCAGGTTCTGCAAGCAACTTCGACCTGTTGTTTGCAGAACCTGCCATGCGCATGTGAAGCCTTACCTTCTTACACCACCTCCTCCGCGTCTGGATGGTGATGGTGAATCAGAAGCGTTGTTTTGTGATTGGCTCGTGCGTCCCTGACTTGAAGACGCGTTGCGTTGCTGACGGCTTTCTGTACGTTCCTGCATGGAATTGCTTCTTGATGAAGAACCGGTATTGGAAACGTTGTTCCGCTCACGATTTCGGGTGAAACTTCCATTCGACCTCGCATCTTGCCTCCTGTCCTCTGAGTTTACCCGTGAACCGCCGCCCACATTGCCTCCGCTTGAATTTCTATTGCTGTCCTGAATGTTCGTCGGCTGTTGGTTTCCGTCAGAACCACCATTGTATGTTCCATTCTGCCGATTGCCCCTTGCAAAATTGTTTCTGCCGGTACTTGAATAAGATGAACTTTGGGAAGGCGTTCCTCCATTGTATGCTCCATTCTGCCGGTTGTCCCTTGCAAAATTGCTTCGGTTGGTACCTGAAGAAGACGGACCGCTGCCGATGTGAAATCCTGGAGTGCCTTGGCGATTATAGGAATTGTCACGTCCCATTCCTTCAGGACCCCGCCCATCGCGGGCGAAACTATGTCCTCCTATTCTGAAACCACCGCGGGAAGACTCAGGTGTTGCGACTGGACGCCCACTGCGGGCAAAGTTACCATGGGGAAAGATGGTGCGCATGGGAGCATGTTCGTGCATTTGCCAATTTCTACTGCCGTAATTGTAATAGCGCGCGATGCCGTGAACGGCAAACGGAATGTGCGCCACAGCAAGCGCTTCACACATGAAAGACGTATAAGCATCCCCGATACTGCTCATTCCACCATCGAAATAGGATGCAGGCATCCAACCTCCAACCCAGGTGTAAACACCCGTAGCGCGCTGCCAGCTGAGAGCCGCCTGAATGCGTTCGTTTATCCAACGACTTTGCGCAGCCCTGTCGTTTCTCCAACCAATCCAAGCCTGACCGTATTCTCCCCTTGCAAAAAAGTGCCACTCTGCCATAAGATAACCATTATGACGGGAAGGAAGACGTAGATGTCTCAGATACATGGGGTCGCTGCTATGGGATGGTGCAATGAAGAGAATACGGCAAGGATTGCTGACACGAATGGCTGCGACGCAATCTTCATAGAATATGTTCAAATCCTCATAATTTCCAAACATCGTCATGTCCGGCTCAAAGAGCAAGTCAAACGAAAGCCTTGCCGAATGTCCGCGATAATGAAGTGCCACGGACCTCCACCAATCGGTAAGGTGACGGCGATAGTTCAAAGGCGTTCCCGAAAACGCAAAAGTAGGGCGATAGGCGATAATGGGGGATATGCCGTGACGGATGCAAGCGTCGATCTGGCGGTCGAGAATGTTGAAATCCGACGGATGCATTATGTCGTTGTGGAGCGTGATGCGAATGTGACGTATTCCGGCATCGTTGAAATCAGATATGGCCTGATCCCAATTGCAATTGGAATAATCGGTACCTTCCGACCACCAATCCACATCTATCCCCTGTCCAAGGACTTCCTGATACTGCGAGGGGCTTATCCATTGTGCATGGCTGTGGCATACTCCGAAAATGAAGAGAAATAAAACGCCAATGTAACGATAGGTTCTCATAACTGTTATGTTTTAATTGTTCAACATTTGATGTTCCTGCCAATATGACCTGTTGACGTTCCTGAATGTTTAATAAAGCATATCTTATTTGCATTTATTTCACAATTCCACATTTTTGAGTTGTTGTTTTGGTAAGTAACCACCATAAAACCGCAAGGCATCGGATCGTGTCTCATATCGTGGCAAGGGATTGTTCGCCAAATGACAGGATGAAAATGGATGGAACAGCGCGTGGGCGCTCTACCAATCTTCCGGCATTTCTACGCATCAAGCCCTTGCAACCTCTTTGGTCCAAGGGCTTGATGCTTTTATCTTTCTGAGGATTTGGTTATTCCTTGAAAATACCTTTTATGCTACCCAAACTACCGAGAATACCCGTGGCTTCGTATGGCAGATAGACGGTCTTGGTATCCTTGCCATTGACCATTTCCTTGAGCGTCGAAATGTATTTGGTCGCCAAAAGATAGGCGGCAGGGTCAGTTTTGCTCTGTGCGACGGCTTGCGACACCTTGAGAATGGCGGCCGCTTCGGCTTCAGCCTGAAGTATCTTTGCACGTGCTTCGCCTTCAGCCTTGAGTATCTTGGATTGCTTATCGGCCTCCGCCTGGTTGATGAGGGACTGTTTCTCTCCTTCGGACTGAAGGATCTGCGATTGCTTTTCTCCCTCCGCACGCAGAATTTCCGCGCGGCGGGAACGCTCCGCCTGCATCTGCTGTTCCATTGCCCTGCGTACTGAATCGGGAGGCGTGATGTCCTGCAATTCCACGCGATTGACTTTGACACCCCACTTGTTGGTGGCTTCATCCAACACAATACGCAACTTGGTATTGATTATGTCGCGCGATGTCAACGACTCGTCCAATTCCAGTTCTCCAACAACGTTTCTCAAGGTGGTTTGCGTCAGTTTTTCGATGGCGTTGGGAAGATTGTCTATTTCATAAACCGCCTTCACGGGATCCATGATTTGGAAATAGAGAAGCGCATTGATTTCAGTCACGACGTTATCCTTGGTAATAACGCTCTGCTTGGCAAAATCATAAACCTGTTCACGCAAGTCTATCTTCGTGGTGGTTTTGATGATGGCATAAACTTTTCCGTTTGATGTCTGATAAGGTATGCGCGTGGAAATTTCACGGGCTTTGTCAATGAATGGAAGAATGATGTTGAGTCCGGGATTCAATACGCGATCGAACCGTCCAAGACGTTCTATGACTTGTGTTTCGGACTGCGGAATAATCTTTATTCCCTTTGACACCACCATGATGATAGCCACGGCAATAATGGCTAAAATAATAAGTGTATTCATAACGATTAAATTTTGAATGTATTGTACTTAAAGTTTTCTTACTGTGAGAATGATGCTGTTGATGGCTGTCACTTCCACCATTTCTCCCTCTTTAATTTCGTCGCCGTTTTCGCTGAAAGCCTGCCAACGGTCGCCGTCAATGGCCACGATTCCGGTCTTTGCCTTACCATGAATGGTTTCGATGACACGCGCCGTCTTCCCGATGAGCGCATCGGCGTTGGTTTTTGGTCTTTCTTTGCTCCTTTTGTTGAGATGGCTAATAAGAAAGGGTTGAATGAAGATGAAAGAAAGCAGCGTAATCACGGTGAACGCGACGAGTTGCACATAAATGTTAACTCCCGCCAGTGCTGCCAACGTGGCGGCCAACGCTCCCACGGCAAAGCATAGCAATGCAAAACCGGAGGGAATGAAGAGTTCAAGAATGAAAAGGACAAAAGCGATGCCCAACCAACCTTGAAATGCTGTCATAGTATGTGAATTGAATGAATACGTTTTTTTCATGAACCTTTCGCTTGGTAGGCGATGGCATACATCCGCATTTGCTTCAGCATGGAAGCCAATCCGTTGCTTCTGGTTGGCGAAAGGTGTTCGGAAAGTCCTATTGCCTTGATGAAATACAAGTCCGCGTTTAGGATTTCTTCTGGGGTATGGCCGTCAAGTACACTGATGAGAAGCGCCACGATGCCCTTTACGATGAGCGCGTCGCTTTCCGCGCGGAAATGGAGTTTTCCCTCTTTTTGTTCGCATGTCAGCCAAAGGCGGCTTTGGCAACCTGGAATCAGATTGCTGTCGTTCTTCTCTTTTTCCGGAAGGGATGGCTGGTCGTTGCCCATGTCAATGAGCATTTGGTAACGGTCCATCCAATCGTCCAACTCGCTGAATGTTTCTATGATGTCGTTCTGTGTTTCGTTGATGGTCATTGTTTTGATTTTTATGGATTTTGATAAATGAATTGAAGAAGCGTCTGCCCTACGGCTTTCAACGTTCCTGGGTCGATGTTTTCCGGGGTGTCGTGTGTCGTGTGCCAAGTCGGACCGAAACTGCTTGTTCCGTTTGGATAATATGGTATGATGTCAATCATCGGAATTTTTGCAATCTGGTTGACGGGTACATGATCGTCCATTACGCATCCTGCTTCCACCTTGGGGAAAAATGAACTGTAACCCGCTTCCCTGGCAGCAGCCCACACTCGCTCCACAAGATTGGAGGCATAACGCTTGGAATAGATTTCCTGAAAGAAGCGAGCGCCTTGCCCACCCACCATGTCAAGCAGAATGCCATATCTATAATTGGTGTTGTGAGGATTGTGCGCCCAATATTGAGAACCAAGACACCAGGTTTCCTCATCGCCCACCTGTTCCTCTTCCCATTCGGGTGCGCCGGCATCTTCAGCGTCGAAACAAACAAAATCCACGGAAACATTGGGGCTTTCATGCGAAATGACACGCGCCAATTCAAGCATGACCGCCACTCCGCTTGCTCCGTCGTTGGCGGCTTCCACTGGTTTCCTGTGGTTATCCGGAATTACATCATGGTCGGCCCAGGGACGACTGTCCCAATGGGCGGCTAACAATAGGCGTTCTCCCGTCTGAGAACCGCTTTCCGCAATGATGTTGTATCCTTTCATGCGCACACCGTCATAACGTGTAAATTCGGCTTCCTGACGTGTAACTTTCATTCCATACTGCTGAAATTTCCGCATGATATACTGACCACACTTTTCATGGGCTTCCGTTTCACACACCCGAGGTCCGAAAGCACATTGCTCCACTATGCTTCCATAGGCGCTATCCGCATTGAACTCAGGCACTTTCACCGATGTTTCGCTGCTTGGCACTACAGGCTCCATTTGCTTGTTGCCCTTACACGAAACAAGCATGGAAAAAATTGCAGCACCTATAATCATGACTGATTTGAACGATTTTTTTCTTTTCATAAACGCTGATTTTAGAGGATGCCTTGTTGTTCCTGATCATCTTCATCAGAAAATACAATGGGAAGCTGGCGGGTGATGCTTTGATGCAACGAAATAAGCGTTTCCGTACTGATGACTCCGGGTATCTGCTGTATCTTAGTGTTGATCAACGTCATCAAATGCTCATTGTCGTATGCATACAACTTGATCATCATGGTGAAATTGCCTGTTGTAAAGTGACATTCCACTACTTCAGGTATTTCGTTAAGACATTCCACCACTTTTCTGTACATGGAACCGCGTTCCAAATTGATACCGACAAACGTGCAGGTTGAGTAACCTATGGATTTGGGATTGACATGGTAGCCCGATCCCAAAATGGCGCCTTTTTCCACCAACTTGGATATACGCTGGTGGACTACGGCTCTTGAGACATTGCATTTGGCTGCCACATCGGAAAGAGGCGAACGCGCATCGTTGGATATCACTTGCAAGATACGCAAGTCAAGATTGTCTATTTTGTTTTGCATGATTTGTTTTGTAGTATATGGCAAATGTACAATTAATATCGGAAAGCATGGCTATCTTAATGCTTATTTCTTCATTTTTTCTTGATTATTCTCATTTTACGCTCTTGTTATGTGGTTGCGAATTTTGGTTTTATATGATTTTTTATGATTTGGTACAAAGTTAGTCTTCTTTTTCATCGTCTTGCGGAATTTGCAATGTTGCCATAATGGAATGTCTTTTTTCTTGCAAATTGATTGCAATGTTACATGCTTTTCTTACACCCATCATTGACTCATCGTTGTTTTCGCCACTTTTGATTGTTTTTCTTGTGTTGCATAAATTGAACTTGCAGCTTTGGCTTTGGCACTGAAACACACCAAAGGTCAAACACCATTGCTTAAAACTCACAACTTCTTACCATTGACACCGCTACAAAATTAACGTTTTCTTATCCACCCGTTCTTATCCGCAAAAACGAGACAGTTTATCAAAGATAATATGTATATTTGCAAAATCATTCAACATTCATTACATGAGAAGACACTTCCGCTTTTTTGTTTTTTTAGTCCTCAATATCCTTTTCAGCACCTATGCGAGCGGCTTCGTCAATTTGACACCTTGGCCCAAGCAAATTACTGAAAACCCTGGGCAGTTTGTTCTGCCGCCCCGTTTCACGATAGGCGGAAATAATTTACCGGACAGCGTAACAACTGAAATCCAATGTTTCATTAACGATTTCAACAAAGTCGCCACAAACTGCACCGCCATCATTGGCGATGAGAACAACTGCACTGTCAAAATTCGCATCTTGCCCAAACCCTCCGCCTCACCCCGGGAAAAGGAAGGCTACACGCTTTCCATCCATTCCGCCGGCATAGAGATTGAAAGTACGTCCGCCACGGGTGTTTACTACGCTTTTGTTACCATCAAGAAACTGTTGCCGGCTTGCATCGGCATGGGAGTCAAAGACACTAACGTCACGGAATATGCGCTCCCTTGCCTAAAAATACACGATCAGCCAACTTTCGCCTACCGGGGCTTCATGCTGGATTGCGCACGGCATTTCTTCGACGTCACGGAAATCAAGCGTATGTTGGACATCATGGCGGTATATAAGTTGAACCGCTTTCACTGGCACC
>DCGD01000054.1:6798-7954 GCA_002315195.1 Prevotellaceae bacterium UBA1787 | reverse complement strand
AGTGTTGCGGAATTAAGGAAGAAAACTCATTTTTCAGGTTTCAAGTCAAAATAGCACAAACAGTGCAGTCTTCGACTTGAAGCCTGAAATTGTTCATATTGACCATTCACTCCTTTCGCTTCATGCAGTTTTTTTCACAGTTCAAATAAACTTCAATCAACTTTAATAGTCAAAACGATAGAATTACCTTTTTTAGATGCCCGAAAAACTCAAATATATGTTGATGATACTTCTGCTCATGATGGCAGACGGTATTTCTTATGCACAGCAGACGGTAAAAACAGATACGATTGGAAAAATTGAAGGTAAAATCACCGACACCGAAGGCATAGGACTCCGCGGTGCCACCTTGCGCATACTGAATGCCGCCGACAGCACCTACCGTACAGGTGGCATCGTTGACTCCGCAGGCATTTATCGCATCAAGGGCCTGCCAATGGGCAGTTATATCATGCAATACTCCTTGATAGGCTATATTCCCGGTTTCGTCAATTTCAACATCACGCCCACACGTCCCACCATCACGGCGCCGGTCATACAAATGTCATCGAACGACCGCATGCTGAACGAAGCCGTAGTGGTGGCAATGGTGCCGCCGGTAACGGTCATTGACGATACGGTCGCCTACAATGCCGATGCCTACGCCGTGCCGGAAGGCGCCATGGTGGAAGAATTGATCGAGAGCATTCCCGGTGCTGAGATTACCGATGATGGGCAAATAAAAATCAATGGAAAGATATACAACAAAATACTTGTGGACGGCAAGGAGTTTTTTGGTGACGACCCCCAGGCCGTTCTCAAGAACCTACCTGCCAACATCATCAAGCGGATCAAGACGTATGACCGCAAGTCCGACAGGGCAAGACTAACAGGCATCGATGATGGAGAGGAACACAATGTCATCGATTTGGAAATCAGACCGAACATGTTCAAGGGACTCGTGGGGTCTGTTAGCGGTGCCTTAGGAAACCACGATCGCTACAGTGCCAACTTCAACATAAACAGATTTAGGAAAAACAAGAATTTTTCCATCATGGCGGGTACGAACAACGTCAACAATCCGGGACTTTCAGAGAAAGGCAATGGGGCCATGAATTTCTCCTCCGCTTCCCGTCCCGGCAATTCCACATCGAAATCCATCGGCTTGAACCTGGCA
>DCGD01000054.1:0-6765 GCA_002315195.1 Prevotellaceae bacterium UBA1787 | reverse complement strand
GAGAAAAAGGACAAGTACAAGTATTCCGGAAATGTGCGTTATGGCTATAACGACTCCAAACAGAACAGTGAGCGACAATCCGAAACCATGTATAACGACAGTACCTACCGTTATGGCAAAAGCAACAGCCAATCCGACCGCAAACGCCATGACCTGAATGCAAATTTCGAGTTGGAATGGAAGCCGGACACACTGACAACCCTGCAGTTGCGCCCGAATTTCTCCTACGGCAAAACAGACAACGAATCGGAAAGTTTCTCTACGACAACCAGTTGGTCGGGCAAAGTGGACGAGGACACCACCGCCATCAATCAGCAAGCGTCCCGAAATGCCTCAAATTCCTACAATGTAAACAACAGTGTCAGTTTCAATCTTTACCGACGTTTGAATGCCAAGGGCAGGCATGTGAATTTCAGCGGGTCATACAGCTACAGTGACGGAAAATCAGATAATCTGTCCCGAAACAAAATGACATATTTCAAACAACCCAAGCGCAACCGTGATTATTATCGCTTTTCCGACGGTGACAACCATCGGTTGAATTACAGTTTGGGATTGTCATACAATGAACCGCTTTTCAAATATGTATTCTTCCAAACAAACTACCATTACAACTACGGACATTCCCGCAGCAACCGTTACGGACATGAAATCAACTACGCAACAGCCGACTCTTTGTTCGATGAATTCGCCCCGATAGACTGGAGTGAAATTCCCATAGATACATCGTTGAGCAGCTGTACCGCCAACACGTTCATTTCCCACACAATCAACACCAATCTGCGGTATGTGACACCGAAGGCGAACCTGAATTTCGGTGCACGCCTGAATCCCCGCCGCAATGAAGTCAACTATGTGTTCGGACCCAAGATGGACAAAGGCATCGTGACCCAAAACCTGATGAACTGGTCACCCAATCTGCAGTTCAAATACCGTTTTACCAAGCGCACAACACTCAATGTCAATTATAGAGGGAATAGCAACGACCCCAACATTGACGACTTGCAGGAGGTGATAGACAAGACCAACCCACAGAACGTACGCTACGGAAATCCCTCGCTCAAGCCATCCTACGTCAATGACCTCAGCATCAATTTCAACCTCTACGGAGAGAAATCGCACCGCAGCCTGGTGACGAACTGGAATTATTCCAGCGAAGACGTGAGTACGTCCAACATGAGATTGTCGGAAGCCTCAACCGGAGTGCGCATTTCCAAATTGATGAACGTGGACGGCAGACGAAGCATGGGGGGAAACATCAATTTCAATTCCCCTTTGGACACCTTGGAACACTTCAACATCAGCACGGAAACTTCCGCAGATTACAACCAATCGACAAACTACAATTCCACCCCATTAACCGCCGAGGATTTGAAGAAGGCGGGAGTTACGGTGGACTTTCAGGAAATTCAACCCAAAGACATTGACTTGCTGCAGCCGTTTGCCCTTAAGAACAACACATACACCTTTCGTTTCAGACAGAACATTTCCTTTCGCTACAGAATCAAGACCTTCTCCTTCAACATAGGTGGAGGCATCAATTATTATAAGGTGAACAACAGCATCCAAAAGACAAATTCACGAGAAACGATGAATTACACCGCTCACTTGAGACTGCAGGCGGACTTGCCATTTGACTTGCAAGTTTCAACCAACATGAACTTTACCAGCCGACACGGCTATGCCAACAACGTACAGAAAAACATCGCCATTTGGAATGCCCAAATGAGCTGGCGGTTCCTTAAGCGCAGGGCGGGATTGCTTACTTTCCAAATCTATGACCTGCTCCATCAAAGAAGCAACATTGAACGCAGCATCAACAACCTGACCATTACCGACACGCGCACCGAGTCTTTGCGCAACTACTTTATGGTGGGATTTCAATACCGCATCAACACCATGGGCAAAGGCAAAGGCGGCAGAGGAGGATGGCGGAACAACAACGCAAAACCACAACGAAGCGGAAAGACAGGAAACGCACAGAATAGCCGTCGTGAACGATAAATCCTGATAATGCATACCGGGGACATATCCACATAAAAACAAAACAAGACCTTTTGGTTCTGTTTTGACTTGCAAATTGCGACTAATTGATCACGGCAGCGCATATATTGTTAAAAATTTATTAACAATAGACAAAAAAAATGAATAAACTCGTTTTTTTTCATCAAGAGTTTTTACTGTTTGAAAGATATTGCTAATTTTGCATCATAACAAAACGCAATTAGCAATATTGTTTAACTTAAATTTTTTTAAACATGAAAAAATTATTCTTATCAATGGTTGTTGCTTTGATGGCAATAACGGCAAGCGCTCAAACGTACATCGGTGGCGAACTTGGTTTCTGGCGTAACTGGAAAAATGGAGCAAACCAAACCACTGTAAGTGTCAATCCAGAAATTGGTTACAACCTTGACGAAAATTTAGCAATTGGAACTTTGTTGGGTTATAACTATAATTACACTCAAGGTGTCAAGGTGAATGCTTTCAAGGTGGCTCCTTACGCACGTTATTCCTTCTTGAAATTGGACAACGTAAAATTGTTTGTTGACGGCGGCTTCGGTTTTGGTTCTTACAAGGTTAAAGACGGCGGCAGCGCTCAGAACAGCTGGGAAGTTGGCTTGAAACCGGGTGTTATGGTTAACCTCACAGAAAAAGTTAGTTTCGTTGCCCACATGGGTTTCCTCGGATACAGAACTGCTGACGACGCAATTGGCGAAGATGTATTCGGACCAAACGGCTTAGGTTTCAATTTTAGCAATTCTTTGACATTCGGTTTGTTGTGGAATTTCTAATTCATTGACAATAAACATATTTTGAGGTTAGTTTTTGATTGTTGAAAATGGAGGGTGCATCGGTCTGATATGACGTGATGCGCCCTCCAAACATTCATGTCCGAGAATGGCATTGGCTCAAATGATTAGAGAATGAAACTGATTGGAGGATAAAAATCATTATATATCGACAATGTTCCAGCTTACTAAATACCCTATTGCGTTTGTCTGCAACCTTCTCCTTTCCTACTGCTGCCTTGCGCTTTGCAGAATGGCATACTATTTGGAGAATTACAGTGCTTTCCGTTCTTCCGTTACGGCCCAGTCACTGCCGGAACTGCTGAAAGGTGCCCTTGTTTTTGACACTTCCGCCATTCTGTACACCCACATTCCCTTTGCACTGTTAATGCTTCTGCCCCTACACTACAAGGAGTTCGGCAAATTCGGTCTCAGGTGGCAGGCTACGGCGAAACGGGTATTTCTCATCGTCAACGCTTTTAACATCATCGCCAACCTTTCGGATGCGGTCTATTTCCGATATTCGGGCAGAAGAACCACCCTTTCCGTTTTCGATGAATTTTCAGGGGAATCCAATCTAAGCGGCATCGTTTGCACTGAGGTGCTGCGTCATTGGTATCTAGGCATGATGGGCATTCTGCTTCTCTTCGCCCTTTACAAACTATACAAAAATCCCCTGACACAACGTAAACAGAAACACAACGATGGAGAATGGTTTCAATGCACGAAAAAACGCACACTGTATTACCTCACCAACGTCGGCATCTTGCTGGCATATTCCATCCTTTCAATAGGCGGTATGCGGGGTGGCTTCACCAAGGCTGTGCGCCCCATCACCATCAGCAACGCCAACCAATATGTCCGCCACCCTCAGGAAGCGGCATTGATTCTCAACACTCCGTTTTCCCTTATCCGCACTTCACAACGCAAGGCTTTCGGCAACCCCGGCTATTTCAAGCCAGCGGAATGTGAGCGCCTCTACTCACCCATTCACAAGCCTTGCACCACGCAAAACACATTAGCCAAACAACCACAAAAGAACATCGTGGTACTCATTGTTGAAAGTTTTGGCAAAGAATACATTGGGTTCTTCAACCAAGAACTGGACAACCACACCTACAAAGGATTTACGCCCAACATTGACACCCTGGCCGCCAAAAGTCTCACGTTCAGCCAATCATACTGCAACGGTCGGAAATCCATTGACGGCATGCCCTCCATCCTTTCCTCCATTCCCATGTTTGTCGAACCGTTTTTCCTGACCCCATCCTCTATGAACGACATTGGCGGACTGGCAGGTGAACTGAAGAAAAACGGCTACTATTCGGCATTTTTCCATGGAGCGGAAAACGGCAGCATGGGTTTCATGGCTTTTGCAAGGGCCACCGGTTTCACGGACTATTTCGGAAGAACAGAATACAACCAAGACAAGCGTTTCAAGGGTGACTTGGATTACGATGGTACCTGGGCAATTTGGGACGAACCATTCCTACAATACTATGCGTTGAAAATGAATGAGATGAAAGGACCTTTCTTCACCTCCGTATTCACGGCCTCCAGCCACCATCCATTCGCACTGCCGCCGCAGTATAAGGACGTTTACCCTGAAGAAGGTTCCAACCCCATTCACAAATGCATTCGCTATACCGACATGGCGTTGGGCAAATTCTTCAAGACAGCCTCCCGACAACCATGGTTCGACCATACCATCTTTGTATTGACATCCGACCATACCAACGGATTTGACCATCCCGAATACGGCACAGACCTCGGACTGTTCAGCTGCCCCATCATCATCTATGACCCAACGGGAGAAATCAGCCCCGGGCAAAGCGACGCCATTGCCCAGCAAATTGACATCATGCCTACACTGCTCACACTCCTCGGACACGACAAGCGTTATGTGGCTTTCGGAAAAGACCTACTCAACACCCCCGCGGAGCAGTCGTGGGCGGTCAATTATCTCAATGGCATCTACCAATTTGTACAAGGAGACTACCTTCTGCAGTTTGACGGCAACCACACCACCGCCATTTATCAATTCAAAGAAGACAAACTACTGCGCCACAATCTTTTGGGACGGAACGTAGAAACAGAGAAAGACATGGAAAACCAACTGAAGGCCATCATACAATCCTACATGTGCCGAATGGTAAACAATGAACTCGTCATACGTTGAGAAAGAAACAATCAGCACCAAAAGCGAGGATAGCCACTTTTCTTCTCTTCACAGACACGCTAAATGCTTTTTTATTTTTCTGTGAGTCGCATTTTTATAATTTTGCAGAAAAATAGATGAAGCACTGAAAGGACGCATAACTTTTCGTCATGCAGGTCTGTCTCCAATTGACAAAGGAAACCGACACCAGGGATTGAAAGAACAACTGAAACATTTCCATCATTCATTGCTGCTTCAAGGCATGAGAAATCAAAATGCCCTTCTTCATGGATGGAAGCCTTTTTCTTGCTCAGTCAGCACTTGATAAACATCGATGATGGCAGCCGACAGGTGGTGTTTATGGATGAACTACCTTGGCTTGACACACCCCAATCCGGTTTTATTACCGCTCTTGAGGGTTTTTGGAATGGTTGGGTCTGTCATCGCGACAACCTCATGCTTGTGGTCTGCGGTTCTGCCAACTTGTGGATGCTGGACAACCTTGTCAACAACCATAACACTACAAACTTTCCGACCCTTTCTGTCTGTTCTATCAGAAATGGGTAATGGGACACAGCGAACTGAACACGGCATTCTGGATGCACAATGTCGTTTCTCCAAGCATCAGTTCCTGGCGCGGCTTCGCATTTGAAGAGGTTTGCATGCTTCATGCCGACAAAATAAAGAGGGCACTCGGCATCTCGGGCGTTTTGACCGAACATTCGGCATGGGTGGTCAAGGGCGATGACAATGCGGAAGGAGGACAAATTGACCTTTTGATAGTCAGAAAGGACAATATCGTCAACATGCGTGAGATGAAATTCTACAACGATGTATTCACGGTGAACAAGTCATACCACGCCAAATTGATTCTCCGCCAAAATCTCCTTGCGGAGAAGATTAGAAAACGCCAGGTTATCCATAATGTTCTCATCACCACGGAAGGGCTTGCCTACAATGCATACAGCGGCATATTCCAAAACGTGGTGACCATCGATGATTTCTTCCAATAAGTTATATGGCCTTGATTTGATTCGGGATGGTGTTGAACAGTTTCGAAAAAAATCTGTGATTTTGCCTACCGAGTCCAGTTCAACTACAACGCTTATCCTTTGGACTCCGCGGCAAGATAAACCAAATAGTAACCATCCGCCGTGAACCTCAGTTCGGTTGACACCGCTTCATTGAGAGTTCCCTGCCAAAGCATAGAGAGTCGGGGAAGTGGAAATTTGACATCTTGAGAAAAAATGCGTGTCGCATCGTGGTTGAAGATGGAGAGTTGCTGACCCACCCTTGCCATGATGCTTGCATTGCCATGACAAGGAATGAACGTGCCGTAATTCGTGGGCATGACGGCGAAAACGCCTTGCTGAAGATAATGGAGCAGAAGACTGATGTTCCCCAATGTATGATCCTCACGATAGCCCGTCCCTCCCAACACCACGATGTTTCGTCTGCCTTTCTCTTTCAGCCAACTTACGGCTTTCGTCAAGTCGTTGGTTTCCTGTTCCGCTATCCTGACAATGATGTCTTTGTAACGCATGGACATTTCTTCCGATATGGAATCACCGTCGCCTATCACAACATTCGGTGCAAATCCCAACTTATGCAGACGATTGACTGCACCGTCGCAACAAACCACGAACTTAGTACGTTCCAACCAATGTTTCATCAACATCACGTCGGGAAACTCTCCCGCGGCCACTACAACGGCGTCAAGAGAAAACTTAGCCAAATCTATTCTCATTCCTCAACGGTTTTCTTTCATCATACTTTTCCACTTCCAATAGCCCAGCAAGGCAACCAACGCATACA
>DCGD01000019.1:2700-4755 GCA_002315195.1 Prevotellaceae bacterium UBA1787 | reverse complement strand
TTTATGAGGGGTGCTGAGCAGTTACTTATTTTTCAACGCTTCCAGTACCGCCTGTCTTGAACCCAAAAAAGCCATGCGATATTTCCGCTTTGTCAATGAATCGTGAAATATCTGGCTTCCTGAGTATTGTGGGACTTTCATTCCATACAGCCATTTCAAGTACAAGGGCACCCAACTGCTGTCACAAATGGAAAACATACTGCCAGTTACAATTTTCTTGTAGGTTTCATCCCGATACGCTTTTTGAATGATATTGCCATCGGTTACACAGATGTATTCCACTCTGTTTCCGCACAGGCACTCATCAATAGAAAGCCATATCTTCTGAATATCCAATTCAAAGTTTATATTAAAGAAATTTTGTACCATTTGATCCGATTACCCTTTTCTGCAATTATTTTCGAATGTGATTTGTATGTTGTCTTGAATAACTAATTGTTTCCCAATGTTTCGTCATCTCAGATTTCCACATTCCATAGAGGAAAAAATCATTCAACAACAAAAATGTTTCACGAACTGCAAAAATACATATTTTATCCGATAAAATCACTCCTTATGGAAGGATATTTTAATCATGACGCAATTTTGTTCCATACTCTCCTCAATACTTGATTCCAACCTTGGTCTGAGATGCAAATATGTATGATTTTCGGTGTTGGCCTTTATAGAAATCCACAGCCAATACCATAGAGGTTGAATGCCAAATTCGAGTTCATTGCTACATCCTTGATTATAGGATGTGGAAGAAGGGATGGCATCAATGGGATAGGGTTTTGAATAAACGTTGATTCTTGTTGAGAAATGGAAGAAGTTACACAACAAGA
This sequence comes from Prevotellaceae bacterium UBA1787, assembly GCA_002315195.1. The sequence goes on along the minus strand of DCGD01000019.1, from coordinate 3,931 downwards.
ATAAATTCAATGAGTGAAAATGAGGCAATTTTGTCAATATTTGTTGCTATGCCGATGAAGAATGAAGACATATGTGAAAGATGGGACAATATTGTTGAAAATGCGCCAAATTCAATCCGCTATTCCATTCAAGTTTTTTTGTTCAGGCATAAATCCAGGAGCAGCACGGCATGTTCTTTTTCTTCCTTGGGTGCTTTGTTGGGGCGCCAAGCCACTATGAATCTTATGGTGGCAGAGGTTACAAAGTAGTTCTTTTTTGTCCAGTTACAAAGTTCGCCTTGCATCTTTTTGGACAGATGACCCACGGGCATGTTCATGGCGCATTCATAGAGATAGTTTTCGGAAAAACGTAGGGTCTGTCCCGCCCTGAGCGCAAGGATTTCCTTCTTGCGCGGTTTGAAGAAATCGAGGTCGACATCCTTGTGCGTCAATTGCAGTATAATCTCGTCCGGCAAGCCATATTGCTGTTGACAGACGCGGTGCTTATCCGCCGGCATGCGGTTGAATATGTTGCTGTTGGTGTGGATGAAAAGGCGTTGCTTGGCGCGGGTCGCACCAACATAGTAACACCGTAGTATTTCATTGGTAAGATGTTGGGGATGTGTGATGAGCATATAGACATCGTCAAACTCTTGTCCCTTGGATTTGTGAATGGTCGAGACTACGATGTCAGCTCCTGAAAGGTCGCAGAAATCCTCCACGGACGATTCAAAGACATATTCCTTGAAATCGTTGAGATACTTGGATTTGTTGGTATTTTCAAAGAGTTGGATGCATCGTTTTAGGTAATGCAGGCTTGTGGAATCCTCATATTTGGAAAAGGTGATGTTTTTGGCTTTCTCCCATACAGCATCGGGGACGATTGGAGTATGCGTTTCTTGGTCAATCTGTTTGAGAAACATGCGCACTTCCGCCAAGTTCCAGAACCGTAAACCATTCATGCTTTGTATAAGTTTGCTGTTCAGTCCATGCTTGCGCAACAAGGCGACAAGTATGGCCGCCTCTTCATTGGTTTGGGTCAAAACGCAGGTGGAACCATTTCCGCGATGCTCCAGCATATCCTTCACAAGCGGCTCAAACATCAAGGGCGAAACATGTTGGCAGATACTGACAAAGCCCTCATCTTGACTCATAGACAGGATAGGCGTATGCTTCAATCTGTTGCTTATTCCGCTTGCGAAAGCATTGGCGAAATCCACGACATGCTTGGAACTGCGATAGTTCTCGGTCG
>DCGD01000019.1:0-2600 GCA_002315195.1 Prevotellaceae bacterium UBA1787 | reverse complement strand
ACGGCAATCACGCGCATCTCCTCATTGGCCGTCATCAGGGCATGCACCAAGGCATATTCATCGGCGCTCATGTCTTGCGCCTCGTCAATGACAAGGACAGTCTTTGCCATGCGATTTGGCTCCACCTCTCCGTCTTTGATCATTCGGGCGGCTTGCGCGACCACGCCATGGGCGTCGTTGATGTTGCCTATTCTGCCAAGCAGGTCAAAGCAATAGGAATGGAAAGTCTTGATTTCGACAAAATGTGCGGCATTTCCGATGAGTTCCATCAACCGTTGCTTGAATTCCATCGCCGCCGTGCGAGAGAAGGTAAGCATCAGCAACTGCTCGTGCTTTACGTCTTCGAGCAGGAGCAAAGAGGCGAGTTTGTGAACCAGAACCCGCGTCTTGCCGCTTCCGGGACCTGCCGCCACGACGATGCAACGCGACTTTTTGTCGGAGATAATTTCCATCTGTTTCTTTGAGAGAGAATCAAACAACTTGTTGTATTTCCCTGGCGTGACGTTGCGCTCGATTTGCTTAAGACGCTCGCCCTTGAAATACTTTGTAACAAACCGTTTGTAGTCCATTTGAAAATAATCGCCCACGTACTGCAAGGCGGCGTCATAGTCCCGCACCATCAAATTCGCATATTCGCCAACAATGTGAATCTGCTGTATTTTCTGCTTGTAGAATTCGTTGAGCAATCGGTAGTCATCCTGTTTGTAGCGTAACTTGCTGTCCTTGATTCGGTGGATACTCATGGCATTGTAGAGAACCAGGAATCCCCCTTCAAGTTTCAAGGCATCAATCTTTGAAAGGTAGAGCAACGCTTCTTTCACATCTTCAAGGCATACATCCCGCAGGACGCCAAACAAATCCTGTCCATAGGCTTTCAGGTCGTTCAGCAACTCGATGACAGAGAATTGAAAAACCATCCGCTTTGTTTCTTCCGTAGTAGTGGGTGTATTGAGTTTGAAGAGCCATTCAACCGTAAACCGACAAATTTCAAGGCGCTTTTCAAAACGCTTCATTGTATCATCCATATTCGCTTGACGGGTAACTTCGATGTTGTGTGCCGCATCTTCTTTTTTGCGTGTATAGTTTTTTATTGACAGAAAAAAGAGCAGCGTGCGTATGTCTTTTTCCGTGGAGGACGTGATGCCATCTTTCTGTGCGTTGTCGTTCAGTTGCTTGCATGAAATGCGCAGTGCATCATCGGGGATATGATATAGAATGAAACGTTCCAGTTTGCTAAACCTATCGAGCAGGCGTTTCGTTTTGGTTTCCGACTCCCCCGAGTCGTTCAAAAAGGCGGACATATCCTTTGAGTCCGCCAAAATTCCTTCCTGGCGCATGCGTTCAACAACCGACACCACTTCGCTTTTGTTCAAACCGAGAATGTCGGCCAAATAATCCACGCGCGATTCCGCCTGTTCGTCTTGTGCCTTGGCGATATGCTTTTGTGAGATAAGCGACTTGATGATGCGCACAGCTTTTTCCACTTCGTTGTCTTCAAAGAGCAAAGACTCCGTGATACGCTTGCGCGCTTCGTCCATGTTCTTCACGGATATGCCGGTAGCATAAACATGCGGCACGTTGTTGCCCCTTTCCACGTAGCCGGCTTGTTCCAAAGCGGCGAGAGCCGTTCTCACGCGCGTTTCGATGTCGGAAACCGAGTCGTCCCATCCCGCTTTTCTTGCGATTTCCAAAGCGGAACAACAAGTGCGCATACGCTGCTTTGTCATATCCTTGACGGCTTTCCAAACCTGTTGTATCTCGCTGATGCTTAGTTTTGTCTGGTTGAGCAGGATGAAATGTTTGTCGAGATCGGCGTCGCTGTAAAGCACGAAGCAACGAGCCTGAAGATGAGGGTCGCGTCCGGCGCGCCCGGACTCCTGTACATAATCTTCCAAGGAACTGGAAATGTCATAGTGAACCACGAGTCCCACGTCCTTTTTGTCCACTCCCATGCCGAAAGCCGAGGTGGCGACAATGATGCGCACCTTGTCTGTCATGAAAGCGTTTTGATTGGCAATTTTTTCGTCAGCCTGCATTTTTCCGTTGAACGGCAGAGCCTTGAAACCATCCCGTGACAGTTTTTTCGCCAGTTCCAGCGCACGTTTGGTGCGTGACACATATACGATGGCAGGACAGGAAGATCCCGCGATGAGTGAACGCAGTTTTAAATATTTGTCTTCGTGCGTATCGGCATGAATGACCATATAATGCAGGTTGCTTCTTGAGGCCGAGGAAGCAAAGAGTTCAAGGTCAATATTGAGCGTCTGCTTGAAATAGTCGCAGATGTCCTGCACCACCTTTTGCTTCGCCGTCGCCGTAAAGCAGGAAACGGGAATGGGATGGCATTTTTTCTTCTTTTGGTATTTGCTGATGAACTTGCCGATATAGAGATAATCCACCCGGAAATCCTGTCCCCATGATGAGAAACAATGCGCTTCGTCAATTACGAAACGCACCACATGGCGTGCGAGCAGTATTTTTTCAATCGTATAGGAACGCAGCATTTCCGGTGCGATGTACAACAACGAGGCGTCTCCGTCCGTCACGCGTTGAATGGCTTCAGAGCGACTGATGGGGTCCAGCATGCCATTGATGGTGAC
>DCGD01000115.1 GCA_002315195.1 Prevotellaceae bacterium UBA1787 | reverse complement strand
CATTCATCACGAGGACGGCGCCGAGACCCTCTGGATGTGAAGCCGTGAGATGATAAGCATCGGCAGACGTACCGCTACCGGCGATTTCCCCATATATGCGGGCTCCGCGCGCCTTGGCATGCTCCAACTCCTCAAGTATGAGACAAGCCGCGCCTTCTCCCATTACAAAACCATCGCGGCTGGCACTGAACGGACGTGAAGCACCTTCCGGATCGTCATTACGCGTGGATATGGCGTGCATGGCATTGAAACCTCCCACACCTACCGGCCAGATGGCCGATTCCGCACCGCCGGTCACAATCATGTCGGCTCTTCCCAAGCGTATCTGATCCAAGGCGACAGATATGGCATGCGTGGAAGAAGCACAAGCCGAGGTGGTGGTAAAATTAGGACCACGAAAACCGTACATTATGGAAATTTGACCGGATGCAATGTCGGCAATCATCTTTGGAATAAAAAATGGACTGAATTTCGGACCATTCTCAGGATGGCAAGCATAGATGCTGACTTCATCAGAAAACGACTTGATCCCACCAATGCCTACACCATAGATGACACCAATACGGTTCTTGTCTGCTGTTTCAATGTCCAATCCACAATCCTTCACAGCCTCCATGGCCGTCACTACGGCATATTGCGTATATAGGTCCATCTTGTTGCAGGCCTTGCGGTCTATGAACTTGCGTCCATCAAAATTCTTGACCTCGCATGCAAAATGCGTCTTGAACAATGTTGAGTCAAAATGGGTAATGGGGGCAGCACCACTTTTTCCCGCCTTTGCATTTTCCCAAGTTTCGGAAGCCGTATTTCCGATAGGAGACAATGCACCAACTCCTGTTACTACAACTCTTTTTAATTCCATCGCTATTGTTGAAAAACAGTAATAAAAAATTATGCAATTGGTGGAAAGATATTTAAAATTTATTATGACACATCATCCGAGAAAAAAGCCAAACACTCAATATTCATGAAATTCAAACATATTTGACCCATTCTTCACAGAATCCCGCTTTGTGATGACATAAAATAATTAAAACAAAATCTCACAATTGATAACCATACAATTATGCGGCAAGGTACTTCCGTTACAAAAGCATCTTGCCGATAAGCGTAATTTTCTTAAAAAGTGAAAAATTGACTATTCGATATACGAATTAAATAAACGATTTGCTCCTGCTGCCTCTATGTATGCGATAGCTTCACCTACGGTAGCAATCTTCTCAGCCTGATCGTCTGGAATGGAAACATCAAAAACTCTTTCAAATTCCATGATAAGCTCTACCGTATCCAAAGAATCCGCACCAAGGTCATTTGCAAAACTTGCCTCTGGCCTTACATCGTTTTCGTCAACACCCAGTTTATCAACAATTATTGACTTTACTTTTTCTTCAATTTCTGACATGTTCTTGTATTTTTAATTTTTTATTGTTTAGGCTGCAAAATTATCATTTAATCTTATATTAGCCAAAACTTTTGATAGATAAAATGCCATTTTATGCACACAAATGCGTATTTTTGTGCAGTTGAACTGATATATTGTATAATTAATCAACTTTTCATGAATACTTTTGTATTTTTGCACCAGTAAATTTACAATCATGAAATCGTTCTTTCTCGTTGGATGCGGCATTTTGATGGCGGCCCAAATGCAGGCTGCAGGCAAGAAACCCAATATCATTTTCATACTATGCGACGACATGGGTTATGGCGACCTGGGGTGCTATGGGCAGAAACAAATCCGTACCCCGAACATAGACCGCATGGCAGCCGAAGGCATGCGTTTTACACAAGCATACGCCGGCTGCCCGGTCAGTGCACCTTCCCGCGCATCCCTGCAAACCGGACAGCACACCGGACATTGTTACATCCGAGGAAACAAGGAACATTGGAGCGGAGAAGTGAAATATGGTGTCGTCAAGGAGTACGCTGTCACCGGTCAGGAACCTTACGATACGGCACACGTCATACTGCCCCAAATAATGAAGGAACATGGTTATGCCACGGGGATGTTCGGAAAATGGGCAGGCGGCTATGAGGGTTCCCGGTCCACGCCGGACAAAATGGGTATAGATGAGTTTTACGGTCCCATGTGCCAATATACGGCACATTCCTACTATCCCAACTTCATCAATTCATACAACAGTTCGGCAGGAGACAAAGAAGTACGGCGCATCGTGTTGGATCAGAATGTCCAATATCCCCTATATGGCGATGCCAGTCGAAAACGCCGACAGTATTCCGCTGACATGATTCACGAAAAAGCCATGGAATGGTTAAACCGCATGGCCGACGCCAAACTACCTTTTTTCGGACTGTTCACCTACACCATCCCTCATGCGGAACTCAACCAACCGCATGATTCCATCTATCACAGTTATGACGGACTATTCGTCCCCGACAAATCCTACAATGGTTCGGAAGACTCGCGTTACAACCCCGTAGAAAATGAGCACCAGGAATTCGCGGCAATGGTGACGCGCCTGGACACATATGTGGGACAAATTTTACATACGCTTAAACAACGAGGCCTGGCTGAAAACACCTTGGTCATTTTCACCAGCGACAATGGCCCGCATGAGGAAGGCGGTGCAGACCCGGAATTTTTCGGACGCGATGGAAAGCTCCGCGGCATCAAGCGTTCCACCTACGAAGGGGGAATCCGCGTTCCTTTCATCTGCCACTGGCCCGGAACCATCAAAGGCGGCACCATTGCCGACCTTCCGTGCGCATTCTACGATGTCATGCCTACATTCTGCGACCTGTTGGGAGTGAGGAATTACACAAAACGCTACGCAAACGCCAGATTGAAGCACGATTGGTTCGACGGCATTTCGTTCTTGCCTACTCTGCTTGGAAAATCACACCAACGAAAACATGAATTTCTTTATTGGGAACTCAATCCCATGATTGGCTTGCGCATGGGAGACTGGAAAATGGTAGTTGACCACGGAAAAATCCATCTCTACAATCTTGCCGAAGACCTTCACGAAGACCACGACATCCAGGCTGAACATCCTGCCATCGTCGAAAAGATGAAAGCCATTATTTTAAGAGAACACGTCAATTCTGAAATCTTTCCGCTCATTATGCCCGAATAATACACAAAGAAGCGTTAACTTTGCGCCCCGAAAACAAAAAAGGCATTATACGATGCAACCATTTGACACCACCATCAAGGAAATTACCTCCTTTGATACCAACACACTGGAAGCAATCAACCAACTGCTCCCCCAACTATCCAATTCCACACCCCTCATCACTCCCGATTATCTCAACGATTTAATCCACAATCCATGGGTCCACATCTACACGCTCTGCGACAGGCAACAGAACATGATAGGAATGATTACACTGTGCGTTTCTTGTTCGCCTACAGGCATCAAGGCTTGGATTGAGGACTTTGTGATAGATAAGGGGGCTCGCGGAAAAGGGTTTGGACGACTTCTTATATGCCATGCCAAAAACGAAGCCGCAAAACTCCACGCCAAGGCGCTCCTGCTGACGTCCCGACCGGAAAGAACAGCGGCAAACGCGCTCTACACGTCCTTGGGACTTGAAAGAAGAAACACAAACGTGTACCGTTGGAAATACATCTTAGATGCGGACAATTGATACCGCGATACCAAAAACACACATTCCAATGAAAGCACTCTTTACAATATCGCTTTTGGTAGGTTCCAATATATTCATGACCTTTGCATGGTATGGTCATCTCAAGTTGCAGGAAATGAAAGTCATCTCCAATTGGCCATTGTACGCCGTCATCCTGTTCTCCTGGTCCATTGCCCTCGCCGAATACAGCTTGCAAATTCCAGCCAACCGCATTGGCTTCAACGAAAACGGAGGTCCGTTCTCACTCATGCAACTAAAGGTCATTCAAGAAGTCATCACATTAATCATATTCACGCTGTTCACAACGGTTTTCTTCCGTGGAGAAGCACTGCATTGGAACCATCTTGCAGCATTCATCTGCCTTGTGCTGGCTGTATGGTTCGTATTCATGAAATAAAAAAGCATTGAATTTGCCAATTATACGTTTCAATTGAAAAAGCGTGTGGACCAGACGTAATATTTTGTAAGGATAAACAGAAAGCCGGTGTGTCTTGAACTGAAAGACACACCGGCTTTCTATTGTGCTGAAATTAGTGTTTTTCAAACACTTACAGTTGAAATGTTACAAACGCATATTGATTCCCACACCGAATATGTTGTTCTTTCGGGAATATACATCTTTGCCTTTTACTCCCTGAATGCCGTTGTAATCCGTAAACGACTTTTCGTAGTCGTCATAGTGGGTCCAAAAATACGCCACATTCAAATCCAAGCGGTCCGACAGACTGATTTTGGTCCCGCAACCTACACTGCAACTGTTGCAGGCAAAAGACATATCACTCTGATACTTGTCCGTCAATCCATAATTCGTCAACTGTCCCCCGCAGCTCAACGTCACCCGTTTGCTTACTTTGACTTCCGTGCCCATCGTGAACTCGTTGGAATTATGGCTGAGCAAATCCTCCTTGTGATTTGCCATGGAAGCGCTCTTGTCAAAGAAATGATGCCAGCCCGCCATAACGCGCCATGCCGGCAGTATGTCGTACTGCGCGCCGATGGTAAGCAGCGACGGAATGTCATTAGGCATTTTCACACCATCATCGTATGCCGACAACCCGGACGTGTTTACTTTTGTTTTGTTCTTGACCGTCAGGTGCGTGTTCAATTCGTAACGCAGACCGAGGTTCAATTTTCCCATACGGTAATCGACACCCACGATAGGCGTCACACCCCAGCCCGACTGACTACATTCAAGTTCCTTGTCCTTGGTCTGCATTTCGTAGACCGTCATGGTTTTGGCTTGTGCTTCGTATTTTGAAGCCAAACTCTCATCACCTTGACTACGCGCCTGCGCCGCTGCATCGTGAAACTTTGATGCCTGTTTTTGGAAAAAAGGACTTAGTTTCGTCATTGTACCGTTCAAATCGGCACTTATGTCTCTAACATGCGCTCTGTACTTGTTTGAAATATAATTCAGGCGCATGCCGGCATAAAACGACAGGCCGCGCCTCAGGTTGTCATTGTTTTCTTCACGGTTGATGGCGCGCCACGTAACACCTCCCTGCAGACTGTAATCGTATTGACGACCATACATGTAGCCATCCACGCCGTAAGAGTGGGATTCCATTCCGGCGGCGCTGAGCATTTGAGGGATCATGGCAACCTGGGACTCAAAGGATGGTAAACCATCGTAATAGGTGCATTTTCCACCCCCAGCTATGTAAGCGGCGTTACCCGAAATCGTCCAGTCCCCCTTTTGCCACGCCGCCTGCACGGAGGGTATCAAAGGTTGACCGGTTTCACCTTTGAAGCGTTTGGTGCCATTGGCGTCGGCCGGTTTTTCCACATTCTGTTTGAATGGCAAGAAAGTGGATTCAACG
>DCGD01000023.1 GCA_002315195.1 Prevotellaceae bacterium UBA1787 | reverse complement strand
TTCTGCTCAACTACGAGCAGTTGCAGGCATTGCTCAATTTCTCCAGAGAACGTCTCGCTTTCGTACTCAAGGAAGAAGATTTCCTTTCGCACAAACTTGGAGGCGTGAAACCAGAGTGTCCGACCATATACTATACCCCGCTTACTACATCCCAGGCGGCGGAAACGGAAAGGTTGGTGGGCATCCTTCAACCTCTCGTCAATCGTTCCGCTTGCAAGCCTTTTGACTTCTTCAAGGGAATGAAGAACATCAAGGGAACCGTGCCTGAAACGGAAGGGGTTCGGATGCTTCACGGCTATCTCACCTCATGTGGAGATGTGTTCGCTGAAGACTGCCGTTCGCATTTGTCCGACAGGCTCCTGGCTCAGTATCAGGCTGTGGGTGTGAATGCGCTTTTCATACATGGTCAGTTGTCCAAACTGTCGGAATATCCCTTTGACAAGCGTCTTTCCGAGGGCTATGAAAAGCGTCGCCGACATTTGAAGAACCTCATTCAGCGTGCTGAAAAATACGGCATAAAAATCTATCTCTATATCAACGAACCCCGCGCCATTGCAACGGAGAGTTTTCCCCGACAGTTTGAACACTTGAAGGGCCATGAGGGGGGCGGACAGACAGACCTGTGTTTTTCACGGCAGGAAGTGCGCGACTACCTTTACAGCGCCATCAAGGACTTGGTTACGGATATCCCTGCTTTGGGAGGCTTCATGACTATCACCATGTCGGAGAATGCCACGCACTGCAAGTCCGGCTCCGCGACCAATTGTGTCCGCTGCAAGGATGTTCCCGCGGAGGAAATGGCGGCAGCGGTGAACAACACCATTTACCGTGCCATTCAGGATAGCAAATCCAATGCCCGGCTCATAGCCAACCTATGGGGCTGGGCCGCTTATATGGGTTGGAGCAGGGAACAGGTAACGCATGGCATCGAACTGTTGGACAAGGGTGTTTCCGTGCTTTGCGTCAGCGAGTTTGATCTGGCTTTGGAAAAAGGCGGTGTCAAAAGCCGTTTGATAGACTATTCCATTTCAAATCCCGGACCGAGCGAAACCACGCGGTGGATGTTGGCAGAGGCTGAAAAGAAGGGGCATGAAATCTTCGCCAAGATTCAGGTGAACAACAGTTGGGAGTGTTCGAGTGTACCCTATCTTCCCGTATTCGACCTTGTCTTGGAACATATCCGCAATCTGCAGGACATTCATGTAAGAAATCTCATGCTGACGTGGACTTTGGGTGGGTGGCCTTCGCCTATGTTGAACATGGCGGCCGCTTGTGCCTCCCCGGGCTTCAACCTTGACAAATGGTATGATGAATGGTACGGAGTGGAGGGAAGCAAGGTCCATGAAGCGGTAAAAATGTTTTGTAAAGGTTTCCGTGAATATCCGTTCAGTGTAACCGTTCTTTATCATTCTCCCAAAAATTTGGGAATGGCGAATCTTTGGAGCCGTCAGCCGGATGAGAAATCTTCCAGCATGGTATGCTATTCTTTCGATGATTATAAAGGTTGGATTTCTCCCTACAGTTATGACGTATATGTAGAATGTATGAAGAAGATGCTGCCCTATTGGAGAGAGGGTTGCCGTATGTTGTCAGAGTTGAAGGGGGAAAAGACCAAGGAACTCCTGTTGTTTGCAGAGGTGGCGACGCTCCATTGGGAAGCGGATTTGCTGCAGACGCAATATGCTTACTACAAGCGTGACTGGCAGGCAAACCAAGAAGAAATTCGGGGAATCGTAAAGGATGCCATGACTTGTACGGAGCGCTTGCTGAAATTGGTGGACAAGGATGCCAGGATAGGTTACGAAACTTCCAACCATTATTTCTATACTTCCCGCAATTTGCTTGAGCAATACCTGCATCTTTCAGGGCTGCAACAATAAAAGCGAAGGGGGCGCAAATGGTTGTGTTCCATTTGGTTTATCATGGCGGGGGGGGAGGTTCTTCCATCTATTCCCAAGTCCTTCAATCTCCCCTTGTCTCATTTTCACGCAACAAGGTTTGTCTCAGCCATTGCTGACCTTGGAGTTGCGGTATTCCATGGGTGACATGCCAAGATGCTTGCGTACGAAACGGCAGAAGAACGAAAAGTTGGTGAAGCCGAGGTTCCAGGAGATTTCCTTGATACTGATGTCGGAATTGAGCAACGCTTCGCTGATTTCCTTGATGATGATGTCCTGTATGAATTGGTTGGCACCCTTGCCTGAAACTTGGCGTGAAACGGAGGAAAGGTATTTGGGCATGACGTTCAGTTGTTCGGCGTACCATTTGACTTCGCGGTGTTTTTCCACGTTTTTCCTTACGAGTTCCGAGAAATTGTGGAAGAGCATTTGGCGTGCGCTTGAAGGGGTGTTGTCCGTGTCGTTCACGGACATCTCATTGACCCAGGACAGCACTTCGTAGAACAGCGTTTGTGCGATGAGGTCAAACGCCTCTTCCACATATTTGTAGTCTTTGGAATAGTTGACATAGAGAGCGACCATTGAATAGAAAATGTCGCACAGCCGGATTTGGCGTTCATTGAGCTGGAAGATGGGGTGGTTTCCCATGTAGCGCAGTTTCTGCCACCAGTTGCTTTCCGTACGCAAGGCCCTGTACAAGGCGGTGTTCAATCCTGCCAGCCTCAGTAGGTACAAATGACAGTGAAGATCGGAGGAAGGAACGATGTCGCGTCCCAGGATGGAAACCTTGCACACCATCATGTCATCCTTTTTCATGACGCGTGGTTCGCCTTCGATGTTGACGCAAAGACTTCCCGTCAAACAATGTAGAACAACGATTTCCCATTTTTCAGCTTCAGCCTTGTCGCGGATGTCGAATGCGTTTTCAGATAAGTATATGTCCGTTCGTTTCATAATTGATGCAAAGTTAATAACAAACAATGTCATGGCAATGTTCTATATTTCCCTTTTGATGTTTTTGTTACAAAATGAGAAATATGGAACATTATCTGTGCAGAGTGTACTTAAAATTTGTCTGCAAAAAATTGTAATTTTGCACTGAATAAAACAAATCACATAATCATGTCAAAAACACGACATTTCTTCTCGTATATCAACGAATCCATTGTTAAAAATTGGAATCATCCGGCCATGAGTGATTACAATGGAAAAATATCCTATACGTATGGGGAACTTGCGTCACAGATTGTACGTATCAGTAATTTCCTCCAAAAGGAAGAAGTAAAACCGGGTGACAAGGTAGCCATCTGCGGTCGAAGTTGCACGAACTGGTCGTTGGCTTTCTTAGGCTGTGAGGCGGCACGTTCCGTGGCGGTCACCATCCTTGCCGAATTCGCGGCGGCGGATATCTGCTATATGATAAACCACTCCGACTCAGTGATACTCTTTGTCGATAGTTTCATCTTGCACAAAATTGACGTGAACAGTCTCCCAAAGGTGCGGAGAATTGTCATGCTCGAAGATTTCAGCATCATCAATCCGGACAATACGCGGACGTTGGTGTTGGATGACAGCATACAAGTCAAGAAAGAGGAAGTAAATTTCCCTACCGACAACATGGACGATCTCGCGCTCATCAACTATACATCGGGCACGACGGCTTCGCCAAAGGGTGTGATGCTGACATACCGCAACCTGAGTTCCAACGTAACCTACGGACAGGAGACGGAGCCCAACTCATCGGCCGACAGCATGCTTTCCCTTTTGCCGCTGGCACACATTTTCGGCATCATGTTCGGATTGCTTTACCAGTTGGCGGGTGGCGTTCACATCCATTTCCTTACGAAACCCCCTACGCCGACGCTGCTTCTTTCGGCCATGAAAAGCGTGCGCCCTTATATGATGCTGTGTGTTCCTTTGGTCATTGAGAAGATTATGAACAAGAGTATACTTCCGCGTTTCTCTTCTTTTACGGGCAAGTTGTTGTGGAACGGGCCTATCGTAAGCGGGATAGTCAGAAAGAAGGCATCAAAAATGTTCATGAATGCTTTCGGTGGCAACATGCGCAATCTTATCATCGGAGGCGCCAAGTTCAACCACAAGGTAGAGAAATATCTGCGCCAGATGAATATACCCTACTGCTGCGGCTATGGCATGACGGAGTGCGGCCCGCTCATCGGTTATAGAGAATGGAAGACATACAAGATGGGCAGTGTGGGACGCATTGTGGACCGCATGGAAATATGTCTTGCAGGAGACGACACGTTCGGTCATAATTCTGAAATCCTTGTGCGCGGAGAGAACGTGACCATGGGATATTACAAGAATGAGCAGGCGACAAAGGAAGCCTTTGACGAACTGGGATGGTTCCACACGGGCGACATAGGCTTCATTGACAATGATGGAAACATCTTTCTGCATGGTCGCTGCAAGAACATGATACTTGGACCTTCCGGCCAGAACATCTACCCTGAGG
>DCGD01000160.1:2277-2568 GCA_002315195.1 Prevotellaceae bacterium UBA1787 | reverse complement strand
ACCAGCAACCGTCCGGCACCTCATCGCCGGAAATGTTGACACGCTCCAGCTTGAGTCCGGCTTCCTTGTATATGTCAATCAAATCGTCAAGCACTACTCCCAGGAACTTGTAGGTGGCCGGCAATGAAACATCTACGATGTTGTCCTTGTAACCATACACAGCCACATGCTTCGACTTGTCGTTTTTGGAAGTCAGCAAGAAACTCTCATCGCCGGTGGTACGCGCGCGGTGGCGCATGGCCTCTATGGCACTTCCGCTGTGCCCGGGCAGTTCCAGTTCCGGCAACACCT
>DCGD01000160.1:0-2229 GCA_002315195.1 Prevotellaceae bacterium UBA1787 | reverse complement strand
CGGAGTATCTGCTTGTATTCCTCGCGGGTATAATACCCCGTGGCGCTTTCCCATGGTTTTTCACGTCCCACACGCCCGTTCTGTGAAGGCATCAGACCATTGACGTAGGCGTATGTTCCGTCCGCCTGTTTCTCCGGTATGGCATGGAACGCGCCATATTCCGTCAGTTCCGGCAAACCCTTGATTTCAAGGCGCCATCCCTCGTCCTCCGCCAGGTGGAGCATCAGGACATTGGACTTGTTGCGGGCCATGACGTCAATGATTTCACATACCTGCTCCACCGTCAGGAAATTCCGACCCAAATCGAGCATCAGGGGACGGACGGGGAAGTCGGGCCAGTCCTCCAAAATCATGTTGGGCAGGGTGTCACTCCCGACGTTTCCGTGGATTTTGTCCAACGTGACGCCCGCGTAATAGGCTCCGTCCTCGTCGGCGGCCTCCACCAACACAGAATCCTTCACCGTAATCCTGTACCACGACGGTTTACGTCCCTGGACGAGGACAGTCCTGACGACTTCCGACGGGGTTTCACCCTCCAGCATCTGCACCTTCTTGATTTGGGGCACAATGTCCGTCAAGGCGAGGGAGGCTTTCTGATAGACTGCGGAAGCGGCGGAATCCACGGGCAGGAAATGGTATGTTATTGGCAGTTCCACGGATTCCTTTCCCGGACACTGCAGATAGAAGCCCATCGGTATGCGCGAGTGGGAATAAAGGTACTTGTCCATGAAACGCAAATGTAGCGTGTCACCTTCCCTTCTCGGAGTAAGCGTATAGCACAATGCATCCACATTCGTGAAATCCAAATCCGAATCTTCCGTGGCGTACCCCGGCAGTTCATATGCCAGTTGAAACTGCCCCCAGATGGTCCAGTCCAACCCCTTCGGTGGATTGCAGACCAAAATTTCATGAACGGCGTTTGTCGTTCCCTCAATCTGCTCACCCTCAACATAAATCAATTCGGTTTTCGGCTGTGGTGCGCAACCCATCATCATGCACAACACTGCGATAATTCCCAACTTCTGCTTTTCCATTCTTTTACATTTGCTGCTTTGGTGCAAAAATAGCATATTTATATATAATAAGTAAGGAAATAAGCCACAAAAAGAAAGAAGACAAGCCACTTCATTTTCCTTTTCCCAAAATAATGGGTGTTGAGTTCCGCGGTCGGCAAAAGCCTTTGCGAAAAAAGCCAATGTCAACGCGAAAAATATTTGTCTATTTTTGTTTTGCAAACTATTTCTTTCTAACTTCGCGGAAATTAAAATCATACAGAAAGGACATGGATTCCGACAATGACAATGCGGATTTAGACAAGTCCTTAAAAATAAATTTGTAAGAATCCACATGAAGCAAATTTTATTCATTCTAATAGCCCTTGTCACTTATGGGAAATGTTCCCCAAAAGCAAACGACGCCACAAGACAGCAAAGATATTCGGAGTTTCTCTCTTTTTTCAGTGACTCTACTTACTATGCCGTTGAAAGGATTTCAGGTCATGAAATACTATTGGTGTCAAACGAAGTATTTACGGAGGAAACCGAAAACCAAAAGACCACCGACAAAGCCATTGCGGCACAGTTGTACATGATTGATGAAGCAGGAAAGTTCACGCCCTTGGGAGAGGTCCGTTCGCAAGGCACCCTTTATCCACTTGCCGTCGACGACAGTGCACTCTATACCGCCGGCCATCATTATGTATGTAAATATGCCATCAGTGGCACGCCTTCATCGCTCTCCATAGCAGAGTATGCAGACGAGACATTTGACGAAAACGCAAACGTATCTTACACCTACGAGAACCGGGTTACGAATGAATACGCCAAACCAATGGATGATTTAATACTGAAAGGCATGTTCAATAAGTTTGAAGGCATCCGCAGCATTGTCTTCAAGCCCGTGAATTCTTTTTGAAAAACACGTCACCTTTGATGGTTTGTTTCGTTATACATGCAGATTGAACGTAAATGAATGTATGTGTCACATTACAAATTAGAATAACATGACAGTATGTCTGACACAAATCATTGAATGTATCTGTTTGCACGGTATCGATTCCAATCGCATGGTTCATCATCCGACACAAAACAAACAAAGTCAACAAGCAGACTGAGGTTCTCCTTGCAGCGATAGAGAAGATTCCCAACCTCGACATTGAGGAACTCCTAAAAAAACTAAATCATACACAGAAAACGGAGACAGGTTAGCCTAATACCTAAAATAGGAAAA
>DCGD01000120.1:257-8780 GCA_002315195.1 Prevotellaceae bacterium UBA1787 | reverse complement strand
CACAGATGACTGTACCACAAAATATTGCGTGCGTGTATGCGCAAAGTTTTTAAGGGTTGACTATGTAATGTTTTAGGCTTTACAGTCCACTACTGACACAATGACAAATTATTGCTGTATTTAACATTCATGCGAATTTTTAGTTGCAGTGATGTTGAAACCATCAAGACAAGCGCTCGAATAGTTTACGTACATCAGCACAGCAAACAATGTGCAGAAGACGAATGCGAACCGAGTAACCGAAACCAAAAAGTTTCACCCGGGCCAAGCAACAAAAAAGCCACCCGAGGGTGGCTTCTCTGTAAATATTATTTTTTGGTAAAGATTACTGAAGTTCAACAGTTGTACGACGGTTGTAAGAGATTGGGCTGAGGTCATTCACACCACCTGCTGCCTTGATGATAATGTTATCACGGTTTACACCCATCTTAACCAATTCGTTGGCAACAGCGTCAGCACGCTTCTGGCTCAACTTCTGGTTCCAACCCTTGCTACCGGTCTTGCTGTCTGCATAACCCGTAACGGCGATCTTGTTGCCATTAGCCTTTGCATATTCTGCTACTTCCTTAACATTTACGAGGTCCTTCTTTGATGCGATGCGAGCGGAACCGATGTTGAAGAATACAGACTGCTTGGTAGCGGCGATTTCCTTCTTAACCACAGTCTGAGGAGCCGGAGCTTCCTTCTTCTGAGCCAAGAGAGCCTTCAAGCGAGCATTTTCGTTCTGAGCGTCACGCAAAGAAGCGTTCAGAGCGTCAAGCTGTTCCTTGTTCATAGCCATGAGAGCGTCTACGTCTGGGGTTTTCTCCCAGGTAGCCTTACCCAAATTGAACTTCAAACCAACTTCAGCGGATACAATCTTGTCCATGTTCTTGAAGAAAGTCTTGGTAGGCTCGAGGTCTGCGTCAGCATAGCTGCAAGCTTCTGTTGCTACGAGAGACAAATCCAAGAAAAGGTCAACCTTCTTGCACAGACGCCATGTGTTCATGATACCTGCGTTTACATCCATGCTGTAGATGTGGCTGGTCATGTTGTGAAGAACACCTGCTCCGATATAAGGAATAACATTCCAAACACGTGTATCGCTGTAACCACAAAGAAGGTTGCTCATGTTGAACATAACCTGTTCATTAATGGTCCAATAGTGCTTCATTCCACGCTTGTTCAATGCATTGTCCTCAGTATTTACGGTTTTTCCCCACAAGCCATTAAACTTTGTACGAAGTCCGATGCCTGGAGTAAACCACTTACCAACACCTACACCAAAGCCGAAAGTGCTGCGGAACTGCTTGAAAGGAGACTTTGAGAGACCCAAATCACGTCCAGCTTCCTCATCAGAATAGAACACATTATAGTCACCACCAGCGGTAATGAACCAATTGCTCCAGAAAGAGTTCGTAGCTACGCTAAACTTTTTCTGTGGCACGTCTGACTGTGCCATTGCATAAGAGGCACAGCCTGCAAATGCTAACATTAACAATAACTTTTTCATACTTCCTTTGTATTATAAAATAATATTTAAGTTAATTATCCTCCAAATATGGTTTCCCATTATTTTGAATGCAAAGATAGTTGTTTTCCAAAATAAAAAACAAATTTGTAATAAAAAAAATTACGTTTTTTTTTAAAAAAATGTTTTCCGCCGTTATGTTTTGACTGTTTATCTATCATATTCACACTTTTCAACCATAATATCATTCACATCACCTCAATACAACCATTGAGGAATTTAATGAAAAACCGATTCCAAACGGTCATTTGGAAGAATAGTAAGCACTATTTTTCCATCGGGCGAATAATTTGGAGATGTAGAGGCAAATAGTTCCTCGACAACTCTGCGAAGTTCGTTTTGAGTTAAATACTGACCGTAAGGGACAGCATTGCGCCGGGCGAGTGCCAGTGCCATTTGAGAATAAATTTTTTCTTCGGGCATCTTCTCCTTATTATAAAACAACTCCTCGAATATTTCCGTCAGCAACTGAACCGGGTTGTATTTCTCCGTGCCGGCCGGAACACCATTAATTTGATAGTCATTATTTCCATTTTTCAAGATATCGAACCCCATTTCTTTCAGATAACCCATACTTCGCATGAAATCTTCATTTTGCGCAATAGGTATTTGGAATTCCTCAGGAAAGAGCAATTGCTGGGAAAGACTTTCTCCATTTGTAAGTTGGACCATGTATTTATCATACAATATCCTAATGCTTGCCTTATGTTGGTCTATCACCATCAAACCGGACTTTACTGAAGTAACGATGTAGCAACCCTTATGCTGCAAGTACACGGATGCCTCGTCAGATACGAGGTCGTCATTCTTCGTTTTCTCCTCTTCATGAAAAAACAGGGAGGAATGTGCTTCGTGTACAGATTTGTTTAAGGAGCCCATTTCTGTCACTTCTTTTGAATTATCCTCATTTCCATACAGTTTCTGCCAATCTTGAAACCTCATGGACGGCCTGTGGTAAGAAGAAGGCTTTGACGTGGAGACAAACGGATTATAAGTTGGGTCAAACTGCAATTTCGGTGTCGTAATAACCTCTACATTGTTAATCGTCGGAATTTCAGGCCCGTTTCCCATTTCGAAATCAATCGTTGGGGCGGCGTCGAATTTTCCGAGACTTTCCCTAACCGCCGCCAACAGTATTTGCCAAATGGGTTGATCGTCTTCAAACTTGATTTCCGTCTTGGTCGGATGTATATTAACATCTATTTTTTGCGGGTCCACATCCAGACAAAGAAAATAGGGAACCTGTTTTTCCGATGGAATCAAGCGTTCGTATGCCGTCATGACCGCCCTATGAAAATAAGGATGCTTCATATAGCGTTTGTTGACGAAGAAAAATTGACGGGCGCCTTTGGACTTCGCACTCTGAGGTGTGCCGATGAAACCGGTGATTTTCACTATGGACGTTTCCACTTGAACGGGAAAAAGTTGTTTGTCCAATGCCGTTCCAAACAAATCCACAATGCGTTTGCGAAAAGAACAGGAACGCAAGTTCATAATTTGGACATCGTCCCGCAAATACAAAAAGGAAATTTCCGGATGGATTAACGCCACCCGTTCAAATTCCGTCATGACATTGTTGCACTCCGTTTGATTCGATTTCAGGAATCTTCTTCTGGCAGGTACATTGAAGAACAGGTTGTTGACCGTCATGCTGGTGCCTACGTTGCAAGCGACCAACTTGCTCTCCTTGAGGCGTGACGCTTCCAAAAACAAATAAGTGCCGATTTCATCGTCTTTCATCCGTGTTTTCACCTCCACTTGGGCAACCGCCACAATGGAAGCCAAAGCTTCTCCCCTAAACCCCATTGTGCGAAGGTTGAACAAATCCGCCGCGTTCGATATCTTGGAAGTTGCGTGCCGCTCAAACGACAGGCGCGCGTCCGTTTCACTCATGCCCTTTCCGTTGTCCACCACCTGAATACTCGTTTTTCCCGCATCGACTATGGATATGCTGATGCTAGTGGCACCCGCATCGACGGAATTCTCCATTAATTCCTTTATGACGGATGCCGGACGTTGAATGACTTCGCCGGCAGCGATTTGGTTTGCGATTGAATCGGGCAAAAGACGGATGATATCGGGCATGCTACTTGATGTTTTTTAATTCCTGAAATGGCACTTTCTTTCTGACGGACTGACGCAACTCCGTTCCCGACGCCTTTGCGCGCCATTCGAACAAATCATTTTCATCTTTCGGCCGCATGTAATCAAACCATGCGAAATTGCTCAAGTAACCCAATTCAGGCGTAACGAAAATAATGGGATAGAATGTACCCGTATGTTCCCGCGCCCATATCTTTGACATTTTCTTGTTTTCCATGAACAAGCGAAGCAAACTTGTTTCCAGGTGGTTCATGCCAATCATCAAACTGTCACTGTCGTATGCATAATAATTCACCAATACGTTTCCGATTACCCGATTCTCCTTAATCGCACCATTGTCGAAATAAAATTTCATTTCCTGCCCTGCCACCTGATTGTAATGAAGCGTATCCATTTTCTCCACCATCAGGCATTGGTTCACAATATGCACGCTATCCAAGGTAGAATCGTTGAAATGCGCGTAAATCACTTCACCAAGAATCTGGCGTTCATCACTCCACAAAATTGGATTTCCGAAAAGTGAGAGTTTCTTTTCCTTGGAATTAAAAGACAAGGAATCCGCCACGGACTGCATGTCCTTTCTAAAAGAACGGGAATGAAAATAGCCGTGCAGAATGCGGTAAGCCGAATCCGTTCTCAAATTGTAGGTGAAAACCTTGAACGTATCGGCATGAAGATACAGCGTATCCGGCTCAGAGTAATTTTTGACCAAGACACTGTCGAATGAAATGGAATAGCCCGTACTGTCATTGTAATAACAATAATTTCCTGTCAATATGTTTTTGTTCTGCAAATCATTCATATACACATTGCCGAAAGCCTCGGCTTCACCCTTCGCCTTGTCATAGAGAATGGAATCCGCAATGATTTTTTGGTTTTCATTGACCACGATGGAACGCTCCAGCAACCTCACATGCTTGGTTTCACTGTTGAAATAGCCGTTTTCCGTATATATAGTGTTGTTGTCATTGACGACATTCGATTTGCCCAACATGTGAGACAACTTGGTGTTGGTATCATAATGCAGCGTGTCCGTGGTCAGTGTATAATCCTTACCGACCAATTTTACGTTGTAATAGAACTCCGCCAGTCGATTGCTTGAATTGTACTGTCCCCAATCCGAAGTCAGCGTACTCTGTTCATCAACGAGTTTGCCACCCTCGAAAAAATAGCCCATTTGGAAAATCCTGTCGTAGTTGAGACTGTCGGTATAGAGGGTCATCTTTCGATGTTTCAGCACGACATGGTGACGCGCTTCCGCAATTTGAGTATTTCCGTCATAGAACAAGACATCGCTGTTCAACGAGAGCGTATCTCCCTGAAGCATCTTGACATTTCCAAACGCCCTGAATGAATTGTCCATTTGGAAAAAGTTGGCGCTATCACAAAACAACTCAATTCCATTGTGATTAAACACAACATTACCACTAAATATTTGGACGTTTGGCAAGTTATACTCATTGTACAACACCTTATCCGCCTGCTTTAAGACCACCTTCTCCGCCTGCTGAGATGATGGAACCGACGTACCGCCTTTCTTATCCTCATCTTTGGCTCCTGCGAAGACGAAAGGCAGAGAAAGACAAAGACAGAGAAAGATATTCTTCCTCCTCGTGCCTGCTAATAGGATAATTCGTGCTATTTTGGAAAAAAGATTCATTCAGCGCATGATAAAATAGGGTAAAACTACCGATGAAACCGCAAAATTATATCATTAATCAATTTATTGTGCATATCGATTTCATTCGGAAACCATCACTTAATCCAGCCTGGATAGCGAAAGTCAAGTTTCTTCCAACCATCCTTTATGCTGATATAGGTTTTCTTTTGTTTTTCCTTAATCCATTCCTCCAGAATTTCCTCGTTTTTCTTTTCCGTGACAATGTTGGACAAAACTTGGAAATCCTCAGTGATGTCCGCCCGATGCTCTTCTATCCTATTCTTAAGTTTGACGACGGCACACACTTCCTGACCTTTTGCATTGAGCATTTTGAATGGATTGGATATGTCTCCCACTTTCATTCCGTCCACCATCTTTGCGACATCCTGGGGAAGATCCTTCATTTGGAATCGGGATGTAAGCATTCTCGTTTCTACATCCTTATGTACCATCACGCCATAATTGTTCTTTGTTTCCTTGTCGTCCGAAAGTGCGACAACGCCTTCATCAAAGGAAAACTTATTATCCCGCATATCCTTGACTATCGAGTCCAAGCGGCTCATGCACATTTTCACCGCATTGTCCGAAACCTTCGGTTTCAGCAATATGTGTCGGACTTTCACTTTGTCGCCTTTTCTGTCCACCAATTGAATGATGTGAAATCCATACTCTGTTTTCACGATTTTGGAAACCGTTTTCTTATCCGTCAGAGAAAAAGCGACATTGGAGAACTCAGGTACAAATTCGGCGCGTCCGGCATAATCCATTTCTCCGCCATTTCGGGCGGACCCATCATCCTGGGAATACATTCTCGCCAAAATGGCAAAATTCGCTTCACCCGAGTTCACTTTCTGCGCATAGTTCTGCAATTCCGCCTTGATGCGGTTCACCTCTTCCTGGTCCACCTCCGGGCTGTTTGTCAAAATCTGCACCTCCACCTGAGTTGGAATGAAAGGGATGCTGTCCTTGTCCATTCCCTTAAAGTAGCGGCGGACTTCAGCCGGCGTAATTTTCTTTGACCCCAAAATCTTTTGCTTTACTTCGCTTATTCTTTCATTCTCGACCATGTAACGCGCAATCTCCTGTTTGATTTGCTTTACGTTCATTCCACGATACTCTTCAAGTTTCTCGACTGAACCAGCCAACCCTATCATATATTCCAATTGAGCATTCGCCTGTTCCATCACATCCGTTTCCTCTACAAATATACTATCTATGTCGGCCTGATGCAGAAACAATTTGTTGATGGCCATCTGCTCCGGAATAATGGTATAGGGATCGCCCGACAAAGTGGTTCCGTTAAGTTGCGCATTCAAGCG
Source organism: Prevotellaceae bacterium UBA1787 (assembly GCA_002315195.1). Next base: position 2,188 of record DCGD01000120.1, on the reverse strand, counting down.
CTGATACTCCACATCAGACTTCAATATTGGTTCATCACCTACAATCCACACCACTTCGTCAATCACATTGGCTTCCTGCGCCATCACAGACGACGACAGACAAAAGAATGTTCCTGTCAACGACAAACTCCAAAACCTAAGACATTTTTTTAAAGCACGTTTCATTGTGTATGTTCAAAATCAATGATTGTTAACTGTTTTCAATACATCCCAATCAATTTCAACCTTGTACCGCTTGCGCAATCCGTCAAGCCATTCTTTTTCCATGGCATCTTGGTAATCGGGAATCAAAAACGTCTTGACATCTTTATATCCCTTCGGTTGCTTCTGCAATTTTCCCACCAGTCGGCAGACCGGCCAAGCCTTGTCTTCCATGGAAAGCGGTTTTCCAAATATGAAGGCATCGACATAAGCGTCATCTCCCGGTGCAAATACACCGTACCTGACACGGACCAATTTCAAGGAATCCTTATCAAATTTTTCATTCATTCTCTTCAAGCCCTCGTCTTCCCTGCATTTCTTCAGAAGTTTTTGCGCCTTGTCGGCCAAAGTTTCATACTTGGTAAAAACCACATATCCCTTGAAATGCGGTTCGCTCCACCGGAACTTTTTCCTATGCTTGCTGAAGTGTTCCGAAAGCCCTTTCTCGTCTTCGGCAGCCTTGTCCCATACCAACATTCTGCTGACCTCATACATCAACAAACCGTCATGATACTCGTTGATAAGATATTTCACTTCGGGATTGTCCGCCATGGCTTTCTCCTGGATCTCCAACAACACCTCTTCACGCGTCTTGTCTTCCTGCTTCATTATCTTTTCGATGCGATACTCGGCGGAAGCGTCATCAATGCCGCGCGCCTTGAGCAACTCCAACAATTCGGTTCTCTTTTCCTCGTATGGTTCCAGTTTCTTGTGGCCGGTGATTTTCACGATGTGGTAGCCCGCCACCGATTCGAACGGTTTGGAATACTCCCCCACGTTCAAGGAGTAAGCCACATCCTCAAACACTTGCAGCATTTGTTTAGGAGCAATCCAATGGGAGACTATGCCCTTGCGACTATCCTCGTCTTCGGAATACTTTGCGGCCATGTCCATAAAATCCGCGCCATTCTGCATGGCGACATAGATGGAATCGATAAGCCGCTTCTTCCGCTCACGTATGACCTCCCCGTTTCTTTGAGGTACCGACAGGTAAATGTGCAGCATCTGTATCATGTCCTTGTCACCCGTCTGTTCTTTCAGCATGTCATAAACCACATGCGAAAAAGAGTCAATATAGAAGGAGTCCTTCAGGTATGGGCGCAACTGGGTATCGCGGTACATTCTATACTCCTTCACAAAAGCCCCGAGCGTATCCAAATACGCATCTTCCGCCGCCTTGACTTTCAGTTTGTAATCGGCAAAAAGACCGGCATATTCCTTGATTGCCCCGGTGTACTTTACTTCCTTGCCTTTCTCCGTATTCTTGTTGAAAGCATATTCAAACTCAGATCGCACAATCTGCTTCCCTGCTATCGTCATCACAACAGGGTCTATGTCCCGGGCCCAAGAAGCGCCCAAGACAAGAAAAGATAGAAAAGACAACAAAGCCCTTTTCATTTGATGCACCGTACTTATCAAATTTACAACTACTTACTCAGATCGACTGTAATTTGGTGCCTCACTCGTAATGGTAATATCGTGAGGATGACTTTCCAACACACCAGCGTTTGTAATGCGCGTGAAACGTGCGTTGTGCAACGCCTTTATCGTATTGGCTCCGCAATAGCCCATGCCGGAACGCAAGCCACCCACCAATTGGAACAGCACTTATTGCACCGTACCCTTGTAGGGAACACGCCCCGCAATGCCTTCCGGAACAAGTTTTTTGGCATCCTTGACACCCGACTGGAAATAGCGGTCCTTGGAACCATTCTCCATGGCTTCCAAAG
>DCGD01000120.1:0-168 GCA_002315195.1 Prevotellaceae bacterium UBA1787 | reverse complement strand
CACAAGCGATCCTATCATCACACAATCACCACCTGCGGCCAAAGCCTTGACAACATCGCCTGAATAGCGCAAGCCACCGTCGGCAATCATGGGCACGCCGGTACCTTTCAAAGCGGAGGCGACATCATAAATGGCGGACAATTGCGGCACGCCCACTCCCGCCACCAC
>DCGD01000050.1:2367-3665 GCA_002315195.1 Prevotellaceae bacterium UBA1787 | reverse complement strand
AGTCATTCCGATGCCGCGTCCAGCGTCTCCAGAATGGCGCGAAGTGGCGGCTTGTTGGGCGCGTGGAGTGGAGGTAGGCAGTTTTCCAACACAACAGTGCTAATCAATTTCATCTCCAAGAACTTAATTGAAATGTAGTAAATCTACACCGTAACGTAGCAAATGCTGTTAGAACGTTTATATTATGTCACACAATCGATTTGAGTACCAATCTGTAACCAACGAGTGGACTGATGGAAATTTCATACAAAAAGCTTTGGCATCTACTCCTTGACAAAAATATGACCAAAACTGATTTGCAACAAAAAGCCAAGTTAAGTTGGGCAACCATATCTCGCCTGAATAAAGGAGAAAACGTTGAAACAGACGTTTTACTTCGCATCTGCACCGTGTTGAAATGCGACATTTCTGACATTATGGAAATTCAAACCAGTTTTGCAGAGGGAAAAGAAAATGAGTAATCTTAAGCTAATATCTCTGTTTTCAGGTTGTGGTGGGCTAGATCTTGGATTTGAACGTGCAGGATTTGATATCCCTTGGGCCAATGAGTTTGACAGTGAAATCTGGTCGACCTTTGAGCACAATCATAAAAACACATTTCTTGACCATCGCGACATTCGTCAGATTCCGTCAGAGGACGTGCCTGAATGTGATGGCATCATTGGAGGTCCACCTTGTCAAAGTTGGAGCGAAGCTGGCGCATTGCGTGGCATAGACGATCCTCGTGGAAAGTTATTTTACGAATTCATTAGATTACTTCGCGACAAGAAACCCAAGTTCTTCCTTGCCGAAAACGTGTCGGGAATGTTATCTCAACGACATGCCCAGGCTGTTGCAAACATCAAGCAAATGTTTACAGATTCAGGGTACACCTTGTCAGTAAAATTACTTAATGCCGCGGATTATAATGTCCCCGAAGACCGGGAACGTGTTATCTATGTCGGGATACGTTCAGATCTTGGCTTTGAATTCCAATTTCCAGCACCATGCAAAAAAAAGATTAGTCTGCGCGAAGCGATTGGGGACCTGGAAGCCACTGCCTTGCCAGCAAAAGCCCAGAACAAAACCAATGGCGAGAAATGTGAAATTCCCAACCACGAATACCTTACTGGTGGATTTTCGACGATCTACATGTCAAGGAATAGGGTAAGAACCTGGGAGGAGCAATCATTTACCATTCAAGCCGGTGGTCGTCATGCCCCCATCCATCCCAGTGCTCCTCTGATGCCAAAAATCGAGACCAACAAGCATATCTTTGCTCCTGGAAGTGAAGATAAATACCGTAGGCTTACAGTTAG
>DCGD01000050.1:0-2292 GCA_002315195.1 Prevotellaceae bacterium UBA1787 | reverse complement strand
GGTTACAAGATGATAGGCAATGCGGTTGCAGTCAATTTTGCATACGAACTGGCGAAATCAATCAAAAAGCAATTGAGTAATGGAAAATAAGAAAAATATGCGAATAGCAGCATTCTTCTCTGGAGCCGGGGGGCTCGATTTGGGGTTCGAGAAAGCGGGATTTGATGTCGCTTGGGCAAATGAGTATGACAAAGGCATATGGAACACCTATAAGCGAAACCATCCGCATACGTACCTGGACGAGCGGTCCATTACCGATATCAAACCGGAAGACATTGGTGGACATGTAGATGGAATGATAGGTGGTCCTCCATGTCAAAGTTGGAGTTTGGGTGGCGCAATGCGGGGGCTTGAGGATCCAAGAGGACAATTGTTCTACGATTATATCCGCATGGTTTCAGCCTTAAAACCCAAATTTTTCCTTGCTGAAAATGTTAGCGGAATCATTTCTCAGAAGTTCGCCGCGACATTCGAGGGCATCAAATCTAGATTTGCAGAAGTCGGATACGAGATTCAGGCAAAGTTGCTGAATGCAGTTAATTACGAAGTTCCGCAAGACCGTTTGCGTGTGATTCTTGTTGGGATTAATAAAGATTACTTTCATGGGAAGTTCAACTTTCCAGAACCTGTCACTGATTACCCAGATGATGATCTGCCCCTGTTTCCAAGGCAAGTTGCTCCTGTAAAAACGTTGCGTGATGCGATCAGCGACCTGCCAGCACCCACTCCGGCCTTACCCAAACAACACCATAATCCAAATCTTCCCATCCTAAATCATGAGTATATGATAGGGGGATTCTCCCCAATATATATGTCAAGAAATAGAAGGCGCACTTGGGATGAACCATCCTTTACCATACAAGCCGGTGGACGTCAGGCCCCTATTCATCCAGGTTGTCCCCCGATGGAAAAAGTGGATGATGAACATTGGAGATTTTCCGCTCCATTTGAGGAATATCGACGTTTGTCAATTCGAGAATGCGCAAGAATTCAAACATTCCCAGATGACTTTGAATTTCTGTATGAAAGTCTCCAATATGGCTATAAAATGATAGGCAATGCGGTTCCTGTAATGCTCGCCTATCATTTAGGGTGTGCGATTAAACGATATTTTTACTCATGAACAATATCGTAATCATCAACATTTCCTCTTGATATATCCCTTGTTGTGCTGATTTGCAATGATTCAAGAACTGCAATAAGATGGTCTCCTTGCTGGTTGCCTTTGTGTGTCAAGGGGGCATCCGTAATAACATGAGCATGAAGCTTGTTTTGGATATTTTTCCACGCAACAAAAGCAGATAGAGGGCGATCCCCATCCCATTTTGGCGGATTATGTAATGACCTATAGTTTAAGGCTTTACATGCAAAAAATAATTGAGGATGTCTTTGTGTATATTCGTTGATAGATTGCAAAGCGTCTATTATTGCTTGAGCAGAATTAAAATTCTCACCAACTAGAATGTACTCAGCGACTCCAGAATTTTCAATTTCCACTCCATTTACTATCGCGTTCTTTTTTTCTATAGACTGGTTAGTTCCTGCATAGACATCCATAAGTTGTTCATGTGTCATATTCAGACGCCCTGAAAGTTCACCACTTATTGTCCCTAACAATTCAAATTTCCAACCAATAGTAAAACAGCCTTCCTCTGTATGGGCATGAGAGTGTTTAAAAATTAATTTCTTATTGTCGAATTGTCGCTGTATTGATTGAAGTGCCTGGGTAATTATGTTTCTCCAATTTGCACCAAATAACTGTTCGGCTCTTTCTGCAGACATCTTGTTCTCTAGAAAATCGGCATTGCTTTTCTTATAAGAGATTTTGAAATCCCTTGTCATCGATGAGCCATTAAGACGAATTGTTCTAACAAAAATATCAGTCTTCGGTTCTCCATTTGCGCATGTAGGTTTTGCTGAAAAAACAACCTTGTATTCCTCACCGTCAAAATGAAAAATGACATCTTCGCCCAGTATATCTCTTATGCGCTGTTCATCTGTTGAAAAGTTTGGCATGATTTCCCCAATTTGGTTGAAAAAAGTATTTTCTAAAGTCTCATGGAAATTCAGCTATCATCATCTTGCATCTTTCCATAAGAATTTGATAACGGAATACAAATGCCACAAAAATATAATACGTAAATTGGGAAATACTTGTTATTATATTAAATTATTGGAAGGAACTACAAGCTTGCCATTAGAGGATGCGAAGAAACATGGATAAAGTTGATAGGGAAACCAGGCACAAAATCATGAGCAGCATCCGCTCGAAGGACACGAAGCCGGAGATAC
>DCGD01000014.1:12555-13855 GCA_002315195.1 Prevotellaceae bacterium UBA1787 | reverse complement strand
TGGGGTAAGGGGTATTTGTGTACTACATGAAGGATTGCGTGCCCGGTTTTTGTACTTGGACAGATTTTATAGGATCCTTGCTGCCTGTGATTGACTAAATTGTAATATCCTTAGCAGTTGCGGATTTGAGGTATTATTCATTGATATCAAAATGAGGGCGTTTTTCCTATGGTGTTTTCATGAAAAAATAATGATGTTGAAATACCTATCAGCCCAAGTAGTATAAAAATCCTTCATTCGCAAAAATAATGCATTTTTTTCAAATTGCCAAGTTTGGCTTGATTTTTTTCAATTTCTGCTTTCAAAAGATTATTTTTGCCATGGTCTCTTGAACAACAGAATTTTTCAAAATGACAGCCGGATTTTGCTTGAAAGAGTCTGCAATTCAAAAAGTGCTACGTAAAGGGATACAAGGTTTTCTATTGTGACGTCGATGGTTGCTCTTTGGTAAGAATGTTTTTTGGAATGATGTAGATGAGGAATCGTTGGTTTCTGACCTCGATGTTTTCGCGCATTGAGTTTGGATTGTATCGTCCATCCCCGCTGCCTGCAATTTGCAATTCACATTTATTTCCAAAATCCAACTTGCAGTTGACTTGCCAGAAAATAGCCAGTGCGGCGGCTCTTCTGTAACTAAGTTCGTAGTTGGTCCAAGTCATGTGGTCGTTGTCGTAGGAAGCCTGTCCTTCAATGATAAGAAGGTATTGGTTTTCCTTGTGTTTTTGAAAGAAACTTTCGATTTCCTTTCCCGCTTCGCCAAGTTTGTCGCGCGTGGTTTGGTCAATGTGGTTGAGTGCGTACTCACCTCTTGGAAAATTACAGTCAACTTTCAAAATGAATTTTTCGTAGTCTTTTCGATATTCAAAATATTCACCGATCAAATCTTTGGTGGAAGCTTCCACTTTTCGGATGTTCTCAAGTTCTTGTCGTGTGGCTTCATTTTTTTCATTCAGCATGATGGTGGTGAGCGCGAACAAAACCAGCATGATGAAGAACAAGCTTGTCATCAAATCTGAATAGCTCGTCCAAAAGTATGAATTCTTACTCTTCTTCTTCATGGTTGGATTTTTGGGGCTTTCGGGCTTTTGCTTTTTTGGGCTTTTGCTTTTTACTTGTTTACCCGTTTGAACTTTCCTTGCTCATACCATTGCCCTTTGGTTTGGTTGGTAATGGTGGGCGTTTTTGGCTTGTTTTTATTTTGTGAGCTCTCATTCATGGTATTTTCGGACTTGTTGGATTTATTAGGGTTGAAAAAATCAACCACTTGTGACATGAAACTCTTCTTGGGATGTTGAATGGG
>DCGD01000014.1:0-12527 GCA_002315195.1 Prevotellaceae bacterium UBA1787 | reverse complement strand
TCATCTTTCTTTCCTGAACGTGTATGTGGATTTTCGGAAGAGGCTGTTCTTTCCTTCCTGAGGGCAATCCCCAAATTGTTGATTGCCGTTGTTATGGAATGTGCGGCGGCGTCCGTGCGGTTTGCGGCATTGTGGATTGCCGTTTCCATTTTGGTTATTTGAGAAACCAAGGGTTGCATTTTCTCAATAAAAGCAACGGCGGCATCAAGATTTGACAATTTTTCGTTCAACTTGTTTCCTTGTTGTTGCGCAATCTTCTCCATTTCGTCTTGCTGTCGGACAAAGGTCTGTTTGAGTCCGGCAAGTCCTTTCTCCGTATGCTCTTCCAGTCCGGCGAGCGCTTTTTGGACGGTATCGTCCACGGTAACGACGGTTGTCCTGATGGCATCCTGTCGTGAAGCGATTTCTGCCATCTGCTTCTTGTAGAATTCAGCAATGGTTTCAAGGCTTCCCGTACGCGCGAGATAAGAATCCAATTGGTCGGTCAATTTGCGCACCTCGGAGAGGTAATCGGTTGAATTCTGCATGAATTGTGCGAAGGCTTTAAGATTTCCCGAAGAAGAATCGAGGGAGCGAAGCACTTTGACATTGGCCGTCGCCATTTTGGTGACGTCAAGTTTTTCAATGCGTTGGAGAATATCGATTTGTTGCGCGTAAGTTTCACCCACCTTGGAGAGTTTTTCGTCCAATTTTACGATGGTTTCTCCAAAACTATGATTAAACTTGGAAAGGTTGCGTTCGAGAAGCGTCAATGTGGAAACAGTACTGTTTGACAGGACTGGCAGGAGTTCTGTCTGTATCCATGTATAGAAATTGTTCTTGTCTGCTTCCAACCTGACATTGCATGTCCTTGATTTCCATGAAATGTATGTGGTAGAAAGCACGCCGGACAAACTTGCGACCATGGCCAAGGCCACCTCGGACATGAGAGCGTCAACCACATATTGAATGTTGCCAAATCCCAAGGTCAATCCAATGATGCCCAATCCGATAATAATGCCTGACATTGTACCTGCAAGTCCAAGATAGAGAGGCATTGGGGTAATGGACTCAATCTCCGCGCCAATGGCGTCGCAGTTTCGTTCCACGATGTCCTTAATCAAGTTAAAATCACTTACCGCCCCTTTGTTGCGGAGCAGGTAGGTGTTGATGGAATGTTCAATCTCTTCGGCGATGGGATTGGTATTGTTCAGGAGGATGACTTGAATTTCTTCCTTGTCCTCTTTCCTGCAGACAACCGTGCGTTTAATGGTTTCAAATTTTCCATTCCTTTCATCGGAGATGAAGGCAACCAAGGCATCTTCCAATTCTTTTTTCAAACGGGTTTGCTCTACTGGGCCTTCTTCGGACAATTGGTCCTCCAAATCCTGTATGATAGCCTTGCGCCGATGTATTTCTTTGTGATTGATGATTTTTTCTTCCTTGACATCATCCGCATTATATTTGTAGTCTGCCAAATTATCCTTCATCTCTTCCCATGTCAATTCCTTAAGTTTACTTTTGGGAATGTAGATTTTTTGAGTGACGTACCATTTGCCAATGCCTGATGTCTCCCAAGTCTTTGCATAAGAAGCGCCGGCATTGAATACGGAACGGAGGATTTGAATTTTTTCATTGCCGTTTGCAACCAGTTTAAACTGTGTGATTACAATGGCAATGACAATGGCTATGATAACAAGTAATTCAAACGACATACTTACACTATTTTAATTACAGCTTGTGATGTGACCACCCAATTGTTGTTTTCTTTGACGGCCGTACCAGGTACCACGGTTTCAAACGTGGTGGGATTGGCGGAAATCTCTGCTATTTTGCACGCATGGAGCGCCATGTTTCTGTTGTTGATATACGTAGGCGTTGCTTCGTTGTTAAGCAGAGAGAATTTGCAAATGTAGTCATCAGGAGAAGCGAGCGACAGTTTATAGAGTGAATACTTGGAAACCGTTGTAGTAATCTTTCTCAGAATGGCGCCGGTAGCGTCAGGTTCCGCGTAAAGTTCCGTTTCAGTGGGACAGTGCGTCTGTTGTGTCGGTTTTGGTTTCTTTTTCGTGTTCAAACGCTGAACTTTATCTTCCGTAAGGCTTGAGATGGTTTCTTTGAGATCCGCGATGGAATCAGCAAACAGTTCATTGGTCTGTATCAGTTCATTGAATTCCTTTCTCGTATAATCAAGGTTTTCACTCATTTCTTTCAGGCGAATTTCAAGGTTCTGCTTGTCTTTGGAAATGAGTTCAATTTGGTGTCGTGCTTCAACCAATTGTTGGTTAAGGGAGTTGGGCTCGGTGTTTCTCTCCGTATCAGCGCATCCCGACACCAAAGACGACATTTTTCTGCCATGACGTTTGTTGTAATTTTTTACAATCCATGTAAGAAAAGTGCCGATTACAATGGTGTCAAGGATGCACAATATCTGTTTTGCCACGTCAGCCGCGCCATGGCAGATATTTGTGAAGATAATTTTAAGCTCAGCCATTATACCAATGCTATTTTGGCTTTTTTGGATACCCGCCAGTCATTTCCGGTTCTAACCACCTTTCCGGGTTCGATAACTTTAATATCCATGGCATTACCGGAAATCGACTCAATGTCACAAGCGGGGCCTAAGTAACCGTTGCGGTTGTCAATTGCCTCCCGCTTTGTCTCTGCATTTAGTTCTTTCAATGTAAAAGTACCTGTTCCTGCGCCCGGTTCATCGGGTGTGATTACAAAGAAAGCCTGTTGTTTGTCATCTTCATATACCTTGAAGTTGCCGTTGTTCTGAACTTGTGCATAGAGTGGCTTTGCTTTGGGTTTTGAAGGGAGTTTGTTGTCTGGGACTTGTGGTTTTTCCGTTGGACGGACTTCCTGAGTTGTATTCGGTTCGGTGTCGGAATTGAGTTCATCAAACAGAGACCTTTCGTTTTTGGTGGACATTGCTGTCATCTTTTGCTCGAGCCTGGACAATCTTTTTTCTAACTTTTGAACATCCACCGTACAAGGGTTTGGTGTGGCGGAAGTGGTCCCATTCTTTTTGGGTGCATTTTTGTTGTTGTCTTGTTGTTGTTTTTGTTTTTCATGCCAAGATTCAATTACCTCAAGTCTGTCATAGACTCCTTTCAATCGCTTGCGCTGGCTTTGCAAGGTTTTTCCTAATTGCTTGAGTGATATGATGACAAATACAAGAAATAATATACATAAAACAAGCACCCCCAAGATGATATAGACAAGATAGTCTTTCCCATTCGTTGATTCAGTTTCCGCTGCTTGTTCAGACGTAGTCACTTCATTCGCTTTGGAAACGTCACCTGTGAAGTTGTTCTTTATGTCAAGTAACACTTGATGACAACTGTCCAATACATGGATGGAATAGGTATCAATTTCAATGGACTCGTTTGTAAGTTCTTTAATGGTTTGAACATTTTTACTTATCGCCTTGAAATATTCCTGACAACATTCATCCACGGTTTGTACGGCAAGTTTTGGGAATGTGTCGTTTGGCTGTGCATCGAAACGTTTTTTTGAAAGTTCAATGATTTCTGAACTCCATTTAAAAACAGAATCGTTTTTTGCTTGGAGGTTAAGTATCTCTTGTCCATTAGTTTCCTGGGTGAAAACATTGGATGCCTTTGATATGATGGAATCTTTAAATTGTTTTAATGATTCTATATTATTTTTTATTCTTTCACAACTCATTCCAAATTTCTCAACTTGATATCCTTCATTGGCTAAAGACAATGAAGCGACAAGGAACGTGGAGAAAAATAACAATACCTTTTTCATATTACAGAATTTTTGGCGCAAGTTCGTTCAACAATTGTGTGATAGGGTAGAAGAAGAGTGTATCCTCGATGGGAGATTCAGCATTCAACTTTCCATAGAAATTCAGTGCATTCCTGATTTTGTTCTGCACATTTGCCGTAAACATGTGCTTGTACTTGACAATGTCGGCGTAGGGCAAGGCTCCAAAGGCATTCTTTATGTCTATTTCCTTTGCAAGGTCAAAGAATTTATCAGTAAAATCGGCAATTTCTTCATTGACCCCATTCCAATCCTGATCAGTCAATTGGCAATATTGTTCGCCATTTTGAATACAACGCAGGTCGGAAGTACCGAGAAGCGTGGCGGACATGTCCTTAATACGCATTGGATCAGGGATATTCTTGAGTGCGAGTCCACCTTTGGAAGTGGCTTCCTTGGGTCTCTCAGAATCGGTAACGACCGTGAGTCCGTAATCAGGATATGCTCGTTCAAAAATTTTTTCAAACATACGTTTAGTATAGCGTGAAAGCATTTGTTGTCCGATGTTGCTGTCAACACCGAGGATGTTGAGCAATTTGGAGCCATTGCCACTAAACGCCAAATATTGTGGTTCTCGTATGTTCGTGTTGTTTTTGCTCATAGCCTTGATGAACGTAGCCATGTAGTATATGATGGCGGAATAGAAGATGAGCATAAGGGTTTTCGCCCCGTTTTCGTTCTTCAGCATTTTCATGAAGTCCACATTGTCTTGGCAGCCCTTCGTGACGACGTCGCTGTTGTCCTTTAACGTAAACAGAAGTGAAATGTAGTCAGATGAGACTTTCGTGTTTTCCACATCGTCCAATACTCTTGTGACAATCCCAAGTTGATTTGCATCCACCACGCCTTTCATCAGCGGCTTGAATTTTTGGACGAATCCATTGCTGTCAGCGCCTTCCTTCTTGAAAGCATCGCCAAAGAGAGAATTGGCTGCGAAGCGGAATGAGGTGATGAATGCAGGTTTGGCGTTGTTGTCCACGATATATGCGTCGGTAGTGCCACCTCCGATGTCAATGGTGAGAACATTCAATCCGCCACCGAATCTTCCGGCATAATATGTGTAAGGCGCAATGGATTCCGGTATGGAAACCAATCGGTTTGCTACATCGGGACCGAAATAAGTTTGATACAGTTCGGCCCAAATGTTGGAGATGTCACCCAACCTGTTTATGGACATGCTGATAGGATAGAACCAAACAATGTGGGTGGAAGCCAAATCGCCGCCTTCCATCAGCACCTTGTTCCGAAGGAGCATCATGATGCTGCTGAGATAGCACTTGATCATCTCCGTTGGCGAACTCCATTTAAGGTCTGACTCCAAATTGTTAAACTTATTCTTATCGACGGACCCATAGTAGAAAGGCATGTTGCCTGTAATGTATGGCCAGAAAGGTTGGTTCCAATTTGTGTCTTTCTGATAGGACAACAACGTTCTCATGGGGAACTTGATGTCTGTGCCGAGTACAGAAGGAACTTGATTATTTCGGATGGAAGTTGAAATGAAGGTGTCGTTTACGGCATCATCATTTAAATAGGCGATTTGAATGTTATCGCCTGAAATGTCAAGCGCCTTGCTGGGGTTTCCATCCACCTTATACTCGATGTGTGTGTTGGTGGTTCCAAAGTCAATGGCAAACTCAAATTCAGTTCCGCCTGCGTTGCCGCGCCATTTGGGAATCACGATGGCGTTGTAAGAAGGCGCGTCAACCATATTTGAGTTCTTCAACGTCAATTGAACGAAGTCAAACGAATCCTGCACGGCGTACATGGGTTGGATGGGGGCCAGAGACTCAATCTTTCCTTTATTTTTGTCCGTATTTCTATCGGACACGGCCGTATGGTTGACGGCGGTGTTGTTATCCTTATAGCAGGCAAGGCTCATCTGATAATCATCAAGTGAAAGCAATGTCAGGCGATAATCCGCCGATACGTTGGGAGGGAATTTGACACAAGGGAAGAGTGTCATGGTAAAACTCATTGAAATAATGCCGCCATCCCTTGGATTGAATATCGCCCCATCGGAATAAGGCACATAATAATTACATTCGTATGTGACTTTTCCTTTCCTCACCGGAATGTCGAGACGAACCTTGACCCGAAGACCTACTCCGTCGGATTTGGTACATTCCATGTGGAGATCCCTTTTTAAATCGTCAATGGTGAAGTAATCAAAGTATGTTTTTTTGATTGGTAGCAGGAAGCAGTGTGACTCGCCTGTTTCGTCTTTTATGTTTCCGTAGAAGAAATCGTTGGGTTTGGCTTTGCTATCAAGTTTGATGATGTTCTGTTCGAGGAAATCGCCCATTGTCAAATAAGGCCAAAGCGTACCATCCTGTGGCAACGTTCTGTCAGACAAAGCGTTATTATTAGAGGAGGGGACGCTTATGGTTTGGTCCCAGTATGTCGTTGTATATTTCCATTTTCGTGTAAACGCGCCACATGGCAGTGCCAACGGCACTTTCTGTAATTGCCGATTACTTATAATGGCGAAATCACTGGTAGCGCCGATGTCGATAGGCCGTAACTTTCCGAGTGGAAAGTCCAGTATTTCGACGGGTACCCCCATGGCATATTCCAATTCATCGTAACTTGTGGTGATAGGGGTGTTTTGATTAATGGCATTGATATATTGCTGCAGATTAGGATTCAATTCAGCGTATGTCTTGTCAAGGTATGCATTGACTTCGCTGAACAAAGTCGCAAAGTCGGGAATGGATGCCCTCAAGTCATACATGTACTTGATGAAGTTCTCATCTCGACTGGAGAGTTTGACATAGGAATCGGTGTTTGGGTCCAGGGCGCCATGCGTACCAAACTTTATGTTTTTTGTTACACAGGAGCAATCGTTTGCGGAAGTGAAGAATAGAGTAGCGGGAGAAGTGGCACCAATGATGTTGATTTGTTTTGTAGAACCAGGTCCAACGTAGCGAAGCATAAAGATGTTGCGCATTTGGTTAAAATTATATGTCGCGGCATCCTGATCCATGAACAGATCAAGCGTTCTTCCAAACAACTGATGTTTGGGATTTTTACTTGTTATCAATTCATTGATGCAGGTGTTTCTGTCCCATTTTATCATCTCAAGCAATTTCAATCCTTTGTATTTGTCGAAACTAAAGAACATCTGCGCCACATCGAGCGTATGTGACACCATTTTGTGATGGATGGTATTACCGTCCAAACCAATAGAATTGACAAAGCCAAATGCCGCTTTGATCAGGTCCATGCGTGCGAAAGGGCTCGGAATGGATGTAATTTCCTTGCTCGCCTGGGCACCAGCCGGATCTTGTATGGAATCCTTGTTTTGACCATAGACCTTGTCAGTATATTTGGCAGATACGCCCCAGCCGCTTATGCTGTCTGTTCCTCCTTGGTGGTATCTAAAAACCTTACTCATGGTGATTTGAATTACTAAAGTTTAACTTTTTCTTTAATCAGTCGCGTACACGCCTCATTCATGTGGGCAATCAGTCGCCCCGCGGTGTCTGTTTGCCTCTTGGATATTTTTCCTTTATCTACTGAGTTCAGGCGATCGTTGAATAAGTCCCAGTTTGACTTTGAACTAAACACTTTTTTAGTTTCTACACCCTTGACAAAACCAAAAACATTGTCATTCGTCGTGTTCAGGTTAAATGGTTCGAATGATCTATCGTTTTCTTTCATTTCTTTCAACCAATCCAAATAGAACTTTGTGAATTGATTTAAGGATTCATGAATAGGCGAGCCGTAGAAAGATTGCTTGTAATCAGGCTCTCCCTGGCTGATCCATTTTTGGTCGAGCGAATCGTTCAACTTGTTCGTGAGATATTGACAGAACAAGGTGAATGTTGACATTGGATTAGCAAGTGTAAGATAATCAATCATTTCCAAATCCTTGAAAGTGATGTTTCGGGTATCGTTTTTGATGCCGTACTCTTTGTATGTGGTGTTCACGGGCAGAGATGCAATTTTTTTTGCAAAGTCAATCACCGCCAAGGCGGAAGCGAATTCAATGAAATGTGCATTGTTTTTTTGCGATGCGCCACCACGATTGTTGTCATAAGATTGATGAGCGGGGTCGCCTATGTAATACAGTGCGTCAAGGTTGTTCAGGTTATGGTCATAGTATGCCAATGCCGATTTGGTTTTGGAAATAAATGTGTTGGAATCCGGATCTCCCTTTTCTCCCGTGGATAGCTTGAAATATGGGAGTACCGTGATGGCTCCAATCTTTGAATTTTGGATAGCGTCAGCCGATGGTATATGTAGTGTGGGATTAACGTGACGAAGGTTTTTGAGCAAGAGAGGAAAACCGCTTGCCCCCGTACCTCCAAAAATGGAACTTATGATGAAGATGCTATCCCCGGGGTTGAAATCGTTGGCAAAGGTCAAAAAATCTGGTGACTGGGCGAATTGGTTCATGACGACACTGCCGATGTTTGGATTGCCAATAAACCCATCTGTCATGTCAGTTTCCAAATTGTCATCTGAGAACAACATATTGACAAGAGCCTTATTATTATCAGAAAAAGTGGCAAATTCCATGTAGTCCTTGAATTTTTTGTTCGTATTTTGTCCTATTGGAAGAACATAATCGTTTGAAGGGAAGGACAACTTTTCAAGAACTGTTTTGAAGAATGTGGTTTGTTGGTCGTTGTGGTCAATTCTCCCGTGAAACTCGCGGTACAAATCCATGATTCTCACGGTGTCGGTTTTGTTGCCTCCTGCCGCGTCCGTGTCAATGATAATGGGAACAATTTTGTCAACGGGTACGTCCACTCCGGCGGCCATCAGCATAGTCAGTGATTTCAGGACGCGCGACCCCGTTCCGCCAATGGCAAAAACATATAGTTTACTCATAACGGCTATGTTCTAAATGGAGAAAAGCGTGCGTTGCCATTGTAAAAAGTCAGCGGAATGCAACACATCATGAAAAATATGGAACCAACGAACAAATTGGAAAGTCCAAATCCTAAATAATCCGGAGTATCAATCCAGGAACCCAAGTCGGGATTGTCAGCATATACATCTCCAAGAACAAGTTCGCATGCTTCATCATCGTTGTTCACAGACTGCACGCGTGAATAGGCGCATCCTATTCCCACCATAAAGTTGATGCAAGCAGCGATAACCAACATTAAAATCCATGATTTCCAAGCATTTAACTTTGGATGGTTGATGGGCCATACATAATAAGCGAAGGCGATGACGAAAGAAATGACAAGGGTGATAATGCCAACAATAAACAAACTGTCCGCAAACAACAACTCGTCGTCATCACTAATAATTTCCCTTACTGTCGTCCACAGAGTTTCATTGTAGAAACTGTGAAACCAAGAATAGATAGTTTCAAAAAATCCCATATTGTTTAGTATATTATTTTATCAAGATCGTGAAATTTGCAATGCTGCCATCGAAAGCGTCATGCACGCCATCCAAATATGACTTTAAACCGAATGTCCTGTCTTTTCTATTGCCTTTTATGAAATCATCACCTAACGAATCATTGTATTCGACTGCCCAATCGGGGGTACTCGGGCGTTTAAGTTCTATTTCAATTATCGTGTTATCTTTGACGTTTCCTTTGGTCTTGGTGACTTTCAGTTCATGGGTATATTTGTCTTTACCTTTTGTACAGGCATGAACAGAAGTGACTCTATAGTTCTTGTTATGAGGTATGACATAGTTTCGTTTGTCTTTCAGATATTCTTCATTGTAAGGAAGTGTGCTGTAATCCACTCGGACCATAAAGTTGAATTTGTTGTTCTTTACAGTTGGCTCCTCGATATGCTTGCCATGGCCTTTTGAACATCTCGCTGTAGGACAAGAATATGGAATGTCGGGGATATTGTTTGTCTGGACCATGATTTGTGACTCGTCTTGAAACATGGTTCTGCATTCCACATCGTTGGCAAGCAGTTGGCGCACTTTTTTCAGTCTGTATGCGTCACCAAAGAACCACACAAAATATGGACGAGACATTGAATTCAAAGAAGAGTGAGGCTTGACCTTATTATAATATGTACCCGTAAACGACGACATCAACCGATATACCATTACTCCGAATTCTTTGTCGCTCTGTAGTTTTCTTTTAATGGCGGTCTGTATGGTAATCTTTTGTTGGGCGAGTCGCTTTTCTATGTCAGGGTCGCTTTGTGGGTCAAACACACAGTCCGAGATGAAAACGGACAAGTCTCCTTCGTTGTTGCTATCTATGACCTTTTCAATCAATTCGGCGATATTGGAACTCATGCGATTTCCACCCAACTCCTGAAACGTCTTGACAGACATCCCATTGGAAAACTGGTCATCCGAAATATTGGCGGGGAAAATGTCGGAATTGATGAAATTCTTGTTGACGGCTTGTGTTTCTCCCAAAAGCTTTACGATATTGAACAGGTCGGTCTTGAACTCCGTATTGCCATTGACATAACCTTCCATGCTGCCGGAATTCTCCACATAGATTGAAACATTCTGTATGGATGGTTCATGCGACGAGGCATACTGTTTCTCAATCTTGTTTTTATCCAACAATTTCTTGCATTCTTGATTGTGCGGCTTGACGCAAGAGCAGACTAATGGTGATACCAATATCGTAGCCATTGATATACATAACAATGAATGGAGTTGTTTAATCATACCGGTTTCTCTTTTTAGTTAATGTTGGACACATGAGTGAAAATCTCCTTCTTTTGGTTGTAAAGATGATTTAGTTCTCACTATTGCTGCAAAGTTATATTTTTTCTTCGAATTGCCAACATAAAATCAATTTTTTTATGATAGATTGATAAAAAGCAACCATTCAAGCAGACTTATATGTTGTCGGTTTGAAAAAGGTTGCCAAAAATTGTCGAATACACTTGTGCGAGTTGCTTCATTGGTTGACTTTGAGATGTTCCGTCCGGCACTTGAGGAAGTATTGGTCAAGAAGAATTGCAAGACCCGGCGGGACACCCGCAGGTGGATGTCGTTCTCATCCTATGTGGACTGTAAAGTCTAAAACATTACATATTATGTCATCATATAGTATTGATATACGAACGAAGGAAAGCATGTTTATTGTCAACTTTATATTTCCAGGTACTCTCTCATCCTGCTTTCGAGTTGTCCTCATTTGTGCAAAGAACAGTAATTGTCATCTGTTTTCTTTCGATGCTGTTACTTTCGCTTAAGCCAAATTTAATTTCTTTGTTCTCACCCAAAGATTCAGTGAAGTCATGGACAAAGTTCAATTGTTCCATCGTAAACTCATCATCATTGGATGCCATTATGTGAATAAGACATTGTGTGCTTTGCATAACTTGTTCGCGCAGTTTCAGTTCATCGAAGAATGACTTCATGAATTCAGGAATACTCATGGTGTCATCTTTGGCCATTTGATACATGACGCCAGACCTACCGTTCAAAGCAAGGCGAACATCGTTAGAGTCAAATCCCATGAAGGTTGGTTGTTCTAGGACAATTATTTTCTTTATCTCATTGAAGTTGGTTGAATTGATTTTTGTTTCTTTCATGATAATCCAATATTGTGTCAGTTTTTTTCAATAAGCGTATATGTTTTGGTGAAAATCAACCGAATTAAGCAATAATCGCAAGGCTGATTATCAAATTGTATTCGGGTATATGGCTTGAGGTCGTTGCGTTAGTCACTTGATGAATTTTCTTTTAACAGTTTTGCGAGATGCTGTGCCTTGATACCGAAATTGAAACTCTGTGTGTCATCCATTCCGGCGAAATTAATGGCGACAAGTTTTCCTCTCGTATCAATGATGGGTGAACCACTCGAACCGTGCAAAGCCGGTATGGAGTACATAAAATGATCTTCATCGGTATCTTGAGTCACTTCACCCTTGGTAATCTGTGCCTTGATGCCTTCTTTTGTCAATGCAAGTTGCGGTCCGAGATTAAAGCCAATCATGTAGAGTGTTTTTCCTATATCGGAATTGCGCTTTGATCTTCTTTTTTTGGTCGTTCCATCGTCTTCATCTTCATCATCGTTGTCAGGTCTGCGTTTTTTGGAAGATGAAGTTCGGGTCACCTTAAAAATATGCGCTTTGTTCGGCGTATCTTTTGATTTCAGTTGCAACAATGCCAAATCATGTTCCGTGTCGTTGGCGATGGAAACACAATCCATAAAGTCGTCCGTTTCTCTTACATGTGTGTTGTTCAAGGCTATGCCGATGTCGCAATGACGCATGTATTCACATTCCGCTGAGTTCAGCCTGCTGATAACATTTATCAGTTTTTGGTTGTTGTCTCGCTGGTTGGTCAATTGTTTGTATCGACTCGCATATTCTGAGTGTCCCGCATCAATAAGCAAGCGTAGTTCCCCCAATTTTTCGGTTTGTTGATTGATGACGTCTTGTGTTTTCTCAGCAAGGTTGTTAAAAGCATTAACAATAGCTGCCCTTGCATCTTTTGTTGAAAACGAAGGGCAAGCCACGTGGGAATTTGTGGCAATGATGCCATCATCAGATACAAAGAACCCTGTGCCATACGACGTGACCGGTTTCATTTCTTCAAGGTCAAAGGTGGTTCCTTGCAGATTGCCATTCTTGTCCAGGCCGGTAAAATATACCGTGAGGTTGGAATCAAAATCAATGCTATAATAATAAGTGTTCTTAATCAAAACAACACCGGTTGCATGTTTCTCTTCCAAACTTTGCAAGGTGACGTGTGTGCCTTTTTTATTCGAACCTCCGCAAGCACATAGGAGAAAACAAAATATTGCAAACTTAATCTGTTTCATATTGACTATTTGGTTTGTATTA
>DCGD01000145.1:14480-21817 GCA_002315195.1 Prevotellaceae bacterium UBA1787 | reverse complement strand
TGAACGTACCCTATGGACGTCTTCATGCCGTCCTGCTTACGCATGAACATTATGATCATGTGGGAGGCATTGACGACCTACGTCCTTTCTGCCCCTTTGGCACGGTAAACATTTATGGGGACGCATCGTGCATTCAGCACATCAGTGAACGGATGCCCTATTGCTTCGGCTCCGGGAAATACCCCGGCGCCCCATCGCTGATGCTTCATCCCATCGAACCGTTGCAACCGCTCTTGCTGGAGAACGTTGAAATTCTTCCTTTTCGCATCATGCACGGCACCCTCCCCATCCTGGGCTACCGCATTGGTAATTTCGCATACATCACCGACATGAAAAGTTGTCCGAAAGAAACGGAAAAAGTTCTGGATGGTTTGGATTGTTTGATTGTCAATGGACTCAGGCATACGGAACACCCCACCCATCAAACCATTGAAGAAGCGGTGCGGTTCGTTCAGAAAATAGGAGCGAAAAATGCCTATCTGACACATTTGGCCCATACGGCAGGACTGCATGCACTTTCCGGCGAACATCTTCCCGACAACATAAGGTTTGCTTTTGACGGACAACGGATTGTTTTGGAATAGGTTTCATTAAAACGACCCTAAACCTTACAAATTTGGAAAATGGTGCCGTTATATGGAAAAAAAAACGTAACTTTGCGCCGCTTTTGCAAACGGAAATTATTAACAACTACATAACAGAATCCTAAATGAATATTTCATTAGAAAAAAACGATGCCGTAACAGCAAAACTGATTGTCAAGCTGGAAAAATCTGATTATATCAATGAGGTTGAAAAGTCATTGAAGAAAATTAAGCAGAAAGCAAATATGCCGGGGTTCCGTCCGGGCAATGTTCCCATGGGACTTGTCAAGAAAATGTATGGTAACGAAGTCAAGGCAGAGGAACTGAACAAGATGATGAGCGAAACCGTCAACAATTATATCAAGGAACAAAATTTGAAATTGATATTAGACCCCATGCTGAGCGATGACCAAGAAAAAATTGACATTGCCACAAACGATGATTTCACTTTCACTTTCGATCTCGGCTTTGAGCCTGAAATAAACATTTCACTCAATGCGGAAGATAAGATCGACTACTACATGATTGAGGTAGATGAAAAGGTGTTGGAAGCCCACATCAAGAACTATCAGCGCCAAGGGGGACGCTACAGCGAAATGGAAAAGTATGAAGACGACAGTGACATAATTTACGGTACGCTTACCGAACTGGACGAAAACAATGAAGCCAAGGAAGGCGGTATCTCTTTGGAAAATGTACCATTGATGCCTCGTTACTTCGCTGATGACGCTTCCAAGGAACAGTTCAAGAACGAAGCAATGACAAACGCGGACATTGTTTTCAATCCATCAACCGCTTACAAGGACAATGACGCGGAACTCGCTTCGTTGCTCAAGATTGACAAGAATCAAGTTGCAGCGCACAAGGGTAATTTCAATTACCGCGTAACGTCCATCAGCCATTTTGAAATGGGTGAGCTCAACCAAGAACTCTTCGACAAGATATACGGACAAGACAACGTAAAGAACGAAGAGGAATTCCGCGCACGCGTGAAAAGCGACATTGAGACTTCGTATCTGCGCGACAGTGATTACAAGTTTCTGATTGACCTGCGCAAGTATGCCGTTGAAAAAGTTGGAGACGTGACCGTCCCCGAAGCACTAATCAAGCGTTTTCTTCTCCAGAAACTCAAGAACGAAAAGGATAGAGAAAACATCGACAATATACTCGTTGACTACATCAAAGACTTGATATGGTCGGTGATTCGCAAGCAACTGTCGATACAGCAGAACATCAAGATAGACGATGCCGCCGTCAAGGAAACAGCAAGAGAGATGGTCAAGATTCAAATGGCACAGTATGGCATCAACAACATTCCCGAAGAAAATTTGGAACAGTATGCGGAAAGCATGCTCAAGGACGAAAGCAAGTTGGAAAACATCATCTCCCGCAGCATCGACTCCGCGCTGACAGCGTCTTTGAAGAACGTAGTCAAACTTGATTTCAAGCCAATATCCGTTGAAGATTTCAACAAAATGTTTGAAGAGAATTAAGCCGTTTCGTCTATAATCAAAAAGAGGAATACCCCCTCATGTCAATCAAGAGGAAGAAGAAAGGATGTTCCTTTCTCTTCCTTTTTCATTTAGGCAGGTTCTGCAAACATGTTCCTAAATAGAACACACTACCTAAAAAATCACGAAACATACCACATTGAATCCACCTTTAACAAGAATAACATGGAAGATTTCAGAAAATTTGCACGTTTAAACGCAGGTATCAACAGCATGGTATTGGATGACGTCATCAAAACACAGAGCCAATATCTCAATCCATATATACTTGAAGAACGCCAGTTGAACGTCACACAGATGGATGTATTTTCGCGACTGATGATGGACCGAATCATTTTCCTTGGTACGCAGATTGACGACTACACCGCCAACACGCTCCAGGCTCAGTTGCTCTATTTGGACTCTGTCGACCCCACTAAGGATATTTCCATCTACATCAACAGTCCCGGCGGTTCAGTTTCAGCCGGTTTGGGCATCTACGACACCATGCAGTTCATCAACAGCCCCGTTGCGACGATATGCACCGGCATGGCGGCGTCCATGGCAGCCGTCCTCCTGGTAGCGGGCGACGAAGGCAAGCGTTCCGCCCTGCCCCACAGCCGCATCATGATTCACCAGCCCATGGGAGGCGCCCAGGGCCAGGCTTCCGACATTGAAATCACTGCCCGCGAAATCCAAAAATACAAGAAAGAACTCTATAACATCATCGCCGAACATTCCCACAATGACTACCAAAAGGTATGGCAGGACGCGGACCGCGACTATTGGATGACGGCAGCCGAAGCCCGGGAATATGGAATGATTGACAAGGTTCTCTCCAAAAAAGCATAATTTTTCATGGCACCCAAGACTAAACACTGCTGCCTCTGTGGACGTCCGGAAAGAGAAGTAAGCATATTGTTGACGGGATTAGACGGTTTCGTGTGCAACGATTGCGTGGAGCAGGCGCATGCCATTCTCCAAAAAGAAAATAACAGGGTCAAAAAGCGAAACATCGACAAAATCGATTTAAAAAAAATACCCAAGCCTATTGAAATCAAGCAGTACCTGGACGATTACATCATAGGGCAGGACGAAGCCAAGATATGTCTTTCCGTGGCCGTTTACAATCACTACAAGCGGTTGGCGCAGGTTGAGACGGAAGATGAAGTGGAAATTGAAAAGTCGAACGTCATCATGGTTGGTCAAACGGGTACGGGCAAGACGCTGCTTGCCCGTACCATCGCACGCCTCATCAACGTTCCTTTCACCATTGTCGACGCTACCGTCTTTACCGAGGCGGGATATGTGGGCGAAGATGTTGAAAGCATCTTGTCACGCCTGCTTCAAGTGGCGGATTACAACGTGGAGCGCGCCGAATGTGGCATTGTCTTCATTGATGAAATAGACAAGATTGCCCGCAAGTCGGACAATCCATCCATCACGCGCGACGTAAGCGGCGAAGGCGTTCAGCAAGGTCTGCTCAAACTTTTGGAAGGTTCCTTGGTCAATGTTCCACCAAAAGGTGGACGCAAGCATCCCGACCAAGAATACACGAAAGTGGATACCCACAACATACTTTTCATCTGTGGCGGCGCATTCGATGGCATCGAACAGAAGATCGCGCAGCGTTTGAACACCCACGTGGTCGGCTTTGACTCCGTCCAAAATGTGCTGAAAATAGACAAGCAGGACATCATGAAATACGTTGTGCCGCAAGACCTGAAAAGTTTCGGTCTCATACCCGAAATCATCGGCCGCCTGCCCATCCTGACGTACCTCAATCCTCTTGACCGCGATGCCTTGAAACGTATTCTTACAGAGCCACGCAATTCAATCGTGAAACAGTTTGCCAAACTGCTGGAAATGGACGGCATAGAACTGACCTTCGACGCCGACGCCCTCGATTACATCGTGGACAAGGCCGTAGCCTACAAATTGGGAGCGAGGGGGTTGCGCAGCATTGTGGAGGCCATCATGCGAGAACCCATGTTTGAACTGCCAACAAAAAGAAACAAGAAATACAACGTCACCCTTGATTACGCCAAACAACGCATTGAACAGAATGAAATCCTTTGACCACACCGCAATTTAGCGGCTGGTTGTTCTTGCAACGACAAGCCAAGGCCCGGGAATTGACATTCCCGGGCCTTGGCTTTGATTTATGCGCCTGTTTTTGCGTTTGCTTGACGAAGACTTTTCCCCCGCCTCACGAGTCCTTAGTAGTGAAACTCACCAAAAGGACTCATTATGGTCAAGCTGCGGCGCCCCTCTTCAATATGTCCGACAACCTGCGCATCGATATTGAAACTCCTTGAAACCTCAATGACTTTCTCCGCCATTTCAGGCTCCACATAGACCTCCAAACGATGACCCATGTTGAACACCTTGTACATTTCCTGCCAATCCGTCCCACTTTCCTCAGCGATGATGCGAAACAACGGAGGTATGGGAAACATATTGTCCTTGATGACCCTGCAGTTCTCTCCGACAAAATGCAACACCTTTGTCTGAGCGCCTCCCGTACAATGTACCATGCCGTGAATTTCACTGCGCATGACATCAAGCAGCCGTTTCACGACGGGAGCATACGTTCTTGTAGGGCTCAACACCAGTTTCCCGGCACAAACGGGAGCATCCTCGACAGAGTCCGTCAAACGATAGCCACCACTGTAAACCAATTCGTCAGGCACCTGCTTGTCATAACTCTCCGGATATTTTTCCGCAAGGTATTTGGCAAATACATCATGGCGGGCACTGGTCAAGCCATTGCTCCCCATTCCACCATTGTATTCACTCTCGTAAGATGCCTGTCCGCAAGAAGACAAACCGACAATCACATCACCCGGCCTAATATTGGCGTTATTGATGACATCACTGCGCCTCATGCGACAGGTAACCGTAGAATCCACGACGATGGTACGTACCAAATCGCCCAAATCCGCCGTTTCTCCACCCGTGGCGTAAATGCCTATGCCCATGTCGCGCATTTGCGCCAACAATTCATCAGTACCGTTGATAATGGCTGATATGACCTCACCCGGAACCAAGTTCTTGTTCCGTCCGATGGTAGAAGATACCAAAATGTTGTCCACCGCTCCTACACACAGCAAATCGTCCGTGTTCATAATCAAGGCATCCTGTGCAATGCCTTTCCATACGCTCAAGTCACCCGTTTCACGCCAATATACGTAGGCAAGAGACGATTTCGTGCCTGCACCATCGGCATGCATGATGTTGCAATAATCGGGATCGCCTCCCAATATGTCCGGGATAATTTTACAGAAAGCCTGGGGATAAAGTCCCTTGTCTATGTTCTTGATGGCGTTATGCACATCTTCTTTCATTGCACTCACGCCACGCATCATGTATCTTTGTTTACTGTCCATCATCTATGATGTGTCTGTTTAGATTAGTTGTTAAAATTCCACCGTCGGGGCTTTTTGGGCACTTTCAGAAGCTTCAAATTTCGCTTTCTGCTGAAATCCGAAAATACCGGCGAAGATGTTGGCGGGGAAAGTACGAATGGCGACGTTGTAAGACTGCACGGCCTCATTATATGTACGGCGGCTCTCGTTGATGCGGTTTTCCGTACCTTCGAGTTGCACCTGCAGGTCGCGGAAATTTTCATTGGCTTTCAAGTCCGGATAACTCTCTTGGACTGCAATAAGCCTGCCCAATGCGCTGCTCAGTTCACCTTGCGCTTCCTGGAATTTCTTGAGTTCTTCCGCTGTCATGTTGGTAGGGTCAATGACTGTCTGGGTAGCCTTTGCACGTGCCGCAACGACATTCTCCAATGTTGAACTTTCGTGTTCGGCATATCCTTTCACTGTGTTGACAAGATTCGGAATCAAGTCAGCACGGCGCTGATACTGGTTTTGGACATTGCTCCAAGCCGTAGAAACGGCTTCTTCCTGCTTCACCATACCATTGTACTTTGACGAGCAGCAACCAACCAAAGCTACGACTACAATAACAAGGACTACCAATCCTTTCAATGTGTTTGAAATTTTCATATTACGAATTGTTATATAATTAATCATTTAAAAACTTCCCCCGGCTCCTCCGCCACCGAATGAACCACCACCAAATGATCCGCCACCATCGAAGCCACCGCCTCTGCCGCCTCGTCCATTTCCTAAAATAGAACCAAACACCGTCCCCGTGAGGGCGACCACGTCCTCGTTTTCCGTTTGTTCATTTGTGGTAACGTTGTGCCCGCACTGCTTGCAACGCCTCACCACTCGGTAGTATTTATAGTTTCCCTTTGCATAAAGAAAGGTTCTGGACACAACGGACAGAGAACGTTTCCCGCACTTTGGACATTTTCTTGCCGACGACATCATCAAAAAGAAAATGAATAACGCTATGGCACCCATTAAAAGCATGGTAACCAACACATCCGACAATTCATCGGCATCGCTCACTTCCGCTTTCAATTCTTCGTCACCATCGATATAGCCACCAATGGCAGTGATACCGTTCAACATGGCGGCATCCCAATTGCCCTGACGCAGACAAGGCACCATGTATTGTTGCTCTATCCTATGACAGATGACATCCGGAAGTGTACCCTCCAGACCATTTCCCGTAAGAATCTGATATTTACGGTCTTCTGTACTGAGAATAACGATGAGTCCTGTATTCTGTTTCTTGCTGCCAACGCCATATTTGCGCGCCAGTTCCATTCCGAACCGGTAGGCATCCCCGCCTTCAATGCACTTGACGACAGCCACCAAACTCTGCACACCTTTGGTGTGTTCCAAACGATAGAGAATGGCATCGATGCTGTCGGTAGTTTCCTGTCTCAATATATTTTCAGGATTACAGACGTAGCGCCTTGCATCCTCAAGATGAACCATTGGCAATGTTTCAGCCGTCCACGGCTCAGCCTGCGATGTACCGTAAATGCATATCCATATACACCATATCAATATACTTTTGTAAATTACTTTATTCATTTGCTTCTTGACAATTGTTCCAAATGTTCCAAGCTGACAACGCCTGCAGATGCAACATTTCCAAACCATTTTTCACCATGGCTCCCTGAAATTTTCCACGTTTCAAAAACAAGGTTTCTTCCGGATTATACACCAGGTCAAAGAGAAGATGTTCCTTTCCAAGCAGAACGTAAGGTACATCGGGACAAGCATTGACCGCCGGGTACATGCCAAGCGGTGTACAATTCACCACTACATGGTATTCCCTAAGAACATCTGCGCTCAGTTCTTGATAACTGAATTGTGCCTTTTCCCGGTTCCGA
>DCGD01000145.1:3839-14419 GCA_002315195.1 Prevotellaceae bacterium UBA1787 | reverse complement strand
GAAGCCACAACATACGGCACGAGAAGCGCCGCCGGTACCCAGCACCAAAGCCTTCCGATGGTTTGGCTTCAGCAGTGGAGAAATGGATTGGACAAAGCCCATAACGTCCGTATTATATCCTTTAAGGAATACGCGACCACCAGTCCTGGTAATCCGAATGACATTGACCGCACCCACCTCGCGCGCCTCATCGCTCACGGCATCCAAAAAAGGCATCACTGTGCATTTATGTGGAATGGTCACGTTCAAGCCTTTCAAGTCAGGTTGATTTGCAAGCATATCCGGCAATTCCTCTACCGATTCCATTTCAAAATTCCGGTAACGGGCATCCAACCCCTCCTTTTCAAATTTCCCGTTGAAAAAAGCCCTGCTGTAGGAATGGGCCAAAGGAAAACCTATCAAACCGTACAAATCCATGGCTACTCTATTTTTGGGCGATGTACATGGTATTGAGACCAAACGTGTAACGCTTGAAAGAAACTTGAGAGAACCCCGCCTTCTTCAGTATGCCCTGCATGATTTCTCCCTGCGGGAAAGCCTCCATGGTCGCCGGAAGATACGCATAGGCACTGGTATCACGCGATATGAGCCGTCCTATCAAGGGCATCACGACATGGGAATAGATATGGAACAACTGCTTCATGGGAAAACTTTGAGGAACGCACAATTCCAAAATAACCGCATGCCCCCCCTCGCGAAGTACACGATGCATCTCGCACAATCCCCTATCCAAATCCTGGAAATTTCGGACACCATACGCAACAGTGACCACGTCGAAACTCTCATCCCGAAACGAGAGGTTCGTGCAGTCTGCTCTTTGGAAACTGATGACATTGTCCAATCGGGCCTTGCACACTTTGGCTCGTCCCACGTCCATCATACCTTCTGACAAGTCGGTTGCAACAAGGTGCGCAGGTTTCAACCGACGCGCTGTCAACAAGGCGAAATCTCCCGTGCCGGTAGCTACATCGAGTATTTCCCGATGAGGAAACCTCATCATTGCCTTGATGGCGGCACGTCGCCAATAACGGTCTATGCCCAATGACAGACAATGGTTCAGAAAATCATAGCTATGGGCAATGTTGTCAAACATTGTCTCCACCTGCTTTCCTTTTGGTTCATTGCTGTCGTAAGGCTTTATCTGTTCTTGCGCATACCCCATATCGTCAATTAGATTTTTCATGGAACAGGGATTTTTCCCTACGGAAAGTCTCCCTGCCATGACTTGATATTATTTCAAATATTCATTCACGTTTTTCTCAATTCGTGCGGCGACATCACCGTCAATTTCCTTTTTGAAAGTCTCTCCGGTGATATTCTCATAGAGTTCAATGTAGCGGTTGCTGATGTTTTCCACGATTTCGGGTGTCATATCCGGCACCTTTTGTCCGTCTTTTCCCTGAAAGCCATTTTCCATCAACCATTCACGTACAAATTCCTTCGACAATTGACGTTGCGGCTCACCTTTCTCAAACTTTTCCTGATAACCATCACTGTAGAAATAACGGCTGGAATCAGGCGTATGGATTTCGTCCATAAGGTAAATCGTCCCATCGTGCGTGCCAAACTCATATTTGGTATCTACCAAAATCAATCCACGCGACGCGGCGATTTCCGTTCCGCGCTTGAACAAAGCGAGTGTATATTTTTCCAACAGTGCATATTCCTCCGGTGTGGCAAGTCCCTTTGCAAGAATTTCCTCTTTGGAAATGTCCGCGTCGTGTTCTCCGATTTCCGCCTTGGTCGTTGGCGTGATGATGGGTTCGGGAAATTTCTGGTTTTCCTTCATGCCATCCGGCAATTTCACCCCACATATTTCTCTTACACCGTTCTTGTAGGCACGCCATGCCGAACCGCAGAGATAGCCACGCACAATCATTTCAACGGGAAAGCCCTTGCACATGACACCGACTGTTACCATTGGATCCGGAGTGGCTGTCTTCCAGTTGGGACAAATGTCATTCGTCGCATCAAGGAACTTGGCCGCTATCTGATTCAAGACCTGACCTTTGAACGGAATACCCTTTGGAAGAATGACGTCGAACGCTGAAATACGGTCGGTGGCAACCATTACAAGCTTGTCACCTAAATTATAGACATCACGCACTTTTCCATTATAAACACCCTCCTGTCCCGGGAAATTATAAGTTGTTTTTGTTAAAGCTTCCATTTGCTGTTATTTTTTAAGATTGTTATTTTTCAACTATATTATATTGCTTACACTTTGGTATCACTGTGGAGTGTGGCATCCGTTTTCATTGCCTTTCGTTTCTTCTCTTCCTGTTCGTATGCCTCCACGATGCGCATCACCAATTTATGGCGGACTATGTCTTTTTGATTGAATTCCACAAAAGAGATGCCTTTTACGTTCGCAAGGATGCGCATGGCCTCTATCAACCCCGAACGCTGCGAAACGGGCAAATCTATTTGGGTGCAATCACCCGTCACTATCATTTTGGTATTCATGCCCATTCGCGTCAGAAACATCTTTATCTGGCTGGTTGTCGTGTTCTGCGCTTCATCCAAAATCACTACGGCGTCATTCAGCGTCCGTCCGCGCATGAACGCCAAAGGAGCGATTTGAATGACATTGGTTTCCAAATATTCCTTAAGTTTGGCGCCGGGTATCATTTCTTCCAATGCATCATACAATGGCTGCAGATAGGGATCAATTTTGTCTTTCATGTCTCCCGGAAGAAAACCAAGTTTTTCACCCGCTTCCACGGCGGGACGCGAAAGAACAATCCGCCGAATTTCCTTGCGTTTCAATGCTCTGACGGCAAGCGCTATGCTCACATAAGTTTTACCCGTACCGGCAGGGCCTGTTGCAAAAATCATATCATTTTTTTCGCAGGCTTTCACCAATCTCAACTGGTTTTCACTACGCGCGCGGATAGGTTTTCCTGACGTACTATATACAATTACATCTTCCGCACTCTCATCCTTTGTCTTTCCACCGTGCATCACGCATACAATGTCCTCTTCCGAAATCGTATTGTACTTGACACAGTGTTCAATCAAAGCATTCAATCTTTCTTCAAAAACAACCAAATCGCCATCTTCGCCCATCACTTTCATGACATTGTCACGAGCCATTATGCGCAATTTGGGAAAAAGCGACTTGATCATCCTTAAATTGACATTGTTAACACCGTAAAACACAGTGGGTTCAACGCCATCTAAAACAAAATGCTTCTCTATCATTCTTTAGTTTTGTGCAAAAATACTCATTTCTCTTTAATTACAAACTATATTTTTTGCGTACTTTTGCCAGATAATACGGATTGCTTTCATGAAATTCAAATACAAAATAAAAAAGAGACAATTTTTGCTTGTGTTTTTCGGAACAATATTTGTCCTGTTCATCATTCGTCTCATTTTTCCATCCATCAGAAACGAGACGAAAAAGGACACCGCACTTGCCGTTCCAAAAGATGAAATTGAGACAATCAAGGAAGACAAATCTCCCATCAAGGGTACCTTGGCAGGAGCACACCAATTGAACAAGGATCTCACGAAACCCGACTACGAGTGGAAAAGACACAAAATTCGTGGCGTGGATAATTTCCCCAATAGTTTTCCCGATGTCAATGACCTTCAACTGACCGCAGCCAAGACTTTGGGCATCCAACCCATTTCCAACCGAAACGAAATGGAGTTGATTAAAAATCAGTTGGTTTACATCGGAATTAACCCATACTATAACATCAAGACGTTAAACCATTCCATACCATACCTTGTTCCAAAAGCCCAATTGCTTCTTACCAAAATAGCACGGAATTTCCTCGATTCCCAATATGTCAAGAAGATTTCACCGAGCAAACTGCTTGTCACTTCCGCTACACGCACCGTTGAGGATGTGGAAAAACTACATAAAAAAAACTCCAATGCCAGCACCAACAGTTGCCATTGTTACGGTACGACATTTGATATAAGTTACGCAAAGTTTCAACCCGTCCGCAATTCCGACAATTCAACCCCACCCCAACAGAACAATGGCGCACTCAAATTCATCCTGGCAGAGGTGCTCAACGACTTGAGAAAGCAGGAACTCTGCTACGTCAAGTACGAGAGCAGGCAAGGATGTTTCCACATTACCGTTCGCTAATTCACTTTTACAATGCGCTATTTCATTTATCTTGCATACGACGGCACTCTTTACCACGGATGGCAGCGCCAGCCAAACGCCGTCAGTATCCAAGAAAAATTGGAAGATATTCTTCAAAAACTTTACAAGCGATACATTCCCATCGTAGGAGCCGGACGGACGGACACCGGGGTGCACGCACGTTTGATGGTAGCCCATTTCGACAGCGACGCGGACATTGACACTGCCACCCTGACGTTCAAATTCAATTGTCTGCTGCCTTCCGACATCTCTGTCTACACCATCGTACCCGTCACGCCCGAAGGGCATGCACGTTTCAGTGCGACACAACGCACCTACCACTACTACCTGTATCTTAGGAAAGACCCTTTCATACGTCCGTTTGCCTGC
Organism: Prevotellaceae bacterium UBA1787; assembly: GCA_002315195.1. The sequence goes on along the minus strand of DCGD01000145.1, from coordinate 9,921 downwards.
CGTTACTATTATCATTTGGATTTCAACGCCATGAACAATGCTGCTGACGTTCTGTTAAGACACACCGATTTCGGCAGTTTCTGCAAAACAGGTTCGGACAACAAAACCAACATCTGCCACATCACTAGAGCCCGGTGGTTTCAGACCAACAGCCACAATTGGTATTTTGAAATCACCGCTGACCGCTTCCTGCGCAACATGGTTCGTGCCATCGTCGGCACGCTCATCGATGTTGGGAAAGGCCGCATTTCCGTCAGCCAATTCGAGGACATCATTCTGAAACAAAACCGCTCCGCCTCGGGCGAGTCCATGCCGGCATGCGGTCTTTTCCTTGAAAACATCGCATATCCCGACAATATCTTCCCCGAAGGAAAAGCTCCCATCCTATGAAAACCATTTCACTGATACTGTTTCGTACGGTAGCCGTACTCGGCACATTCCTACTGTCGGTAGGGTTATATTTTTCACCCATTTCACTCCCTTTCAAGATTTGCATTCCCATGGGCGTCCTTGCCTTGGCTTCCTTATTTTATTTGCCTTTCCCATTTTTTATGGCCATGGCATTTTCCGCATTGGGGGATTGCTTCGGGGCCCTGCACAACTTCCCCGCTCAAATGGGTTCTTTCGCCGCAGGACACCTGGCTTTCATCTTCTTTTTCCTCAAACTTGAAAGACACCGTTCCATCACTGTTGCGTCCACGTCAAGATATGCCTCCGCCTTGACAATAACGTCATACATTCTTGTGAGCATTTTCATTCTGCCTCACGTCAACAACATCTTTCTGCGCACAGGTGTGGCCGTCTATGCCTTTCTCATTCTGTTCATGCTACGATGCGCCCTCTCCTTGAAGAAAATCTTCTTTTGGATTGGCGCCGTTTTGTTTGTATTTTCCGATACCGTACTGGCATGGAACAAATTTGTCAGCCCCATACCCGCAGCCTCGTTATACATTATGATCCCTTATTACCTTGCGCAACTTCTGCTGTTCTTCGGAGCCACGCAGACCAAATATTGACAATCCTGTTCATCATGTGGATTTCGTTTGCCTTCCTTTCAGCCGTTCTGCTGGGATTGTACGATGTATTCAAGAAAAAATCTTTGAAGGACAATGCCGTCATACCCGTATTGTTCATCAACACGCTGGTATGTTCGTTGTTTTTCATTCCTTCCATCATCGGTTCCGCTACACACGTCATTCATAACAATTCTCCACTGTACATACCTTCGGGAAACGCTACAATCCATACATACATCTTTTTGAAAGCCGTCATCGTGTTGTCTTCGTGGATTTTGGGTTACTTTGGAATAAAGCATCTGCCTCTCACCATTGCAGGCCCCATCAATGCCACCCGCCCCGTAATGGTATTGCTCGGAGCGTTGCTTGTCTTCGGAGAAAGTTTGAATGTATGGCAATGGTCGGGAGTCCTTCTCGCCATGCTCTCGTTTTTCATGCTCAGCGCCAGCGGACGCAAGGAAGGCATTCGCTTCGCACACAACAAAGCCATCTATCTCATTGTCTCCGCCGCTATCCTGGGAGCCGTCAGCGGATTGTATGACAAATACATTCTTTCCATATTGGGCATAAACCGAATAATGGTCCAAGGCTGGTTCAACCTTTACCAATGCGGTCTGATGACCATCATTCTCCTGACGCTGTGGTTTCCGCTGCGACACCACACGACACCGTTTCGCTGGCACTGGAGCATCGTCATGATAAGTGTATTCCTTACCTTGGCGGATTTTGTCTATTTCTATGCACTCAGTCTCCCGGATTCCATGATTTCCATAGTTTCCATGGTGCGACGCAGCAGCGTACTGGTTTCCTTCCTGTTCGGAGCCGTCATGTTTCATGAAAAAAACCTGAAAGCCAAAGCCATCGACTTGGCGCTTGTCATTGTCAGCATGGCTTTTCTCGCCATTGGAACTTATCTATAAAACAAAACTATTCGCATATAGGCGGGTGTTTCCACTTTTCGGAGCATGACAAATGTGGACGATAGCGATACTTTCTGTTATGAATAATGTTCTATTCCACAAAAACTTACTATATTTGCACTCAATTTTGATTTAAAACACCATGAATAGGCGAACTTTCATTAAGGCAGGCATAGGCAGCGTTGTCGTTGCCGCCGCCGGTGCCAAAACATACGACTATCTGAAAACCGTGGATGTGAATGCCCGAATCCTTATCATCGGAGGCGGCGCCGCTGGTTGCAGCTTTGCTGCAAGACTGATGAAACGCTTGAGGAATCCGAACATCACACTCGTTGATTCCGCTGAAAAACAATTTTACCAACCGGGCTTCACCTTCATCGCTGCCGGCATCTTCCAACCAGACGAAATTTGGAACAAACAGGAAGATTGTCTTCCTAAAGGCATCAAATGGGTAAAAGACAGCGTTGTTGCATTGGATCCCGTCTCACAAAAGGCACGCACCGCCAAAGGCCAAACACTTGAATACGATTTCCTTGTTCTTACACCGGGACTGCAGTTGGACTGGAACCAAGTTGAAGGCATTTCACGCGAAACTTTGGGAACTGGAAACGCACACTGCATCTATGATTTCAACGGCGCCCAAAAAACTTGGCCCGCCATACAAAAATTGGTGGAAAAAGGCGGTCGCGCCGTTTTCACCGATACCTATACAAAGCACAAGTGCGGGGGAGCGCCCAAGAAAATTTGTCTATTGACGGAACACCTCGCCCGCCAAAAGGGCAGACGAGAGGGTTTGCAAATGGTATATCAGTGTTCGGAGAAAGCGCTCTACGACGTTCCACTCTACACACCGCGCCTCCTGGAAATATACAAGGAACGCAACATCGACCTGCAAGTCAATCATCGCGTGAAGGGCATTGACACCCAAGCCAAGAAAGTTTACTTCGAAGACACATCCGGCGACGAGCCACGCCCGTTCGTTGAAGATTATGATTTTCTAAGTTTCGTTCCTCCACAGTCCGCCCCCGATTTTGTAAAGGAATCAGGACTTTCGTGGACAGAAGGCAAGCTTGCCAAAGGTGGATGGGTCATGGTTGACAAAGAGACATTGGTACACACGAAATATCCCAACGTCGTCAGTCTCGGAGATGTTGCCGGCATTCCCACCAGCAAGACCTCTTCGGCCATCCGCATCCAACTGCCCATCGCCGTGGAGAACCTGCTCAGCATCATGCAGGGTGAAGCCCCGACACGGAAATACAACGGCTATGCCTGCTGCCCCATCGTGACAGACTACGGCCACGTCCTGCTCTGCGAGTTTGACTATGACAAGAATGCCGTCACGACATTCCCGTTCACACTGTTTGACACATCCAAGGAAATTGCCGCCGGATGGTGGCTGAAACGCTATTTCCTCAAACCCATGTTCTTCCACGCCATGCTCAATGGCTTAATGTAACCAAAACGCAATCTCCGACCCCTTTTGTACACAACACCACAACCTTAATACAAACGCCTAAAACATGGCAGAAAACAATTCCCTACTTGAAAAATTGGATGGACTTTGCGCTCGTTTCGATGAAATCGGCACACTCATCACCGACCCAAACGTCATCAATGACCAACAACGATACATCAGGCTGTCAAAGGAATACAAAGACCTCGAAGATATCATGACAGCCCGAAAGGAATACAGCAACTTGCTTCAGAACCTGCAGGAAAGCAAACTAATCCTGCTTGAAGAGGATGATCCCGAAATGAAGGAGATGGCACGCGAAGAAGTGTCGGCATGTGAAGCGCGCATACCGCAATTGGAAGAAGAAATCAAACTGTTGCTTATTCCCAAGGATCCCGAAGACAGCAAGAACGCCGTTCTCGAAATCAGAGGAGGCACCGGTGGCGACGAAGCGGCACTGTTTGCCGGAGACCTGTTCCGAATGTACTCGAAATACGCCGAAAGCAAAAAATGGAAACTCGAAATTTCCAGTTTTTCCGAAGGCGCTTCGGGAGGCTTCAAGGAGGTCATTTGTTCCGTGTCAGGAGCGGACGTATATGGTACGCTCAAATATGAAAGCGGCGTACACCGCGTTCAGCGTATACCCGTAACCGAAACGCAGGGACGCGTCCACACGTCGGCAGCTACCGTAGCAGTCCTGCCGGAGGCAGACCAATTCGACGTGCAAATCAACGAAGGAGAAATAAAATGGGACACTTTCCGTTCGAGTGGAGCAGGAGGACAGAACGTCAACAAGGTGGAAAGCGGCGTCCGCCTGCGTTACAACTGGAAAAACCCCAACACAGGCGCCGTAGAGGAAATTCTCATTGAATGTACTGAAACGCGCGACCAACCCAAGAACAAGGAACGCGCCCTCGCCCGTCTGCGTACCTTTATCTACGACAAGGAACACCAAAAATATGTTGACGACATCGCTAACCGCAGAAAGACCTTGGTTTCAACTGGAGACCGTTCCGCCAAGATCCGCACTTACAACTACCCTCAAGGACGAGTCACCGACCACCGCATAGGCTATACCATGTACAATCTCCCGGCTTTTGTGGATGGAGACATCCAAGATTGCATAGACCATTTAATCGTCGCGGAAAATGCGGAAAGAATGAAAGAAACTGAACTATAAACCACATAAGAACGCCATGAACAGACAAGAACTCATAGACAACATCAAGAAAAAACAGTCTTTCCTTTGCGTAGGACTCGACAGCGATATCAAGAAACTTCCCAAACACCTTTTGGAAGAAGAAGACCCCATCTTCGCCTTCAACAAAGCCATTATTGATGCGACGGCTCCTTACTGCGTGGCATACAAACCCAACGTGGCTTTCTACGAATGCGACGGCGTCAAGGGTTGGGTTTCCCTGGAGAAAACCATAGAGTACCTCAAGAAATGCCACCCCAACCACCTTATCATCGCCGATGCCAAGCGCGGTGACATCGGCAACACCTCTTCCATGTATGCCCGCTGCTTCTTTGAACAGTTGAATGTCGATGCGCTCACCATCGCACCTTATATGGGCGAGGACAGCATCACGCCATTTGCTTCCTATCCGGGAAAATGGATGATTGTACTGGCCTTGACAAGCAACAAAGGTTCACATGATTTCCAACTGATGGAAGATGCAAACGGCGAAAGGCTTTTTGAACGCGTCATCCGCACCAGCCGTAAATGGGGAAATGAAAACAACATGATGTTCGTGGTAGGCGCAACCCAGGGAGAGATGTTCAAGGATATCCGAAAAGTGGCACCCGAAAGTTTCCTGTTGGTTCCCGGCGTGGGAGCCCAAGGAGGGTCACTGGAAGAGGTATGCAGGTACGGCATGATTAAAGATTGCGGCTTGCTTGTCAACAGTTCACGAGGCATCATCTTTGCAGACGGCACTGAACACTTCGCCGAAGTCGCCGGGGAAAAGGCACGGCAACTGCAACAGCAGATGGCAGACATTCTCGCCAATTATTAGGCTGTTTCCATTCACCCCGCCCAATGTTCATCAACGATCCCGTTTTTGGCTTCATTGACATACCCAATGGTGTGCTTTCCAATTTGGTAAAGCACCCCATTTTTACGCGTTTGTCACGCATCTTGCAATTAGGCCCCACTTTCTATGTCTATCCGGGAGCCACGCACACACGTTTCCAACACTCCATCGGCACTTTGCATCTTGTGACAAAGGCTTTGGATTCTTTGGAAGACAAGGGGGTGTACATCATGGATTATGAGCGCCAAGGTGTTCAAATAGCCATGTTGCTCCACGATCTGGGGCATGGTCCCATGTCGCATGCGCTTGAACATTCTTTTGTCAATGGCATCAGCCACGAATACATCACCCTGAAACTTATGGAACGCCTCAACAATGCGTTCGACAACAAACTGGACACCGCCATTCGGATTTTCAAGAACGAATATCCCAAAAGATTTCTCCATGACTTGATTTGCAGCCAAGTGGACATGGACAGACTCGAATATCTATGTCGAGACAGTTTCTTTGCCGGTGTTCATGAGGGCAACATTGGCGTAGCACGAATCATCAAGATGCTGAATGCCATCAACGACAGCCTTACCATTGAAGAAAAAGGCATCTACACCATCGAAAATTATCTCATGTCGCGAAGACTGATGTACTGGCAGGTGT
>DCGD01000145.1:2406-3821 GCA_002315195.1 Prevotellaceae bacterium UBA1787 | reverse complement strand
GGTGTATCTGCACAAAACCTGCCTCGCCACACAGGAAATCATGAAAATGGCGATTGCGCGCGCAAGAGAACTTGTTCAGAACGGTCGCGGCATCTTCACCACCCCTAATCTGAGATATTTTCTGCAAAACGATGTTACAATGTCTTTTTCCCAAGAACATCCCGAATGGCTGGATTGTTTTATTTCACTGGACGACAACGACATACTTGTGTCACTTAAGGAATGGATCCATTCAGATGACCGCGTTCTCGCACTTTTGGCCGATAGTTTCATTCATCGCAGATTGTTCAAGGCAAAAGAATTGAAATCTCCCATTCATGAACACGAATTGCACAACTTGCGCAAGTCAATGGCGGAAGCCTTGGACATAAGTGAAAAAGAAGCCGCTTACCTCGTCCGCCACACGGAAATCGGACAGACGCTCTATTCAAGCATAGACGACCATGTGGGCATTCACCTAAAAGACGGCAACGTATGCGACATTTCCAACTTTTCCGAATTGCTTACTTCCAATTTCAAAGACATGAAAAGCCATCGCTACTACTTGTTCTACCATCCATCTTTAAATTGTTTGTAGCAAGCATCTAAAAAAATAAGTCATACATAAGGTTTATATGCATTTTTATTACGATATTTGCACTCTAATTTACGCAAATACTTTAAAATGGAATTTACAGCCAAACAGATTGCCGATTACCTTCATGGAGCAATAGAAGGAAACCCAGATTCCAAAATCCACACTTTCGCAAAAATTGAAGAAGCGGGGAAAGGTTCAATTACTTTTCTCGCCAATCCCGCATACGAGCATTTCATATACACGACGGAAGCCAGCGTAGTATTGGTAAACAAAGACTTTCCACTGAAAGCACCAGTCAACGCCACCATCGTGAGGGTGGAAAACGCCTATGAATGCATAGCAAGCCTATTGACTTTGTACGAAAAGACCAAGAAGCATAAGACCGGCATCAGTTCCCTCGCCTCCATCGCCGCCACGGCAAAGATTGGAGAAGATTGCTACATCGAGCCGTTCGTCTGCATTGGCGAAAACGTCACCATCGGCAACCACACCAGAATTTTGGCACACACCACCATCTGTGACAATGCACACATAGGTGACGACTGCCTGTTTTACCCCAATGTCACCATCTATCATGAATGTGTGGTTGGAAACCGCGTCATCCTACATTCCGGCACTGTCATCGGCGCTGATGGCTTCGGATTTGCACCCACCGAAAACGGCTACGAAAAAATACCCCAAATCGGCATCGCCACCATTGAAGACGATGTGGAAATTGGAGCAAACGCTTGCGTCGATCGCTCCACCATGGGAAGCACTTATGTCAAGAGAGGCGTAAAATTGGATAATCTTGTCCAAATCGCACATAACGTCATTGTAGGCGAAGACACCGTCATGC
>DCGD01000145.1:0-2377 GCA_002315195.1 Prevotellaceae bacterium UBA1787 | reverse complement strand
GCAGGTTCCACCAAAATTGGAAAAAGGTGCATGTTCGGTGGACAAGTGGGCATTGCCGGACATGCGGTCGTCAGCGATTTCACCAACTGCGGCGCCCAAGCCGGCGTGGCAGGAAGCGTACTGAAAAGCCACACCACCATCATGGGTTCACCCGCCATCGACGCCCGCAAGTATGCCCGCTGCAATGCCGTGTTCCGCAACCTGCCCAGGATGAGCCAGGAAGTGGAAGAATTGAAGCGGGAGATAGCACAACTCAAAAAACAACTTTCTCAAAAACAATAAAGCCATGCCAAAACAAAAGACTTTAAAAGGAAGTTTCTCCCTTTACGGAAAAGGGCTTCACACGGGCTTGAACGTAACAGCCACCTTTAACCCCGCTCCTGAAAATTCAGGTTATAAAATTCAGCGCATCGACTTGGAAGGTACCCCCATCATCGAAGCCATCGCTGAAAACGTCGTTGACACGACACGCAGTACCGTCCTTGCAAAAGGTGACATTCGTTGCGCAACGGTCGAACATGCCCTGGCGGCTCTTTATGGCATGGGCATCGACAACTGCCTCATTCAAGTCAATGGTCCGGAAATGCCTATTCTTGAGGGAAATTCGGCCACTTATATTGACAAAATCAATGAAGTCGGCATTTTGGAGCAAAATGCCAACCGAGATTACTATATCATACGCAAGAAAATCGAAGTCAAGGATGACAAGACGGGATCGTCTATCCTCATTCTGCCCGATGAGGATTTCAGCATTACGGCTATGATTTCCTACCAATCCAAATGGTTCTCCAGCCAGTTCGCTACACTTGACAATATAGAAGCATTCCCCACGGAAGTCGCCTGCGCGCGCACGTTCGTTTTCGTACGCGACGTAGAACCCCTCATCAAGGCCGGTCTCATCAAGGGCGGTGATTTGGACAACGCCATCGTCATCTACGAAGAAGAAATTTCACAGGAGCGCATAGACGCGATGGCGGACCGCATCAACATTCCTCATGTGGATGCGACCAAATTAGGCTTTCTCAACAACAAGCCACTTATTTGGAAAAATGAACCCGCACGCCATAAACTGCTTGTCATCATAGGCGACATGGCACTCATCGGCCGCCCCATCAAGGGACGTATCATCGCCACAAAACCCGGTCACACCATCAACAACAAATTCGCCCGCCAAATGCGCCGAGAAATCCGTGCGCATGAAATTCAGGCCCCCATCTACGACTGCAACGCCGAGCCGCTGATGAACGTCAACCGCATACGCGAACTGCTTCCACACCGTTACCCCATGCAACTCGTTGACAAGGTTATTGAAATGGGCTCAAACTACATTGTCGCCATAAAAAACGTCACCAGCAACGAACCTTTCTTCTCCGGTCATTTTCCACAGGAACCAATCATGCCGGGCGTACTCCAAATTGAAGCAATGGCACAAGCAGGCGGACTTCTCGTCTTGAATTCCGTTGAAGAACCCGAGCGCTGGAGTTCTTATTTTCTAAGATTGGACAACGTGAAATTCCGTCAAAAGGTAGTTCCCGGAGATACACTGATTTTCCGCGTTGAACTTCTCGCTCCCATCCGCCATGGTGTTTCTTCCATGAAAGGGTTTGTGTTTGTCGGAGAGAAAGTGGTAAGTGAAGCAACGTTTACCGCACAGATTGTGAAAAACAAATAGTTCCTTAGCATATATAACATGAGCAAAATCAGCCCCCTGGCATATATAGACCCCGAAGCGGTCATTGGCGAAAATTGTGAGATTGGACCTTTCTGCTTCATTGACAAGAATGTCGTTATCGGAAACAACAACGTCCTGATGAACAGCGTAACCATTCTATATGGCGCGCGCATAGGCAATGGCAACACTTTCTTTCCCGGAGCTGTCATAAGCGCCATTCCACAGGATCTCAAATTCAAGGGAGAGGAAACGACGACAGAGATTGGCGACAATAACAGAATTCGCGAAAACGTCACCATAAACCGAGGAACAGCAGCCAAAATGAAAACATTGGTCGGTTCAGGCAACCTTCTGATGGAAGGCGCCCACATCGCACACGATGCTATTGTCGGCAACAACTGCATCATTGGAAATACCACCAAGATTGCAGGAGAAGTCACCATCGATGACCATGCCATCATCAGCGCATGCGTACTGATTCACCAATTCTGCCACGTCGGAAGTTTGGTCATGCTGGGTGGCGGCACGCGAACCAGTCAGGACGTACCTCCTTTTTCCACCGTGGCGCGCGAACCGGCGCAATACTGCGGCCTAAACCTTGTCGGACTTAGAAGATCAGGTTACAAAGCCAACCAAATTGAAATAATACATGAAGCTTACCGCATCATCTACGAACGTCAAATGACACTTAACGAGCGTTTGACC
>DCGD01000096.1 GCA_002315195.1 Prevotellaceae bacterium UBA1787 | reverse complement strand
ATGACCGATATGACGAAGCCTTCGGCTTCATAGTCTTTCTTTGTTATGGGGTTTTTAGTGCCATCATAATAATAGGTATCGACTATCGCACGGATGTGGGCGTCGTTCGTGGGATAAACAAAAAAACCGCTTTTAATTTGATTTGTGTAATATGCGCCATATGATGAAACAACCGTGGGATTGGAAACCATGTAATCCGTCACATTTCTCAACGCCCAGGCAATTTCCAAACTTTGCATATAACAAGCATCAAAGAAAATATAATCAAAATGAATGCCACTCTGCTGAATGGCATCGGCCATGGATTCAATGCTCATTTGGTCGCCAATGCTACCATCACTCTTGGTATCCGAAGCCATGTTTCCACCTGGGCCGACATCAATGCAGATGGCACGCATGGAATTGGCGTTGGATGTAATTTCAGGCAACCATCCTGAACCGTGATCCCACATGACGAGTCCATAACTTTTAGATGGATATTGGGATTTCACGCGAACCAACACATCCAAAAGCGTTTTGCCATCCGCTGAATTGGCATCGTATGGATATTGATACACAGGATGCGTATAACATACGCCATCGGATTCGCGATATATGCTATGAATACGCGGATTTCTGTCATCATCAATAAACAGAATGATGTTGTCGTTCTTTGACTGCGATTCCACTGCGCCAGCAATTATTTCAAGAGAATCCAGTTTTGAACAACCTTCACTTCCCAAACTGTTCTGCGCTGCCATATATACGATGAGCGTACGCCTATATTTGAACGCATCTCCGTTGTCATCGCCGTCATTGCAAGAAATCATGACAAGAACCAAGCAGAATAGCATCCACCTTCCTAACTTCAATAATAGTTTCATGTGTCCATTGGTTAATCCATACAAAGGTAGAACAATTTAGCCAAAGGACAACAAAAAACGCAGAAGATTCGGAGAAGAAACATCAAAGGGGCAATTGTCTGTTCCTATAACTGTTGGTATCAAAATCTGCGGCTTGTCACAAGCGTAACAGATGCTATTTCAGAATACAACACAAGGACACGGACTGGGAAATAATTTATCTCAACCTTGACGTTAGGGTACAAAAACATAAATAAACTTGCCACCTTTACAACGATTGAAATCCGCATATAAAGACAACCATTCGGCATTCGCCTATCCTCGAACAGTTAATAAAAGTTAAGCGATTAAACCATAAAACGGTAATTGAGTCTTAACGACAAATCCGGATTAAAGTAAACTTTTCATTAAATTAAAAAATTAAACACAACATGAAAAAATTCTTATTTATGGCAATGGCAGCCATCATGATGGTGCTTGTACCGACGCAGATGAACGCTCAAAACAAGAAGCAACCAAGCAAAAACGGTTCAAACAAAACACAGTGTGACCGTCAAATGGATCCAGAAAAAATGGCGGAGGGACGCGTAAAGCAAATGGCGGAAAGTTTGAACCTGTCAGGTGACCAACAGACCAAACTCCTCAAGTTGTTCAAAGACAACGCACCAAAATGCGACAAGAACAACAAAGGCGAGAAGCCCTGCAAGGAACAGTGCGAAAAAGACAAGAAGAATTGCCAGAATGGCATGAACAAACTCGATGCTGAAATCAAGAAAATCCTTACGGAAGAACAATACGCCCAGTACCAAAAGGAAGAACAAAAACGCATGAAATCCATGCCTGAACGCGGCAACCGTCCTGAGAAAAATGGTGAAGGTAAACAAAAGAACAAGTCCAACAAATAATTTTTTCATCATACTTGCTATAACGGAACTCTGCATAACGCACGAGTTCCGTTATATTTTTTTGCAACAAATTATTGTACCAACATTCACGACAATTGAAATTGTACTAAAGACAACGGAAAACAAAAACAGCGAACACAAGTAAACGCCCCGGGATGGGCTACCCACATATAACATTTGTCTCGCATGGAAAAAAGAAAAATCCAAGCATCCAAAACACATTACTGCCTAAATCACAGAGGTTAAGTCGTTATTTTCAACCAATGCAAAAATATCTTAATTTGTGTTGAACGATTAAACCAAATGAATGAAACAATAGTCTTACTGATAAATACAATAACTAAACAATTAACCTATAAACACTCAAGAACATGAAAAAATTCTTATTTATGGCAATGGCAGCCATCATGATGGTGCTTGTACCGACGCAAGTGGATGCTCAAGGCAAAAAACGTCCCGACAGAAATCCCAATGACACCACAAAGGTGAGACGCCAATGGGATCCTGCAAAAATGGCGGAACAACGCGTAAAGATGATGACGGAAAGTTTGAAACTTACGGAAGAACAACAAACCAAACTCACTGAACTGTTCAAAAGTCAAACCCCCAATTTCCCAAGACAAAAAGGCGGAAAACGACAGAAGATGACCAAGGAGCAACGCGACAGCATCAACACCGTCCGCAAGGCGCAGATGGAAAAGTTCGAAGCCGACATCAAGAGCATTCTTACTGAAGAACAATACGCACAATACCAGAAGGAACAGGAAGAACGCATGAAGGCGATGCAGGAACGACGCAACAAAATGATGCAGCGCATGCCGGGAAATGGCGAAAATGGCGGTCCCGGTGAAGGACGACCCATTGACAATGACTTCTAATTTCTTTTAATTTCCATTCATACCAACCATACTTGAAAAAAAACGGGGCACTGCTATTGCATTTGCTCCGTTTTTACTTTAATTTTACGTTTAGAATTTTATGCGACGCGTAAGCGCCAACCACATTTCCGTACGGACCTCCTTGGGCATATATGGATAAATGCGCGTATGCTGTTTGAGATTTTGCTTCAAAACCTCCCACCAGGATTTCTTCTTTCCGAGTTTCAACCAATAACCGAAATTGGCTCCATCCATCACCAAATTCATCAATTCCTGCCCCTTGTCACCAAACAAATCACTTTTGTAATCGTATGGTACTTCCCCGGGTGGCAAACCTAAATAACGAACCGCGGCATCGGCAAGGGCATTGGCCATGTGACGCATTTCGAGCGTATCCAACCATTTACACAGTTTTTCACTTTCGATAACATCATGGTTCTTGTGCATGGCAAGGGTGATGTCACAAAGCTGTCTCAAACCCACCCCACTACTGATGAGATGTTTAGAGAAATGGACAATATCGTACAGCAAGCCAAGCGTGGGCGGCAGCACCTCTATCCGCTGTTCGTTGATAGTGATGTTATTGTTGGTTTTGCCATCGGGCAATTCCTTTTTCACGATTTCGTCCATTTGCAACGCCAATTTCTTGTTGTAGAATTTTAGCAACGTAAAATGATTCTCAACTATGGCGCCATCCATCTGGAAAGCCATGATATGTTCCCTTCCGAAGGCAGGTTCCACACAATCGCCATATTTTTCCGCCCAAACCTTCAATTTGCCTTCAGGGTCGTTGACATAAATATCAATGTCTCCCACTTCACGACGTTCGGGATTTTCGTACAAAACAGCGGCGGCGGGACCTTTCAACAGAATGGGGTGCAAACCGAGTTCGCGATAGGCCCGAAAAATCTGACAAGTGCGCTCATTCAGCAGCACATTCATTTTTTCATAATAAACCGCCTGGCTGTACAATTTCATGAAAATCTGCTGCGGCGGGCGGAGTTCGCGGGGCAAAT
>DCGD01000052.1 GCA_002315195.1 Prevotellaceae bacterium UBA1787 | reverse complement strand
ACATATCTGGAACATCATAGCCAACTTAGGCAAGGGTGGCAAACGAAATGGCAAAGCCGTATGCTTTGATAAGTCATTTGACGATTACAAGCATGACTGCTGGGATGAACGTGAGATGATTGGTGATTACGGTCAGTCGTGGACGGAATGTATTCATTTCCCTGCGTATCAGGATGTATATTTCACCATGTCGTTCCATCACCTGTATCTTGACCTCTTCGACTACTCAATGGAAGATCTTTGCAACATCAATGACTTCCGTGTCAATATTGATGTGAAGTTACAGACAAGAGAACAAGATAAGAAATAATGTTATAGTCAGTCGCGCTACTCAATGCGGTTGACCCTTTCTATTTTGTATTTCTGCAATTCATTCTTGGTGGTGCCGATGTAAAGCATCAGTTCATCGAATGCCAGATAAGTCTTACCGTCCATTATCATGGTGCCAATGTTGTCGTCAATCTGAATACGATCAAAACCATCGTAAGCGTCCCTTGGTACTTTGTAGAACTCCCCTTCATTTTCAGATGGGATGTAAAGATGTGTCTGGGTAACGGCATATAGATTAGGGAAGAAGACATATTCAAGATGTTGGTATTGCTTTACTATTTGGCATCTGCTTTTCAACCAACGGTCGTATTGGAAAACCACTTTTTCATCCGTGCATCTTGTGAGGTGGATGTTCTGTTTCCATGCGGCAGAATACATGAGACGATGCAACGGCAACTCTTTCGGACAATCATCCAGCCATTCAGTCTTGTACCACACTTGGTCGTCATCCTTGTATGCAAGCCCTTTCATCCGGCGTTTGATGGCCTTTGGATGCAGCATGTAATAAATCAGATTGCCATCAGCCCCTTCTACGATGAACAAGGTGAAACGTGTGCCAATGAGGCGATTATCCGCGTGCTTTTGCCAGTGAGTCATGAAATAGGAGCCATAATTGAGGGCGTCTTCAATTTGCCAAAACTCAGTATAGTCTGGTTTTCCGCCGCTCTCATTCCAATATCCTACAATATCCAGGTTGACATGGCGTGCCTTTATGTCACTGGCAGTATCATAGATGTTGGTTGTGTCGGCATACGACTCGTATGTGTCAAGAATCTGCGAAACGTGGAAAAGAAGCATCAATCTTGACTTGTTGGTTTCTTCTCTTGCCAGCGTGATGGCCGGCTGGACACTGAACTCAGTATCGTTGCCGGTAAAATTCTGTAACAACGCCATGACACGTTCAAATTGCATTGCCATGTCATTGGCGTCACCATCCTTAGAATCGTAGCCAGGGACGGCTTTCATGAGCATGAGCAGCAGGAATGGAATGTTGATGTTCTGTTCGATGACTTGCTGATAAACAGCGGCGCGCTTGGTGCCTATGCCGCTGCGAATATACGGTGGATAGCAGAATGCCAGAAGTTTCATGGCAACCTGCTCTGGATTGGTTCTCCGATAGAGGTTGTCACGAAAGAAGTTCCAAGCCTTCAGGTAATGCTGGAGCAAGCGATCAAGATTAACGATACCATCAGTCATGAGTTCCACCTCCACCTTCAGGTCCCTGTAGGCGGAACGCATCTTTTGCATACTCGTAAAACCACGTTTGATACCGTTGTTGTGAATGGAAAAATTGTCAAGCATATTTTCCAACTCATCCATTGTATTATAGACGAGTCGCGTGTTGGCTATTGTGGTCAACCACTCTTCGTACTTTGTAGGTTCTTCACGCATAACTTGTTGTTTTTGGTGTTAGGGCGAGCAAGTTCGGAACTGTTGTCATCGCTCTAAACTTTTCTTTTGCAAAGGTATCTCTTTATATGGAATCCAATGCGAAAATCAACCAACTATTGTGAGAAATTTGATAATAATTGCTTGCAATTTGTATTTGAATACATAACGCAAACAATTATGCAGCCAATAAAGAAATATTTCATATCATTTTTCATTAAGGTACGGAATAGTATATATCTTTGCATTAGAGAAAAGTAACAGTCAAATTAGCACAGTATGAAAATGGGAAGATTAAGGAAAACTACAAGTTATTGGAGAGGTCTCTTCTTCATGGACAACGTATGTAAAATGCGTAAATGCCTGATGGGTTATTTGGAGGAAGAGGGGATAAAGTGCGAACTTGTGGACGGTTGCATCGTGTTTGAGTTTCATGACATGTCTTTCAACGCTTCGTTTGTTGTGAACGATGGCTATGCCGAATGTACTGTCAGTTATCGTTGTCAAGACGAAGATTATGAAAAGTTGAGTATGGAAGTCAAGACCTACATGGCGGACAAGGTAAACACAGACACGGAAAACCATGCCACGGTGTGGGCCTACAACGATAGTTTCCAAGTTTCCACATCATTCTATTTCACAAGCAAGCGCATGATGATAGGCCTTTTCTCCAAGCACTTTGAGGAATTGACGGAAAGCCTCGATGAGACCATTGACATCGTTTGTTACAAGATAGAGGAACAGAAAAAGGTTAAAAAACATCAAATTGGCTTCCATGCCGAATCAGAACAGCGCGAAGATCCAGTGTCCGACCCGAATAAGGTTGCCGCTAAAGCATAATTGCAAATATTTTAAAATCAAATAATTATGAAGAAACTATTGATTGGGGTATTGGCTGTGGCAGCCGGTATCTACGCAGAGAAAAAGTACAATGTCAGTGGAAGGATGGCAGAACAGATAAAGAAATACACCTCCAAGGATATCTTTGAAGAAGATATGGAAATCATTAACGAAGAGGAGGTATGATATGATGTTAGGAACAACAACATTCAAGTGCGATGAATGTGGCAACAGATTCATCGGTTTTGCTGCCGAGTGGCGCGCAACTCGTTTTATTGCTCCCGTTCGATGCCCGAAGTGTGGCAGTATGCACACCTATCCTGCCGGACTTGGCAACCTTGGTGGAATATTCGGACCTGGTTTCTATAGAAAAATTTGGGATAGCCAGGATATGAACGAGAACGAAAAGTGACTGTGATAAAAAGCGGTTTTCCAAGTTTTGACAAGGTAACAGCATGGATTTGAAGAAGGCAGGCTATATGTGATAGCGGACAAGGAGTCTCTTCTCAACAACAGTGTGATTGGCGCAAATCTTGCTTACAAAATGTCTATTGAAAAGCATCATGCCATGCTGTATTTTTCCTTGGCATGTAACAATGCTCAAAAAGCGGAACAGTTGTTTTCGATAAAGAGCGGAATTTCAAAGGAGCGTTTAAAGGAAGGTCAATCTTGAACCATTTCAAGAGAATGGTCTTGACAATGGCATGCTGCGTGTGTCTGGTTCCAGCTTGTACTTGGATGACACTTTGCGTTTGACATTGAAGCGGTTTGTTAAAAGATAAAGACAACGAAAGGCGAAAACAAACTGGAGATTGTCATCATAGATGGATTTTCCGTGGATGATACAAATTGCCGGACAATAGACGTTCAAGCCCTTAAAGCACTGGCGGTGGATTTCTACGGCCAAATCAACGAATTTCCAAAGCGTCCAAACCTCATGGTGCGATTTTTTCTCACCAGTAATGGATGGTAAGTTGTCGGCATTGTGGCGTTCCAACAGCAAATATTGTCCAAGCCAGGCAGAAAGGAAATCAAGTTCTGCTGCGTAATTTGTGGAGTAATGCCAGGTAGGAATGGTGCGCCTGTCATACCCTCATGCCTAACGACATGAGATTTTTGGATACAAACGTGGCTGTGCCATGCTGTCTGTGGGGGAAGTCAATCGAACTGTGCCAAATCATGTCCATGCGTTGAAGTTTTCAACCGATAACGAAAGCCACACGGGAAGAAGAGGACGTAATTCCCAAGATACTCTCACAACAAGACATTACATGGATGAAATTGGTCACCGTTACCAAAAAAACGACATGGCAACTTGAATTCTTGTAAGATAAACTTTGTCATATCTACAATATCCATTATTTTTACAAAAAAATTTCACGAATTACCAATTTTCATAATATGCGACATTCTTATAAGGTATTATTATCAGCCACCGTATTGGCGTCGTTCACCCTTACGGTATTTGCGCTCAATGTTGGACAGCTTCGCGTTGAGCATCTTACGAATCCATCCACAGTCGAAACGCAGCAACCTCGTTTTTCCTGGATATGTTCCGTGGGAAACGACAAGATGATTGGAGAAAAACAAACCAAGTATGAAATTGGCGTATCTTCTTCGCTGGAATTGTTGAAGAAAGGAAAATACGACGTGTGGAGCAGCAAGGAGGTGACTTCTTCCGAATCGAGTCTTATACCATACGAAGGCAAGGCGTTGAAAAGCGGCGCGGACTATTGGTGGCGCGTACGCGTGTGGGATTCCAAGGGTAAGGTGTCGGCTTGGAGCCAGCCGGCTCATTGGGGAATGGGATTGCAGTCCTCCGACTGGAAGGCGCGTTGGATAGCCCCCACCAATGTTAAGGGCGGCAATGCGCCGCTGTTGCGCAAGACTTTCAGCATAGACAAGAAAATCAAGCAGGCGAAGGTGTTCGTGACGGGAATGGGGTATTTTGAGTTGTACGTCAACGGAAAGCGTATTGGCGATGATTATCTCGTGCCCAATTTCACCAACTATTCCCCGCGAAAGGACTTGAAGGAGAATGCGGGCATCACCATTGATGATAATTTTTCCGCATACCGCGTCCTCTATCTGTCATACGATGTTACGGCACAGTTGGACAAGGGTGGCAATGCCATCGGGGCCATATTGGGGGATGGTTTTTACAGATGTTTCTGTCATTGGGTGCGCACGTTCGGAGACCCCTGCTTGCTTTGTCAGTTGGAAATTACCTACAAAGACGGCAGCAAGCAAATCATTCCTACCGACGACACTTGGAAAACGCATCCATCCGCCATTGTGATGAACGGCGTCTATGATGGGGAAATTTACGACGCCAACAAGGAGATACCCGAATGGGCGGAAGCGGGATGCGACGAAAGCGGCTGGAGCAACGCCAAATTTGTAGATGGCCCGGCGGGCAAGTTGACAGCGCAGACATCTCCAGCGGACAAAATCATCGAAACCTTGAATCCCGTCGCGTTCACGAAACAGGCGGACGGCAGTTATGAAGTGGATTTCGGCAAGGAAATTTCTGGTTGGATACGTTTCAGCGATTTGCAAGGTAAGTCAGGCGATACGCTCAGTGTCAAGTACATCAGTGAATCACCGTTGGGACAGCAGAAATACGTTTACAAAGGCATCGGCAAGGAGAACTATGCGCCTCGGTTTACTTGGTACGTATTCCGCAAGGCCATCATTTCGGGCAATTCCAATCTTGCCGCCGGTCAGGTCAAGGCGGAAGTGGTCAATACGGACGTTCCCGTTACGGCTTCCTTCAAGACCTCCAACGCACTGATTAACAAGATAAATGAGATATGGCAGCGTTCGCAGATGGACAACATGCACGGTTGCGTGGCGAGTGACTGTCCCCATAGGGAGCGTTCACCCTATACGGGTGACGG
>DCGD01000029.1 GCA_002315195.1 Prevotellaceae bacterium UBA1787 | reverse complement strand
GACAAAAATGCGTGGAATCGCCCTCCCCGGCGTTTCCATAGAAGCGCAGTTCACTGATGACGCATTTGGAATCGTGCGGTCCTACGTAACGAACATACCTGAAACCCAATGAGCAATCCACTTTCTGCAATCTCAAACTTTCTTCCGCCGGGGTTTTCTTTATGATGTGAATGGGCACCGCATCAGAGAAATCGGGATTGTTGGCTCCCTCGAAAATTCCAAGCAACATTTGGCTTCCTTTGCCTTTCGGCGCAGCGTAGCAAATTTGGTTGATGACGTATGGCTCGCCAAAGTCATAACCTATCCAAGCGAAAGAACTTTGAGAAGCCTTGAAATAGGTGGAGGTTTTGTTGTCGCGCACCATTTCCTGTGAATAGGTATCATTCGTTGCCTTACTGCCCAACAATTTCCCCTTGGATATGACCGCCGCATTCACTTGACTGCACAGAAACATGGTCAGCATCATGTTGACCAACCAAAACAAACGTATGGGATTCTTCATGTTTATGATCTTATTTATTTGATATTCGTTTTCTACATTCAATACTATAAACGCAGCAAATTTAATAAATTAATTCGGAAAAACAAAAGAAAACAATATAAAAAGCGTTTTTACCTTGGAAAACGGCGCCAGACAGCCGCTTGCCGACGTAAAATGAAATATAGAAACATCAATAGCGACTGGAATGAAGAATAGTTCTTTCTTTCCATCGCAAGTTTCCAAAAAGCAAGTTTTCCATTTTGTCGAGCCTGTGACAAGTCAACCCGTTTGAACCATCCTTGGGCGCAGGTACATCTGGCAAAGATGTTTATAATTGCCGCACCAAAGTTTCCTTTCACATCGCCGCGTAGCGTGAAGAAACGAAAAGGTGGGCCTGGCACTCGCCAACCTCACCTTTCTACCATGACTATGCAAAAATTGTCAAAAAACTAATGTTT
The DNA here is from genome assembly GCA_002315195.1 of Prevotellaceae bacterium UBA1787. Next base: position 1,726 of record DCGD01000029.1, on the reverse strand, counting down.
AATAGCAATTGCTGTCATCGTTTTATAATTGAACGGACTTACTGTGCCACCAATCCGTACTGGCTTAAATTGTTCTTCAAGTGCCTATAGGCATTGTTGATGTACGCCTGGGTGTGTGCCGATACAGGTGTCAAAGGAAGGCGCAGTATGTTCCTGCACATGCCCATTTCCGAGAGCAACGCCTTGACACCGGATGGATTTCCATCGACAAACAACTTGTCGTAAAAGCACCTGAGTTGGTCGTGCACTATGGCCGCTTGTTCTGTGTTGCCCTTCATGACGTTGTGTATCACGCCGGTGAATATCTGCGGAAACGCATTCCCTATGACGGATATGACGCCGCACGCCCCAAGTTGTATCATGTCAAGCGCCAAGCCGTCGTCGCCCGACAGCACGCCGAAGTTTTCGGGCTTGGCGGCAAGCAACTCCGACGCTTGCTTCAGGTCTCCCGAGGCTTCCTTGATACCGACTATGTTGGGGAGTTCGCGGGCTATGCGCAGTATGGTTTTCACCTCCATGTTCCTGCCTGTGCGACCGGGTACATTGTATGCAATGACGGGCACGGGGGCTATTTCCGACAATGCCTTGTAATGCAGATATATGCCGTTTTGGGATGGCTTGTTGTAATAGGGACACACGGACAAAATGCCGTCTATGCCTTTGAAATCGGTTTGCTTCACTTCTTCTACGAGGGCGGCGGTGCAATTGCTGCCGATTCCCATCAACAAAGGGACGCGCCCTTTCACCTGACCTACAACAAAGGCCTTGATGGCTTGCTTTTCCTTCGGAAAGAGACATGGTGTTTCCGCCGTGGAACCCAATAAACAGAGAAAATCTATGCCATCCTTAAGTTGATGTTCTATGTTGTTGCCAAGTGAGGTGTAATCAATGGTGCCATCTTCCAAAAATGGTGTTATCAAGGCGACACCCATACCTTTGAATATGTTTTCCATTAGTTGTATTTCTAAAAACGGGTGCAAAAGTACAAATTTTATTGTTTATTCGCCATAATTCTCCATCAATTGAAGAAATTTTTCTTCACTTATGATTTCCACACCCAATTTACGCGCTTTTTCGAGTTTGGATGGCCCCATGTTGCTTCCCGCCAGCACGAACGAGGTTTTCCCGGATATGCTGCCGACGTTCTTTCCCCCAAGTCGTTCTATCATGGCCTTGTATTCCTCGCGCGAATGTTTCTCGAACACGCCGCTGATGACGATGGATTTCCCGGTCAGAAGACTTGAGGTCGGTGTCTCGGAAACCGTCACTTGGAAGCATACGCCGGCCTCGCGCAGACGATTGACCACGTCCATGTTGCGCGCATTTCGGAAATACTCCTTGATGCTGTTGGCTATGACGGTGCCTACGCCTTCCACTTCCGTCAATTCATTGTGTGAGGCTTGAACCAGGGCGTCGATGTTCTTGAAATGTCGGGCTATCAACTTGGCGACGACTTTTCCCACAAAACGTATGCCCAGGGCATACAATGTTCGTTCAAAGGGAACGTTCCTGCTTTCCTTGATGCTGTCGATGATTTTCTGCGCCGACTTCACTTTCGTACCGTTTTCCCCGGAAAGGTCGCTTACTTTCAACAAATACAAATCAGCCACATCGCGGATGAGCCCTTTCTGAAAATATTCATCCACCGTTTCCGGACCCAGGGAATCAATATTCATGGCGTCGCGGCTGATGAAATGTTCTATCTTTCCCTTCAACTGAGGCGGAC
>DCGD01000125.1 GCA_002315195.1 Prevotellaceae bacterium UBA1787 | reverse complement strand
TGCTGCCTGTGATTGACTAAATTGGAATATCCTTGGCAGTTGCGGATTTGAGGCTATATAAAAATAATGTTCCTATTCATGCGTGGAGTTCATAATTTGTTGCTAAATTTGCCATACCACTTTTGGCGGCAGACCCTTTAAGAGGCTTTCCATCCCAATCTCAAAGAAAAGTACCTGCCATGCCAACCGCCGTTGGGCGACTATATGTTTAGAACAGTAAAATAAAATCATTGACTATGAATATCATTGTTTGCATTGCACGCAACGGTGCCATTGGATTGAACAACGGTCTTATCTATCATCTGCGTGCCGACTTGTTGAATTTCAAACACCTTACCATGGGACACACCGTAATCATGGGACGCAGGACGTTTGAGTCTTTGCCCAAAGGCGCTCTCCCCAACCGTAGAAACATGGTGCTGACCAAGAGTGAGGTGCGGTTTTCGGGCGCGGAAGTCTTTCATTCCTTGGAAGAGGCCTTGCTGCATTGCAGGTTGGATGAAGAAATTTTCATCATAGGCGGCGCTTCCGTATATCGGGAGGCCTTGCCGCTTGCCCGGCGGCTCTACCTGACGGAAGTAGACGATGTGCCGGCGGAAGCCGACACCTTCTTTCCTGAAATTGACAAAAAGGCATGGAAAGAGGTAAGCAGGGAACACCATGAAGCCGACAGCCAAAACGACAAACCGTTCGATTTCGTCATACTCGAACGAATTTAGTCAAAACCATCATAAAATCCTCTGTGTCGTTATGAAGCACTTATTCATTTTATTTTTTTTACTGGTTGCACTGGGATTGGAATCCAAAGCCCAATGCAAAGCCGCCGAAGATTTGGCGGCAAGAGTCTTGGGGTCTAAAGCCAAGAACATCGCATTTGTCATAGATACCGCAAAGCCCAATTCATTCCGTTTGGAACAACAGGGCGACAAGATTCTCATCAAAGGTGACAATCCCGTTTCCATGTCCGTCGGGCTCAATTACTATCTCAGAAACTATTTGGGCGTGGACTACCCTTGGAGCAAGGGAAAACTCAGAATACCCCGGAAACTGGCGCGCGTGAAGACCCCCGTGGAAAGAACGGCGAAGGTGGACAACCGTTTCTTCCTCAACTACTGTACGCACGGCTATAGTCTGCCCTGGTTTTCCTGGGAAGATTGGGAATGGCTGATAGACTGGATGGCTCTGAATGGAATAAACATGGCACTCAACATCACCGGTCAGGAAGCCATTTGGATGAAAGTATGGCAAGAAATGGGAATGAGCGCAGAGGAAATCCGAGCTTATTTCACGGGGCCGGCGCATTTGCCATGGCATAGAATGGCAAACTTGGACGCTTGGCAGGGACCTCTGCCCCAAAGTTGGATTGACGGACAAATGGAACTGCAAAAGCGGATTCTCAAGCGCGAAAGGGAATTGGGCATGCGAGCGGTGCTGCCTGCGTTCAGCGGCCATGTTCCGGCAAAGATTGCCGAGTTGCATCCCAACGCCAACATAAAGAAACTGGCATCATGGTGCAATTTCCCCTCCACCTACTTCCTCGACCCCACCGACCCTTTCTTTGCGGAAGTGCAGAAAAGTTTTCTTGAAAAACAAACAGAGGTCTATGGCACGGATCATCTATATGGGGCAGACCCCTTCAACGAACTGGATCCTCCCAGCCGTGACCCCGCATATTTAGGTGAAGTGACGGGGACCATCTATTCCAGTTTGTCAAACGTAGACCCCGAGGCCATTTGGGTAGAAATGGCATGGATATATTTCACGCCTCAGATATGGACGCCCGAAGCCATCAAGGCATCGATGAACGCGGTACCCAAAGGCAAGATCATCATGTTGGACTATGCCGCGGAGTACGAAGAGATGTGGCGCAAGAGTGAAAGTCACCACGGACAGCCCTTCATCTGGTGCTATATCGGCAATTTCGGGGGAGTGAGTGTCCTGGAAGGCAACATCGTGGATGTGGATAAAAAATTGGAAGCGTTGTTCTCCACCCCGACGTCATGCACCGGCATGGGTTGTACGTTGGAAGGGTTCTCCGTCAGTCCCCACCCCTACGAATATTTCTTTGAACGTCTTTGGTGCGACACCCTTGAACCTCATGAATGGATAAGGAATTGGAGTTCCCTCAGACGCAAGAACAAAGAAGTTTCCACCGGCGCCCAAAATGCTTGGACACGTCTTATTGACGAAGTGTATATCCATGCTGCGAACTACTACGAAGGGACGGTGATGGCAAGAAGCCCGAACCTCAATCACCACAACCCCCAAACCCAACTGCCCTACGACAACCGACGTTTGTTGGAAAGTTGTCGCTTGCTGCTCGCCAACCCATCCGATACGGAGGATTCGCAATACGACATCGTGACGCTCTACACCCATTTCCTCGCCAACACATTTACGCTTTTGGTGGATAAATACTACGATGCCATAAACAAACATGACCTTTCCCGCATGAAAGACATCAGGGAAATTTCCGAAAAACTCTTTGCCGATGCCGACAGACTGCTGTTGACACACAAAGACTTCCTTTTCGGACGATGGATAGAAAGTGCCAGACGTTTTGGTTCAACCGCGGCTGAGAAAGACTACTATGAACTGAATGCCAGGACCATCGTCACTTTTTGGGGAGGTGGGGCACTGGACGATTATGCACGCCGTCTGTGGCAGGGATTGGTAGGCGACTACTACCATCGGCGTTGGAAATTATTTTTTGACGAATCCATAAGCAGAATGGAACGTGGGGAAAAAGTGGACAAGAATTGGCTGTACTCCGAATTGATCCCTAAATTGAAAAAAATAACCCAAGAAGAGATTTATTCAAAGTATCCCTATCCATCAAAACCGCAAGGCAACGCCTACAAGGTAGCCAAGGATATAGAATCGCATATTGACCTCTATTTGAACGCCGTGCGATAAGCCTTCCTATCCGATACAGACAGCGGACCTGCCAACCGAAAATCCCCAAAAAGACTTCCACATGGTTTGCACCATGTTTTTAGGTAAAACCATGTGGAGATGCATTGGGGATTTTTCTATGTCAACAGGCCTGGACTGACATTTCACCTTCACTTGTAATGCTTAATTGCCTGCCATAATATAGGAGCAGTATTTACTGAGTAAATTGGCCAAGGATAGATTTCCTTGTTGATAACGATCTGCATCGAGCCTCAATATTCTTTCCCTTACTTGCTTTTTTCCTTTGAACAAGGCTTTGAGATATGAAATGCCATTCTCCTCAGTAATGCATACGTCAGTGAAGAACTGCGTGAGATCCTCAACGTCATAGACTATCGAGTAACTTGGTCTCTTTGCCCCGGGAATATCCGCCACCAAGATATGCTTACTGAGGAGATCCTGTATGTCGCGTATAGCTGTGTCCTTCGAACATTTTGCCAAAGCGGCCCAAGTCTTCGATGTTATCTTCGCCTCATAACCATCAAGAAAGAGGTTGAGCAACTTTATCTGTCTCTCTGTCATGGCTATGGATGATGCCTTTTGCCAGAACAAACTCTTGTTCAAAACCGTGGTTACGATAATTTCTGCTTCATTGAGTGCATCGACCAATTTCTGCAAATACCAAACCAGCCATTCCGTGATGTCGCCATCGCCATGCTGCATACGCTCCAGAATGTCGTAGTAATGTCGCTTATCCTTGTTGATTTGCGACGAAACATTGTAGAAACGGAACTCACTCTTCTCTCCACGGGCCAAGAGTATGTCCGAAAGTATACGTGCCAATCGCCCATTGCCGTCCTCAAAAGGATGTATGCTCACAAACCAGAAATGAGCGATAGCGGACCTGATAACGAAGCTCACCGGCTCTTCGCTGTCAAACCACATCAGGAACCGATCCATTTCTCCTTCCACTCGGTCTGGAGAAGGCGCAATATAATGTATCTTCTCCCGACCAAACATTCCGCTGACAATTTGCTCCTTATGTGTGCGGTATTTCCCTACCTCTATTGAGCTACCTTCGCTGAAACCTGACGGAAAGAATGTGGATTGTCAAGCGCATAGTTTCTCTTTACTGAGGGGCGAGTCATAGTGCTGCACTGCATCGAGCATTACGCTAACTACTGAGTCAACATAGTGCGAAGGTGCGATATTCTTCACATGCTCTATGCCCAGTCTCCTGGCTATGGAAGAACGTACTTGATCAACATTCAAGAGAATACCTTCTATCTCAGATGAATACACAACGTCGTAAGTCAAATTCTCCGCCATTGCCCGCAACTTGCTATCAAAGCCCAAAGAACTCAACCTGCCATAAAGCAGTCCTTGCTTACGGCAGACCGTTTCCTGCAGGAGTGATACCCTTGAAGCATCCCATCGGAAATTTGTCCAATTTTCTTTTTCGTGTATATACATGGTATTGCAATCTTTTGCGACATAATATTCCGATTAACGCCGCAAATTCTGCGGCGAAATTACTGAAATTTTGTTGAACCATCATGGCTTGTTCATAATATGACGCAAGTTTTACGACATAACGATAAGAAAACACCGAATTCATGCTTGAGTCCGACATTTCCGCTGTTCTTTCAAATCTCCGTGCTGCGTTCCACAGTCCTCCTACTGCTGTTTGTACAACCGATTTCAAAACCTTTCTATCGCACCACTATGTCATAACTTCCGGACTGGAAACGATAAGTTTTTTCAAACTCTGAGTCCCTCATCAACGATTCCGCCGGTATGGGTTTGCCATTTACCTGCACTTCACGGTCTGAAGGTATGACGAACCGCCCGTGACAACAAGGCGGTATGACAATTTTCCAATAGAGCGTGCTGTCCCGATGACACCAGTCGCTGACGATTTTTCCGTATGCCGTTTCCAAAGAACCGCGCGCCCAATCCATTGCGTCGGTAACGGTTGGATGAAACAATATTTCGCGGAAACCGGGTGCTTCCTCGACGGGACGTATGCCGAGTACATCCTCATAGAACCACACGTCAAACCCACCTTGCATGGGATGACAATGGGAGGCGGTGTTGGTCTTTGCGGACGCCACCGTATAGGGCAAACCCTCCCACAACGTCGTCACTTTCAGACTGTCTATCATCAATCCCCAACTGTTGTCTCCCTTCTTCGTCAGCAGTTTGACCACCTCTTTCGCCTTCCCATACCGACAAAGCTGCGCCCCGAAACGGCTCAAGCCAAATATGCCCATGTTCAGGAATTGAGAGGGTATGCGTTGGACGTTGTCCAAAAAATCCTGCGCCACAAGCGGTGCTTCGTCCGTAGTCGCCAAACCTAATTCCAATGCCATCACGTCTGCCGTCTGCCCGTAAAATGTATTTTTCAATGGGTTGTAGAATTTGAACCGCATGGCTTGACGCACTTCCTTCTCGCGATGGGCAAACCAAGACGCATCGTCTGTTTTGTTCAGCAATTCAGCGACTTTCTTCATGATGCTCAAATCCAACAGATGAAAGGCCGTGGAGGTGAATTCCACGCTTGTAGGCAGTTCGGAACCGTTCCATGAAGGCGGACACCAGTCCCCCAAGCCTTCATAGACGATGTTGTCCACCGCCGTGCTGTCGATATGACGCACCCAATGCGCCATCATATCGTAGTATTGGTTGAGTATGTCCCCATTTCCATAATACAGATAGAGGTGCCACGGCAGCTGAACGACGGCGGTGCCCCAATCGGGAGACGCCACACCGCATAGACGCTTGCCCGGCGCTATCATGAAAGGCGTCTTCACCTGCTTGTCGGCATAGTAGAAAGTTGTATTATAGAGTTTGTGGTGCAAGGTGTTCGGTAGGAAACAATCGCTGGTGGTGCGTATGTCCTCCAAATATTTCATCCAAAAATTGTTCATTTGGAAATTCATGTTGGCTGCGCAATCGTAAGCGTGTGTATCGCCCAACCAGCCGCATTTTTCACGGTGGTTGCAGTCAACGGGTATGCCGACAAAACCGTTCAGGAATGTTTGAAGTGCCAGTCGATGCAGAGCATTCATCTGAGGCTCAGAACATTCAAAAGTACCCCGCTGCGCAACGTCTGTGTGGACCGGCACCACCGTCAGCCATGTTTCGTCAGGGACGGCATCGCTGCCTTCAATGGTCAATTCCACATAGCGAAAACCATGGTAGGTGAAAGCCGGCGTCCAGATTTTCATGCCTTTTCCAAAAGCGGTATAGGCTTCTTCCTGATAGCCGATAAAATCGAAACCCGTTGAACGCACATCGATTTCTCCCTTGTCATCGATTTCTTCCGCGGCATGGGTGACAAGGCGCACACCTTCGGGAAGATTGACATGAAATTTTACGTTTGCCGTCCGATTGACACCAAAATCATATATCCAACAATTCCCGGTCTTTGATGATTTCCATATCCTGGTCGCTTTTATTTCTGCAAACCGACGCATCGGAGGTAATTCCTGAACCAGCATCCGGGGCGGTATGGTACCTTCGGTCTTCCGACACGAACGCCATGCGGCATCATCGTATTCCACCGTACACCAGCCATCTATTTCATTACGAGCGTCATAATGTTCTCCTTGATAAATGTTGGTACCGGTGATAGGTCCTTCTGTCCATCGCCAAGTTTCGTCTGTACCAAAAGTTTCTGTTGTCCCATCCTTATATTCCACATTCACTTGGCAGCGGAGAATGGGATCTCCATAGGAGAATGGTCCTGCCGCCCAAACAACGTCCTGCGTGTACCATCCCTTGCCCAACATGATTCCCACGCAATTGCTTCCACGAGTCAGCAAAGATGTCACGTCAAAGGCACTGTACAAGGCCCGCTTGTCATAGTCCGTTTGGGCGGGATCCAATATGCGCGTCGGGTCCACCAACTCGCCGTTCAGGTAAAGCTGGCTGCTTCCCAAACCACAAAGATACACCACCGCACGTTTAACCTGACCATGCTGCAAATTGAGTACCTTGCGGATATAGGGCAGCGGTTGTTTCCCCGTTGTTCCCGTTGTTATCCACTGCGCCTTCCATTGTTCATTTATCGCCGTTCCGAACGATGCCAATGGACTCCAGGGAGTGACTTTTTCCAAAGCATCCCACACTCTTACCCGCCATTGGTACTGCTTGCCCGGCATGAACGAAAAATCCAACGTGACGCTTGACTGTTGGTCGCTGTTGATGCGCTTCGAATCCCATACCTTCACATTGTTGCTGTACAGTTCCACTTGATACGCTTTCTGATAAACCGCCCTCTCCGCGGACTGCAACCTCCAGCCTAGTCGTACCTGGTTGACACAGACTGGATTTTCCATTTCGGCACAGGTCAATCCAACCACTTGGACTCTCTCACGTGCAAATCCCATCATTGCCATGACTGCATGGAAAAACACAATGAAGAAAAGACGTTTACAAAATGACACTTTGATGTTTTTCATGGATAAGAACAAAATAAATTACAAAAAAACGGACTTATCTGCAAACTCGCGTTTTACTAAATAACTCCGTTGTCATCTGGTACTCGAAGCGGGACTTGAACCCGCACAACCATTCCTGGTCAAGGGATTTTAAGTCCCTCGTGTCT
>DCGD01000119.1 GCA_002315195.1 Prevotellaceae bacterium UBA1787 | reverse complement strand
TTCGCTTCGCTTGGCGGTAAATACCTGCGACTGGGGTTGAACCAGTTAGGTTAGTGTCATGCCGACACACTAGAAAAGAGAGGCTTTTCAGCCTCTCTTCAGGTATAGTTTGTTAAGAAAAAATGAAGAAATATTTCTAAAGTTTAGAAGAAAAGATAACGTTTGTCAATTACTTTTCCCTTGAGGTAAAGTTCGGTGATGAAACTTGTCAGGTTGTGCAGGTGGCTCTGTACGGCATTCTCTTTCTGCAGGTTTTCAACGAATTTCATGATGGAGTGATCCTTTTGGTCAATTATCTGATAAACGTACACACCATTTTCGCCCTTGACCGGACCTACGAAATCGTCCTTCTTCTTGTTCCATACGGAGGCGTTGATGAGGGGCTCGGTAGCGCTGGTCGCCTTGACAAAGGCGGAACCTGAACACAAGACGTTCTTGAGGCTGTCCATTGCGGCGCCTTCAACTGCCATTGCCGCATCGATGGTCTTGACATCCTTTAGTTTGGCTGCGAGTACTTCCGCTTTCTTCTCGTTGATGAGTTCGGCGCGGATTTCCTCCTCTACGTCTTCGATTGGACGGAAACCTATCTTGTGTATTTTGGTGAGGGCTATGAGCAGGAGGTTGTCGTTTTCGCCACATTCATAGAGGGGTGACAAATCACCTTCGTTGGCGTCGAACAGCCATCTCAGTGCTTCGTGCGTATTGGCGATACCGGCGATGTAGTGTTCATTGTTGAAAACATTTTCGTTTGTTTCAACGATATAACCATTTTTCGCCGCATTTTCCTCCATGCTCTTGAGGTCGGTGTTGGTGGCTACGAAATGGCTGAAATCATTGTATGCTTTGCTGTAGGTTTCCTTGCTGAAATCAACTGTGCGCTTGATGACTGCAATGTTGTACTTAGTCACGTTGGACTTGCGTTCCAATACGTTGGTAATGATGACTCCCTGGCCAATGGCGTTCTTGACGGTTGTGCCTACGGCCTGTTTGGTCAAAGCGTTGAGGTATTTTACGGTTTCGTCATCGATGTTTTGGTTTTCATACTGAGCGGTAAAGAGCGTCTGCTCGGTGGAGGGCTGTCCATAGAACTTTGCGATAGAGTCGAACACCGCACCACCGTTGAGTGCGGTCATGATGCTGTCCGCGCGTTGCTGGAGTTCTTCCGGTGTGGCGCCGACCACTTGGATTTGACGGAATTTAATGGAGTCGGGCGCTTCGGTTTTTGCAATCAACTTGATAATGTTGTCGGTGTTGTCGGTTTCGTTGTAGTATGGACCTACCAATGACCCGACGCTGATGGAATCCAGTTTCTTTTGGATGTCATAGGGAACTCCGCGCTTGGTGATGAGAATGTTTGAGTAAGGCACAAGTGAGTTGGAGGAGCGAACGATTTGTGTGGGATCTTCCGCTGCTGCGAGTTTTTCCGCGATGCCCTGCATTTCCTTCATCAATTCCTCTCTGTCGCTTTCGCTAGCCATGACTTTCTTGGAGATGTACTTGATGCCGCGCGCCTCGAGGTACTGGCGATACTGTTCCTTGTTCTGTTCGTATCTTGCCTTGATTTCTGCCTCAGTCACTTGTACGTCCTTGTCGTTCACGAGGGTGTAGGGATAAGAAACAACGAGGAGATCATTGCGTTTGAAACCTTCATCGAAATTCATTTTCGCCTCTACGGGGTTGGAAAGTATGCACTTGGTGAGCAATGTTTGGTATTTCTGCATAAGTTGACTTTCGCGCAGTGACTTTTCAACGAATTGCCAGTAGCTGTAAAGTTTGCTATAGTATTCCGCGTATTGTTCGGGTATTTGTGAGATGTTTGCTTGCAACTTGCTGTATTCCTGAAGGAAATTCTTGAGAAGGCTGGCGTCGAACTTGCCGGTTTTCTCGTTCATGAAAGGTGTCTGCGCCAACATCGGGTTGGTGCCTTCGTTCAGGATGTTCTGGAGTTCGTTGTCGGTTACGGTCAAGCCGAGTTTGTCACATTCGTGCTTGATAAGTGTGTAGTTGACCATGGTTTGCCATACCTGGTCCTTTGCCTGATTGCTTTCCTTGTCGGTGAGCGTAGTTTTTCCCTGCATGAATTTGATTGCTTCCTCATATTCATTCAATGCATTTTGGTACTCCTGCGTGGAGATCTTTTCTCCATAGATTTTTCCTACTTGCTGTTTGCTTTGGTTAGCGGTTGTTTCAATAGAACGGAAAAACTCTTCGGCGATGAAGGCGAAAAGGCCTAAACCGATGATTGCGATAAGCAAGCCACCCTTGCTTCTGATTTTTTGTAAAGCTGCCATTATTTAATTTTTTTATTTTTCTTGATATAGACAATTTCAATTTAAGTACGCAAAGGTATTAAATAATTTTCAATTAGTTGGGTTTTTAAGTTCACTTTTTATTTCAAGACTCAATTTTTAGTTCAACGAGGTCTATCTTGGCGGTTGAGGTTTTCAATATTTTGAACTTGAATTGACCGATGGAAATGGTTTGGTCTTGTTTTGGGAAGTCTTGGTAATGATAGAGAATCATGCCGCTGATGGTGAGGTATTCTTCCGATACGGGCAGATTGATATTGAAAAGTTCGTTGGCTTTTTCTATTTCAAGTCTGGCGGAGAGGAGATACTGGTCTTTGGCGGTCTGCTTTGCCGTGAGGGACACGGTGTCGTGTTCATCTTCAATGTCTCCGAATATTTCTTCCACTATGTCTTCCAACGAGATGATGCCGGTAGTACCGCCGAATTCATCCACTACAACAGCGACGGATTTTTTCTGCTGCATGAAGATGAGCATCATCTTTTGGGCGTTCATGGATTCAGGTACAATGGGCAGCTGGCGAATGCTTTCCTTCCACGTTTTGGTGATGGGCTTGAAGAGGTCGGATGAATGTACATAGCCTATGATGTGGTCGAGGTCTTCTTCGTAGATGATGATTTTGCTTTTTCCGCTGTTGATAAAGGTGTGGATGAGCGTATTGAAATCATCATTTTTATCGACTGCTATGATTTCAGTGCGTGGAACGATGCAGTCTCGAACTTTGATATTGGAAAAGTCAAGGGCTTTGCGATAAATTTTCAAGTCGTTTTCGCGAATGTCCGGGGCGGATGTTGAAAGTAATGGGCGGAGTTTGGGATCCATGAGTTCGCGTCCGGCGATGAGATAGGCGAGGTGCTTGTCGTTGTAGGGTATTTTGAGCAAGCGCATAATGAGACGAGGCAGCAGAAAAACCAGTTTTGCGATGGGGGAAAGGAGGATGTCGGCAAGGTACAAGGGAAGCGCAAGTGCTTTCAAGGCTTTGTCCGGGTGGTGTCCGCAGATGGTACGTGGCAGCAGGATGCCAATAAATATGAAAGTCAGCGTGAGAATGCCGATTGAAAGAAGGGTGAAATTGGTTTCAGACAGATAAGGGAGAAATTCCGTATGAATGGACTGGAAAGAAAGTATGCCGATGATGATTGTGGTGAGTGCGACAAACCGCAGGTTAAGCAGCAACCAGCCGGGTGTTTTGTAAAAACGCGTGATGATGCGTTCCAAGAACGGAGTGTTGTCTTTATGTTTCTGTCTGAATTTAAATGAGAATCGGAAGGCGGTTTCAGTAGCTTGGCAGAACATGAACAGCAGTAAACATACAAGGGCGATGGCAGGGCTCATGGAAAATATGTAATCGATATTTTATTTAATAGGTGTCAGCGGTAGGTGCCGTCCATGCGTTTGGTCTTTCCGAAGTGTCCCGTGGTCGCTCGTTGTGGTGATGTCGGCTGTGGGGGGGCGGCGACGATGATGGTATCGGCAACGGTTGCAGTGTCACTCGGTTCTACCGTGTTGTTTTGATTCGGTATGGGGAAGGAGGCTTGGGTGACGTTGATTTCGTAGCGTGTCATTTGTTCATTGGAATGAAAACTATATCCCGATACTTCGCGCAGGGGTGACACGAGGTGGGAATAGACGTTGGAGTAAAACTCATGGCGGTTACTGTCCCAAAAAAGAATTTCGGAATTGAAAATGGTCCCTTCTGAATTCCACAGACACACGCGGCCGCGCAGTTCCCAAAGGTAATCGTCGTACCAGTATGCGGTGTCAGCGGTAATGTACATTTGTATGTGGAATTTCTCATCAAATTGCTGGAGTATCAGCCCCTGCATGAATGTCTGCTTGTTCGGCGTGGTGCGGTCATAAACTTTCCATTCCTCGGCTACGATTTTATAGCGTATGACACCGGAGTCGGAAATGAGTTTGCTGACGCCGTAAGTGGTCATGATGGGAACGGAGGCGCGCAGATTTACGGCGGGAG
>DCGD01000143.1:4912-5130 GCA_002315195.1 Prevotellaceae bacterium UBA1787 | reverse complement strand
GCGGTGGCATGGCCAGTCATGCCGCTGTTGTTGCCCGCGGTATGGGTAAATGCTGTGTTTCCGGTGCCGGTGGCATCAATGTGGACTACAAGAGCCGCACCGTTGAGGTTGACGGCCTGGTTTATAAGGAAGGTGATTATTTTTCACTTAACGGCTCCACCGGTCAGGTTTACGCAGGCGAAATACAAACCAAGGCTGCGGAATTGAGCGATGATTTC
>DCGD01000143.1:4638-4878 GCA_002315195.1 Prevotellaceae bacterium UBA1787 | reverse complement strand
AGATTTCAAGGCGTTGATGGAACTTTGTGACAAATATACCAAACTTCAGGTTCGTACTAATGCCGATACACCGCACGACGCCGCACTCGCCCGTCAATTTGGCGCAAAGGGTATCGGACTTACCCGTACAGAACACATGTTTTTTGATGACCAAAAAATCATCGCCATGCGCGAGATGATTCTCGCTGACAGCGTAGAAGGTCGCGAGAAGGCGCTCTCCAAGTTGCTGCCTTACCAAAT
>DCGD01000143.1:0-4621 GCA_002315195.1 Prevotellaceae bacterium UBA1787 | reverse complement strand
TTGGAGGCAATGGATGGTTGTCCGGTCAACATCCGCCTGCTCGACCCACCTCTTCACGAATTCGTACCCCATGACATCGCCGGTCAGGAAACCATGGCAAGAGAAATGGGCGTAGAGGTAAAGGAAATACAAAAACGTGTTGCCTCCTTGGCTGAGAACAACCCGATGCTCGGTCACCGCGGCTGCCGTCTTGGTATCACTTTCCCGGAAATTACCGCCATGCAGACGCGCGCCATTCTCAGCGCCGCTTGTGAGTTGAAGAAGGAAGGCAAGAATCCCATGCCTGAGATAATGGTTCCATTGATTGGTATTCTTTACGAACTCAAGCAGCAGAAGGAAATCATCCAAAAGGTCGCTAAGGAAGTGTTTGAAGAGTATGGTGTAGAGGTGGAATTTGAAATTGGTACGATGATTGAGATACCGCGTGCAGCCTTGACCGCCGACCGTATCGCGACCGAGGCTCAGTATTTCTCTTTCGGTACCAATGACTTGACGCAGATGACTTTCGGTTATAGCCGCGACGACATCGCTTCGTTCCTTCCAGTTTACCTTGACAAAAAGATTCTTAAGGTTGACCCGTTTCAGGTTCTTGACCAAAAGGGCGTGGGCCAGCTTATCAAGATGGCGGTAGAGAAGGGAAGAAACATTCGCCCAAATCTCCGTACCGGTATTTGTGGTGAGCATGGAGGCGAACCATCATCAGTGAAATTCTGTGCAAAAATCGGTCTGAATTACGCCAGTTGTTCTCCGTTCCGCGTGCCCATAGCACGTCTCGCCGCCGCACAGGCAGCTCTTGAATAACAATACAAGTTCCAATAGGATGTACATGTCAAGCGCAACCGCCTACAATTCAGGTAGTTGCGCTTGCTTTCCATATACTCATTCTATGCACCCGAACGCATAGGATGAGTATGTTTCTTTACTTATTGTTTACCAAAACCAAAAAGACAATTTCCCAAGGATTTCCCAAAAATTTCTTTATTCAATTTATTCATTTTCAGTATATTATAGCTACCTTCAAAACTATCGTCAAATACAAGAAGTCGGACGGCTTCCACAACGTGTACATCCGCGTCACGCACAACTCCAGACTGACGTACCTGAAGAACGGAATGGTGGTGGACGAAAGGGGCGTCGCGATGGACGGAAGCGTCAAGGACCCCTACGTCCTGAAGATTTGCTCCGCGCGAATTTCCTCCTACGTCGATTCGCTCAACAGAGTGGATGCGCGAAACTGGAACATCAAAGACGTCGTCAAATACATCACCAAAGGCTCCGCGGACGTTTCCTTCTCCGACTACGCGCGAAAATACCATGACGAACTCTACAACAAAGGACAGGAAAGAAACGCGAGGAACTACCGGCTCGCATGCCAACACCTCGAAAGGTTCGCCGGTTCGAACCGGGTCATGTTCTCCCAACTCACGGCGCATTTCATCAACGCGTGGATCAAGTCCCTGATGAACACCTCCCGGGCGAAAGAAATGTACCCGACCTGCATCAGGATGATATTCGAGCAGGCACTCGTCGAATTCAACGACTACGACATGGGAATAATAAAGATTAAGACCAATCAATGGCCCAAGGTCACGTTGCCAAAATCCGACACCCCGGAGAAGAGAGCCATTACCATGGAGGCATGCAGAGAATTCTTCTTCACCGAACTGCCGCCTACCGACAGGATATGTTCACTACCCGAACTCGCAAGAGACGTCGCCATGATGATCTTGTGCCTAGCCGGCATAAACACCATAGACATTTTCCAACTCAAGAAAAAAGACTACTACAACGGCGTCATACACTACAATAGAGCGAAGACCATGAAAGCAAGGACGGACAAGGCCTACATGGAAATGAAAGTCCCGGACATAATCCTGCCGTTGTTTGATAAATACCTTGACCGCGACGTTTCCTCTGAATTCCTGTTCAACTTCCACGGAAAGTATTCCTCAAGCGACAGCTTCAACGCAAACGTGAACATAGGCATAAGAAACATCTGCCGAAACTCACTCGGACTTGACAAAGGGCAATGCTACTCCGTCTACACATTTAGACATACATGGGCAACCGTGGCGCAAAACGAATGCGGCGCTTCATTGAGCGATGTGGGATTCGCACTCAACCACTCCAGCAAAACCAACTTGACAAGAGCTTATGTCAAGATTAATTTCTCTCCCGCGTGGACACTTAACGAAAAGGTCATTGAAAAAATCTTTTTCACCGAAGAGAAATCCAACGCAAACTTAGATATTACCAACAACAACAACTTTGAAAAATTCTCACCGAAAAACCTTGTCAAAGGCACTTTGTTCTTTCGAGGCAAGACAATCTACACCGTGGAGGACATCGGCTTCAACAACGTGGACGAAATCATTGGCGAACTGATGAAACACCTGCCGCACGACATCCCAAAAAGATGCCTCGTGCAAATCAGAATCGAAAACAAGGACAAGAAACAAAAGAAAGACTATATGAGAATGGCGTAATATCATTTTTCTTGGCCTTTTTGACTTTACTCCGTTTTTTATTGCTATCTTTGTCGTACAACCTGAATGGTAATATTATCAATTGAGTATATTTTCATAATGATCAAGTTCATTGACTTATTCGCCGGGATTGGAGGTTTGCGCAAGGGTTTTGAACTCGCATGTGCTGAAAGAGGTGAAGATTGCGAATGCGTCTTCACCTCGGAAATCAAACCGCACGCCATCGACATACTGAAACAAAATCATCCCGATGAAACGATTGCCGGGGACATAACCAAAATCAAGGCCATGGATATTCCCGACTTTGATTTCCTGCTTGCAGGATTCCCTTGCCAGGCATTTTCCGCGGCGGGATTGAGAAAAGGTTTTGACGACACGAGAGGGACGCTCTTCTTCGATGTCGCGCGCATCATACAAGAAAAAAAACCGAGAGGTTTCCTTCTTGAAAATGTTGAGGGACTCGTCAATCACAACAAGGTTAATCCCAATGACGAAATCGGTAGCACGCTGCAAACCATTCTCAACACCTTGAATGAACTCGGCTACAAAGTTTCATGGCGAGTACTTAACGCCAAAAATTTCGGGGTGCCGCAAGAACGGAAGAGAATTTATATTGTCGGTACCCTGAACAACAAGCCGTCGCTTGATGGATTCCCCATCATATCCAAAAAACTGAAGGACATTCTCGACAAAGGTCTTGATACTAAAAAAACACCATTTGTCGAAGCGGTTCTTCGTAATTATAGCCTTGAACAATTGCAAGGCAAATCCTTCAAGGATAAACGCGGAGGCAGAGACAACATACACAGCTGGGACATAGAAATGAAAGGACCCGTTTCCCAAGAAGAAAAATCAATACTGCAGAAAATATTGACTGAAAGACGCAAAAAAATCTATGCCAAACATTATGGCATTGATTGGATGGACGGTATGCCATTGACCTTTGAATTTATCAAGGCTATCTTCCCCAACATAGACAATCTGAAACAAACATTGGAAAGCCTTGTCGAACGCGGCTATCTTGTAAAGGAATATCCCAAAAAGAAAATCGGTAAATCGCGTGAACAAGATGCCAGCCTTCCTTTGGGGTACAATATAGTTACCGGCAAGATGTCATTTGAAATCAACAAGGTTTTAGATCCAAACAGTACATCTCCCACGCTTGTCGCAATGGACATGAATGGCCTTTTTGTGACTGACGGAGAAGGACTGCGACCTCTTTCATTGAGAGAAGGACTACGACTTTTCGGCTATCCCGAAGACTTTTCATTCAATATTGGCACTAAATTAGGTTACGACTTGCTTGGCAATACTGTTGTCGTACCTGTCGTCAAAGCCGTGACTTTGAGAACTCTTGACAAATTATAAACACATGAAATTGACAGCACAGCAAATTTATGACAAACTTATGAACGAAGATAAGTTGTTGGAAGCTAACGGACAAATCAAATTTTTTCTTGGCGACGTTGATATCATCGTCAAACAAAAAGACGTTGTCGGAAACATTATTCAAGAATGGCTGCAAGGTTGGTTGGACAAGAATTCTATTGAGTACGCCATAAACGACAACCCTCAAATGCCACCTGATTTCTTCTTGAACCCTGACAACCGCAAGGAAAACCTTCTTGAGGTCAAGGCTTTCTACCGAAAAGCAAATCCCGGATTTGACATCGCTGACTTTCGTATGTACGAAGAAGAAATAATCGAAAAACCTTACATGCTACACGTTGATTACCTTATTTTCGGGTATGATATGAGCAAAGACGGCATTGTTACAATCAAAGAACTATGGATTAAAAAGGTTTGGCAAATAACGCGAAGAATGACAAATTGGGCTCTCAACCTGCAAATCAAAGCCGGGGTGGTTCACAAGATAAGACCCGGCGTATGGTATACCAAAAATAAATCCATTTTTCCCATGTTCAAATCTTTGGAACATTTCATCAGCGCGATTGAGGAAACCGTCTATCAAAATCCAAAGACGCATGATGATGGCGCTTTGTGGCGAAAAAAATTCCTTTTTAACTATCATAAGTTTTATAACATAAAACTCAAAATCCCGAGATGGGACACTATTATAAAGCAATACGAAAAATAACCAAACTCTTAATGAGGCTGTCAAATCAACTGTGTCA
>DCGD01000116.1:7637-8160 GCA_002315195.1 Prevotellaceae bacterium UBA1787 | reverse complement strand
GTTCCATGTTGTTGAAATTGAATGCCGGGATTGCGTAACCTCCCTTGATTGCACGAGCAAACATCTCCTTGGTGTTTACCAAACCTAAAGTTTTATAACTTACCATAATTCTATATAGTTTATTAAATGGATTTTTATTTTCTGCTGCAAATTTATACATTTCTTACTGTATTTCCACACACAACGCCTTATTTTATTGACAACTTTTTGCCACAAAACTTAATATGCCCCACATTGCAACGCCTTTCAGCAATGTTTTGACAAGTGCAATGTTGAATTTTGTGAAAGTGACATCACTAAACACAGCACACCGAAAAAATCACAAGTTGACAATCCAACCTTTCAAGCAAAAGCAAAAAGCACCCCCGAAAAAAACATTTTTTAATCGAATAAACCCGAAAATAAATGATTTTTGTGTAACTTTGCATAATATTGTTAATTTTTCTATTCAATAGACAACACTTTTTATTATGGTCTTTTCAATGACAGGCTTCGGAAAGAGTGAAGCCATCCTTGGCGAAAA
>DCGD01000116.1:2207-7618 GCA_002315195.1 Prevotellaceae bacterium UBA1787 | reverse complement strand
AATAAAGTCACTCAACAGCAAGAACCTTGACATCTGTACCCGCATCGCAAATATTTTCTCCGAACACGAACTGGAGATACGTTCCCTCATCGGTGAGAAACTGCTGCGAGGAAAAATTGATTTCACCCTTTGGATTGAAGACAATGGTAATTCCCAGGCACCCCTGCTCAATGCGGACATCATCGCACATTATCTTGAGCAAATCCGCAACATCAACCAAAACCTGAATTTGCCGGAACCCTCCGACTGGTGGTCCATTCTATCCAAAATGCCGGGAGTGACCCAACAGCAAATCATCAAGACCGCTTCCGATGAGGACTGGAACACCGTCAAAGGGACCATTGAGGAGGCCATTCAACACCTCTTGGACTTCCGCAGACAGGAAGGGGAGGCCGTCCGGAAAAAATTCCACGAAAAACTGAAAGCCATCGGACAGTACCTGAAAGAGGTAGAGCAATACGAGTCCGCCAGAATTTCCAAGATAAGAGAACAGATTGAAAACGGCCTGAAACAACTCCATGACGTGGAATATGACAAGGGACGCCTCGAACAGGAAATGATTTACTATATCGAAAAACTGGATGTCAACGAGGAAAAGCAGAGACTTGCCAACCATCTGCGCTATTTCGCCGACACCATGGAAACGGACGGACCCATCGGAAAGAAAATGGGATTCATCGCCCAGGAAATGGGGCGCGAAATCAATACGCTCGGCAGCAAGAGCAACCTGGCTGAAATGCAGAACATCGTCGTCAGAATGAAAGACGAATTGGAACAAATCAAGGAACAAGTTCTCAACGTATTGTAAAAACAAAGGTCATTTCCAAAGCATTGACAAAAAAGCCAAAAGCCAAAAAGCCAAAAACATGAATCAAGGTAAAATCATCGTTTTTTCCGCTCCCAGCGGCAGCGGAAAAACCACCATCATAAAAGCGGTCCGCGAACGAATTGACAACCTTCACTTTTCCGTCAGCGCCACCAGCCGCGCACCGCGCGGAACGGAACAGGACGGAGTGGACTATTTCTTTCTCTCTCCCGAAACATTCCGCCAAAAAATCCAAGAAGGCGCTTTCATCGAGTATGAGGAGGTATATAAGGACAATTTCTATGGCACCCTGAAGAGCGAAGTGGAAAAACAAATGGACGAGGGACACAATGTGGTCCTCGACATCGACGTCAAGGGCGCCGTAAACGTCAAGCGGCTCTATGCCGACCGTGCCCTGCTCATCTTCGTCCAACCTCCCTCGATAGAATGTCTGAGGTCAAGACTGATAGGACGAGGAACCGATGCCTTGGAAGTCATAGAACGCCGCGTGGCGAAAGCGGAATATGAAATGACGTTCGCTCCTAAGTTCGACCGCATCGTTGTCAACGACATTATTGAAGAGACCGTCAAAGATACCATCGACATCCTCAATGATTTTCTTTCCCAATAACTCCACACCGCTTTGACATGATTAAGACGGGCGTATTCGGAGGTTCCTTCAATCCCATCCACAAAGGCCATACCGCCCTTGCGCACCACATCGTCAAACAAGGCTTGGTGGACGAATTGTGGTTCGTGGTGTCTCCCCATAACCCCCTGAAAAAGAACAACGAACTGATGGACGACGCTTTCCGGTTGAAAATGGTGCAGGTTGCCACCCGAAACATGAAGCACGTTTTCGCATCGGACATCGAATTTCACCTCACGCGCCCATCCTTCATGTTCCACACCTTGACCAACCTCACGGAAAACCACCCCGACAGACTGTTTTCACTCATCATCGGCGCCGACAACTGGCTGCTGTTTGAAAAATGGTACCGCTGGAAAGACATCCTGAACCAATGGCCCATCATCGTCTATCCGCGCAAGGACTGTCCCATTCAAGAAGCCGAACTGCCACCCGGCGTCACCTTCCTGAACTGCCCCCTCTACCCCATTTCCTCCACCGAAATCCGACAACGCCTCAAAAACAACCAACGCATCGACGAATGGATGAACAAAAACGTGTTGAAAATGCTTCAAGACCAATGAAACTACACGGTGGGGAAATTGTTTCCAGTTGAATCTACCTTGAAATTGTCGATTTCTCTACAAAATACAAGTACCCTTGCATTTTGTAGAGATGTTGTTTGGCATCGTGTTTGTCACATAAAAAATCACTGAACTTTTGCCATGTGGACAACCTTTATTTTATTTCGCTCTATACATGAGTCTCCTTGAAAAAGTCAAAAATCAAAAATTTAGACTTATTCAAGGAGATTCATATATTAGTCAACGCTATCTCTAATATCATCAAATGTTTCACATTCCTTTGCATCGGAGTCGAGAAGTAGCCAATACTCCCATGGTTTTTCAGATGCTTTTGTTTGTGCCTTGCACCATTCGCGTGCAGCATTTGCCTTGATGGTTGCATCCTGATCCTCACGACCGAACCGGTCATCATCCTTTATCTCAAGAAGGATATTCTTGTCATCACACAAGAGGAATATGGCAAAGTCGGGCGAATAGTTCCCAACAGGAGTTACCAAGGTAAAGATACCGGGAAGATTACGAAACCATGAGCCTACTTCGGCTGCAGTGTCAATGATGTGTGCTATCTTGTATTCTGTGCCCGTATCGAATGGCATGGATTCGTAGCAGCATCTTGACCATCCTCCGAAAGGAATGCCCTTATGCTTACGGTTTGACCATTCTGTCCAAAGCATAGTGTTGCTATTAGGATGTTCGTAAGTTTCTGGCACGTTTACTTGTATTGAGCGCAAATCTATAACCAAGTCCTCATTCAGCTTTTCATAATTAACGGGCAACTGCTTGTTGAGTTTGTCAAGACAATCTTTGATGTGTGTGATAACACGTGCAGGGTCAAGTTTGATTACATCTTCGGTAAAGCGGCTTGCTTGTAGGAATCTATCAACCATGCCTTTTATCTTGGCATAGTGCAAGGCAAACTTCAGGAACTTACATTGCTTCAAGACCTCTGTTGTAACCATCTTGATAAAATCATCACGTTCAAACTGAACCATATTTCCAAGGCGTTTTATTGTCTTTGGATCGTTTATCAAGAAATAGTGTATCTCCTGTGCCTTCAATGGTGGAATTGACACTCTTTCAAGTGGAAGTTGGGCTTTGTTCATCTTGAATTGAGGGATGCGCAGTTCGCTTTCACCTCTTGCCACTTCAAGATTGATTTGCTTCTTTGGCACAAATTCTTCTTCAGGGTGGGCAGAATTTACAGAAGGATCAACCGTAATACCGCGGTTCTGACCAGTACCAAAACCTTTCTCTATCAGGTTGGTTACAATCTGTTGCATTGTCTCGCGTCCGAAACAAAGCACGTCAAGAGTGTCAACTTCGTCATCACCTACTTGTTCTCCAAATGGCAGACGCAAACCTCTACCCATAATCTGAGTTACAAGTATTGTGGACGCCATTGCACGAAGTGGTGCGATTACGTAAATATTTGAAACGTCCCAACCCTCGTTTAGCATACCAACATTCACAACTACCTTGACAGGCGAATCGGCTCTTTCAATACTCTTCAAAGCAGGTACAAATTCGTTCTCGTTCAATCTTGAATGAACCAAAAGAACAGCACTACGGCTTTCGAGGTAGTTCCGAAGCCATTTGGTCGTTGCCTCTGCATGTGGAATGTCTTCACAAGCAACCAACATGGTAGCCTTGACTTTATCCTTGATATTATTCAGACGGCAGTAATCATTGACGTACTTCTGCTTGATTTCAAGTCGTTGCAACGCAAAACGAAGGGTTAGGTGATCGTACTCCTCATCTTTCATGACATCTGACTTTTTATCCGGCATCATACGGACGAACTTTGTGTACTTGTGCTCATTCAAACAACGATTCAAAGGATAGCTGTAGATGATGTTATTCTGATTTTCGGTGACAGACGCAGTCGTGCCAATTATCATTTTGGGATTCAATGCATTCAACTCTGTACGCCAAACAGAATCTTCTTCGGCATCAAGACCTAAGTGATGCGACTCATCAAAGAAGATTACAAGGTCGTTCAACTGTTGAAGATACTCTACCGGGCTACAGGTATCAAACTGCCCCTTGAACTTCATACGAGCATTATTTGCCGTAAGAGATTGGGGAGAGAGTACCCAAATGCGAGGACCAGAAGCAAACATTACGTTTTGGTCAAAATCAACGACCGACGATGTCTGTTGAAATACGTTAGGGTAATCCACAAGACTTGGGTCAACGAAGATGTAATCCTTCACACCTCCACAAACAGCAAGAAACTTGCGAATGATTTCTGATCGTGGTGAAACAATTACAAAGTTGCGTGATTCCTTTGCCAAGAACAAGTACGCCATAATTGCACCAATAAGTCTTGTCTTGCCAACACCTGTTGCAAGGTGGAAAGTAAACTCAGGTGCTTGATGGTCGAACACCCAATCTGGATTTTCGTTTTTGAACAATTGAGAAACTTCCTCTATACTCATGACTGAGAGTGGTAGTTCTGCCTTGTTGATTATCTCGTGGAAACATTCCATTGCCTCTCGCTGAGGAACACGGAGTCGCATGGATGAAATTACACGTTCAAGTGCAAGTTTTTTATTGTTGCTCATAAAAACTAAATCAATTCAAATGGCGCTCGTTTCAGAATTACTTTCTTTGGAGCTGTCAACTCCTCTTCGGATGCATCGTAAATTACAATCAACTTGTCATTAGGATACTGACGCTTAATTTTGTCAAGCATGATGGCATCAAGCGATTCGTCACATGGAACAATATATACCACTTTTTTGTCAAGACCCCTATAAACAGGTTCTTCACTTGAGCATCTATAAGCACCTGACAAACCGGCATAAAAATCTTCAATGCTTTCGTAAATACAGAAATCAGGTTCAATGTCGCCATTCTTTGTGTTGGCAAACAGTTTGGATTCTGAGAGTTTGAGTACAACAACCTTTCCATTTTGAGGCTTAGCCTTTGGAAGTGCGTCATTACCTTCTATTGTTTCATTGTCGCGACCTTCCATTGTTGCTAGGATTCTTCTGGATGCGGTATTCTCCCATGTCTCAAAATTGTCTTTTGTACCACCAACTATGTGAACAAACTTACGATGTAACTTAATGGCCACCGATGCAAATACGGCATTGGTATCGCCTATTGACATTACAACATCATTGACACGAGATGCAAAAAGGGAGATAAGATGACCTATCAACTTTTGAGGTTTTGCCATCATATTGATTTCTCCAATTGTTATGCCGGCTGCTTTCAGGGACTTGCAATGCTGAGTGGCATCCTGAGTGTGACCAAAGTCATACCATGGGAGGAAATTCATGACCGTTTGAATCTTTTTGGCATTTTGGCGATCGTAGTACTTTTTGATAGATGGAAGAGCGTTACCCGTGCTGCCGAATGAAGCCTTGGCGCGCGCCACTCCTTCAAT
>DCGD01000116.1:0-2137 GCA_002315195.1 Prevotellaceae bacterium UBA1787 | reverse complement strand
ATGTTATCGGATCGCCGCCTCTTGCTTTGAAAACCAAAGAAAACTCTTGCCCCTTGATTCCTTGCAACTCTTGTGCTGGAAGTTCGGCAACCTCCAAAGCCCCCCCCTTGACAATGTCATTGTCATTCTTTAGCAGCCACCATATTCTGTTTGACACCTTATATTCGTCTTCAAGTGAGGTTTGTTCACGAACGCTGAATTTGATTGTTCCTTCAGCTTCTTTTCCTTTTTTATCAGTTGCTTTTATTTTGACAAAATAATCCCCAACCGATTCAACTGACTCAAACCATAAAGAACCAAGAATCTTGTCAAAATGATAGCGTCCTTTCGGCAAATCGCTTTCAAGGATTTCCCAACGATAAGGTGAAGTGTTTACCTTGAACTTAGTTGCTTCACTTCCTGAACGAGCTCCCTTATGACCATCTATATAACAACCACGAAAATCACCATCATCCTTCAAATCATCAGGGCGAACAAGTACACCTATCTTGTCAAGTTCTGCAGCCGGCATCTTGCTATAGACGGTTATGTAATCCATTATATCTGTTGGTACGTTGAGATCGTTCTGAGGAGAATACTGCTTCTGCCATGCAAATGTGCCAACATAATGTGCTTGTCCGAATACCTCATCAAGCACCACTCTTGCGTAATGAGCAATTGCCTCATCCGTGTGAACTGCAAAAATACTGTTCGACTTAGTAGAGGTATTGTTTGACCTGCTACTTGCTGTATCAGCGAGAGCCATGTTGCTGTGCCGTAACCTGCTTCTGCTATTGTTGCAAACATATTTAATCTTAGTGAATCAAAATATGCGAATTGAACACCATTAGTGGCATAAGGACGGAAGGCTTCGAGCGTTGACATGGCATCACCTTTCAGCACATAACCTAAAATTTTTTCCTCGCTACCTATGGTTCTATCAAATAACAAAGCCCTCTTGGTTTCTATCTTGCCAAAAGGAACAAGACGCCATTTGCCATCAAAAAATTCCAGTTTGCAATGCTTGCCCGGCCAATTCAATTCTATGGCACCCTCAAAAGGATCCTTTTTTTTATTCTCCATTTATTGTAGTTTAGGAATTACACTCTTATAGTTCTTCTTCAATTGAGATTTCTATTGTAAGTCTTCGCAGGGTTTCTTCTGTTGCGTTCCATTGTTTCCAAGGTTCGGTAACAGGAATACCATCAAAGGCTTGACGTAACGTCACCCATGGAAGTTTATCTATGGAAGGCTTGCTCGGGTCATGGTGTGTTGCCGCTGCAAGTACTCTTTTGAGTATCTTATTGGCAAACATATTGGATTTGCCCTTGACACCAAACATGAATACGCGCTTGCGTTTTTGAGGAACTCCAAAGTCGGCCGCATTGAACACCATTACCGCCAATCCATATTTCAAGCCTTCTTTGGGTTTGCACATGCGGTCGAACAAATCTGCCACATACGCTTTGTGTTCCTTGGACATCAGCAACCCGGGGACATTCTCAAACAGAAAAGCCTCCGGCTCACACTCTGCGATGGCCGTAGGCGTAAAACCCATTACGTCACGTGAGTCGGCTGCACCTTTTTTGCGTCCGCTCATCGACCAAGGCTGGCAAGGAGGACCGCCACACAGCAAACCTACCCGACCACGATAAGCCGCATAGTCAAATTGCTGGGCATATCCTTCGACAACACATTCTGCCGGCCAAGGCTTATTGGTCCGAAGTATGTGAGCAGCTACATCCCAAAGCTCAATCTTTGCTATCGGGGTCAGGTAATCAAATCCAAAACTCAACCCTCCAATACCGGCACAGATTTCAATGAGCGTTTGATTCTCGAATTGCAGATTCTCGCGAATCACGGTTGCTACCACACGGGACAATGGAAGAGGAACGGCATTGCCGAGGACGGCTATTCGCTCGCTCTCCGTTGTGCCTTCCACCTCAACCCAATCAACGGGAAAACCTTGTATTGCGGCAATCTCTGCCACACTCATGCGACGAATCTTCTTGCCGTCAACCACATGCGATTCCTGAGGGCGCCTGCACCAATCCTTGCGTACCGTAGTTGAAGGCCAATCCATCACCTGAGGTCTGTGTTTAGGGTCATTCGACACAGCGTCTGACCATGTACTATCCTCAAATCCGCAACTGCTAAG
>DCGD01000147.1:22680-77870 GCA_002315195.1 Prevotellaceae bacterium UBA1787 | reverse complement strand
GTTCTTCAAAGAATCAAGGTACATCATACCTGCCTTCTCTTCCATCTTTGCTGCCTTGCCTTCGTAATGGCGCGTAACGAATGAGAATGACAGATAAAAAAGGCACACCACTGTCAATATGACAGCGAAAATTTTAATAAAACCTTTGTTCTGCATATTTTATCTTTTAATTTAATTTTCTTTTTATGCAATATAGCGTGCAAATATAGACATTTTTTTCAACTTACTATTGACCAAATTACATTTTTTTAAGAAACTACAACATAACAACGCCCTCCAAAATGAATTCTTAGGATAAAAAATGTCAAATGAAACCTTAACTGACATTATTTCAACTTTAAGAACACATACACTGGAAAATGGTCGGAAGCGGCTATCTTGTTGTCCACCTGCGCTTCGTATGAAGACCATTCCTTGCTTCCAAATATGTTGTCTAGTCGAAAATACATCCCGGATTTGTGATAAGATATACCCGGACCGAAACCAGATGCCACAAAGGCATCCTGCAACCTATCCGTCATGAGATGATGGACATAGGACAAAGGAGAATCGTTAAAATCACCGCAGACGATGATAGGATACCTTAAGTTCCTGACATATTCCGCAAGGGTATCTCCTTGTATGGCACGCTGGCTGGCGGCGTTGCCTATTTTTCCCGCAAAATAAAAGACGCCGGATTTCATATCCACTTCCTTCGGGGTTCTAACCATACTTTCATACAGTTGCTTGTCAAATTGTGAAATGGTGTTGGATACAAAATGATTGTTTATCACCACAATGGTGTCATCACCTTTTTTAATATAATATGCCACATTTCCATGATCAACAAAATTTTTCAGGATGACTTCCTTGCGGAGGATTGGCAAACGAGAACATATGGCAAGGCAATTGTTCTTTCCTACATTTGTAGTATCAAAATAAGCCCAACAATGCATGACTTCATCAATCTTGTCAACGTACTTCCCCTTTGTGTAATTAAATTCCTGCATACAAACGATGTCAGCCTCAGACTTTGACAAATAATTCAGGATTTCCACAAAGTTGGAATCTTTCTTCTGCCGATAAGTATCCAAGGAGAACCCGGCGACATTGTAACTCATCACCTTGAGACTGCCTTCAGGATGAGTTGAGGGAAAATTAATCGGACAGTAGGTGCGTACCATTCCAAAGCCCAAGACAAAGCCTATGACAGACACCCAAACGTATCTAAGGTAGAAAACAAGCCAAAAGACAAGGAACAGCAAGTTCGCGACAACATAGAAAGGAAATGAAAGAGAAAATAGGGCGACGCCTTCCAAGCACCCTTCGGGACGCATGTAAGCCGTACAACCACATAAAAGCATCAGCAAAACACTCACTATGTTTGCGCCCAAAAGTATCGAACGCAACATTTTGCCTGCCAACTTGAAAACAAACATGGGAACTTACCTCGTGAAATGATTATCTCTTGTTTGCGTCAAACAATGTTTTCTTTTCATCATTCGTCAGCGTTTCATAACCGGAACGTTTTATTTTTTCCAATATTCGGTCAATCTCCTCCTGCTGTTCCTTGCTTCGCCGATTGTACCGGTAATCATCTGAATGTTCGGTAAACACCTCTTTTTCATTTTCTTCATGACTTTGCCTCTCATCTGTTTTTTCTTTGACCTGTTTCTTCAAACGTTCAAAGAAGGATTCTTTCTTAGGTTTATATTCCTCCCAAGTGGTAAAACCATATCTTGCCTCGTTTTCTTTGTGTCGCCAATGACGTATCAAGAACCAACCAAACAACATTCCTCCCAAATGTGCAAAATGCGCGACATTGGTTGAGGTACTCATTCCCAATATCAGTTCCAATACGACACTTCCAATAACCATATATTTCGCTTTCAAGGGAATAGGCGGAATCAACAACAGAATACGTTCATTTGGAAAAGTCATGCCAAATCCCAACAGTATGCCATAAATTGCCCCGGAGGCCCCTACGGTTGTCCAAGCATTGAGATAGTCTGATTTGGCAATAAGCACACCGTCTACATTGAGATAGTCTGATGCCACATTCAAACCCTCCATATAGAATTGTGCGAACTGCACAACTTCCTGAATGACACCGGCACCTACACCGCACACCAAATAAAAAATCAGGAAACGTCGCGGCCCCCATACCGATTCCATGGTTCTTCCAAACATCCAAAACATGAAAAGGTTGAAAAATATATGTTCCCAGTTGGCATGCATGAACATGTACGTAAACAACTGAAAAACATGGAAATCGGATGCAAGCATGAAATGCAAGCCGAGTACATCATTCAGGTTGAAATTCCATCTTTCACCAACGGTTGCGGCAAAGAACAACAGCACATTGATGATAATCAAATTTTTCGTTATCGGAGGTGTTTGAAACATATATCACTGCATTAATTATTCAACTGCAAAATTAGTGCATTTTATTATGGTAAAATGCGATAAAAATAAAAAAGTCGTTAAAATGCATTTTGTTCGATGCTGAATACCTCCATAAGACAACCATAGCATCATAAAATTACAAGTTCAATTTGATTTATAGCATTACGATTATGTGAATGAAAAAACACACTATTAGAGTTTTGAACGTGGACACACCAAAAAAGGATGGAAAACATCTAATAATTCTTTTGGGAAACATCACGAGACAAATCGCTTTGTCAATATCAGTTGTTAAAAAATTCCGACCAGGAACATTTTACACTCTTTTGTTGAATGGTTAAAAATTCATTAAGTACATCGAATAAATAAATAGGATTATCCGCAAACAACACTAATTTACTTTCTATATGTCCGATGCTCAAATGCGGACTTCGCTAAGACTCCGTCTATTACAAGCCTGTCGAAAATACTTTCCCCAAATTGTTTTCGATTGAATTTATAACAGTATTCGTCCAAATAAAGTTGAAGAAAATCATCCTTTATTCCGTGGTAGATATCTTGGAAAAGTGACTTGGCATTTGCAATCATTATGTACACCCACGGCAGCACTCTTGACGCACAACTTTTTGATGATACTTTGCTTTTCGATTGTTCCACTACTTTGTCTATAGAGCGGTGGGCGGAAGAACTGTACGACTCTTCAGTGATGTTCTGCCTTGCTGATTCTTCGGTCTTTTCCATAATACCATCTGTCTTCAATTCGTTGATTACTTTCATTTTAACATGATTGCACCTACAGGATATCTTGTCCGTATTTGAATTAGGTACGTCCATGATCTCTACAGTGACAGACAACTTGGCTTTTGGCTGATTTCCAGTGGGACGCTTCGATTTTTCCAATCGATTGGACTTGCCAAACATGCCAAAATCATATTCAGCCAACTCAAACATACCAATCTTGTTGTATTTTTCATCCCTTGCGCCCATGACACTCCTCAATTTGTGCATCATTTCCCAAATAGGCTGGTATCTCTTGTGCCCGAGCTGGCGCTGCATCTCTGAAGCGGATATGGCCTTTTTTGTGGAGGTCATCAAGTGCATGGCAAGAAACCAATACATCAAAGGCAATTTGCTTCCATGCATGACCGTGCCTGAGGTGAGAGTCGTCTCATGCCCGCATTTGGAACAGCGCCAACTCTTCGTGGACTTATTCCAATACTGCTTTTTGCAACCACATTTGGAGCATTCCAATCCCTCTTTCTCACGAACATTCTTCAGATAATTCTCGCAGGATGCCTCGTCCTTGAAACATTTGGTAAAATCTATCAATTTCATGCTGATTCTATTTTTCTGCTAAAATAATAACAATTAATTGAATGAACAAATATTGATGGGTAAATACGGATAATCGTTTTATGAGAACGTATAAAACGCACTAAAAAAATACCAAAAATGTATAATTTTTTTATAAAAACAAAAAAACAAAAAAACAAACTGAAAATTAACATTTAAAAAATTATTATTGCTATGAATTTTGTTTTTTTAAGATAACATTTCTTATATTCGCGAGTACTAACATTGTCAGTTTAACATAAATATAAATTATTTTTCATCATACTATGAACAAGACGGAATTAATAAATGCCATTTCCAAGAAAGCAGGAGTTACAAAGATTGTTGCAAAGCAAGTATTGGAAGCCACCCTTGAAACAATCACGGAGACAGTAAAGAAAAACGAGAAAGTCACACTCAATGGTTTTGGAAATTTTGAGTTGGCGACACGCGCTGCACGCAAAGGTGTCAATCCGGCAAATGGGCAGGCAATACAAATCGAAGCCAAGGAGGTATTCAAATTCAAGGCTTCTTCTAACATCTTTGACTAAGGTGGATTAACAAATATAGAATTGCCATTGAGAACATTCCAAGTTGTTGAAAAGTTCTCAATGGCAATTCACATGTCAAGTATTATGATGTATCATATCCATGCTTTATGAAATTTTCATGAAATCTTGCCACTCTGAGACGACAATGAACAATCTGCGGAAATTTCCCTTCAGATATTTATGTGCATGGCATTTCAACAAGAGGAAGCCATGCCTTTCTTTTTATCAAGCATAACAAATAAATTAGCCAATATGGTTCCTGAAATGCTGTGCCATGCACATGAAATGGCACACGGGACCACCGACATTGGATTGGTTGCGACAAAGAATGTCATTGCAAGATTTGTACCCAGTCCTGCATTCTGCATGCCGATTTCAATACTGATGGTACGTTTTTTTGGCACATTGAAATGACATAACGAGCCTACCCCATATCCTAATATGTACCCAATTGTATT
The DNA here is from genome assembly GCA_002315195.1 of Prevotellaceae bacterium UBA1787. The sequence goes on along the minus strand of DCGD01000147.1, from coordinate 73,144 downwards.
GTGCAGGAATACCATGCCGAAAGTCAGCAGAAACAAAGTCATTCCATTCTTGACCAATGGTTCGTGAACCGTTGTCACCACACCACCTACTATGCACGCGAGACACAACACGCTCAATCCAGGCATACACGATTGAATGTTTCTAAAAACTTTCTTTTTACCCAACCAAACATTCAACAAATATCCGACTACGACGGGTATAATGGTGACTATCAAAATTTGTCGGAACATTCCAACCGCATCGACTTCTACTTTTGCGCCCGCAAGCCAAAGGACAAGCATAGGCGTCATGATGGGAGCCAACAACGTTGAAGCACAAGTCATACCAACAGAATAAGCGACATCACCTTTGCAGAGAAATGACATAATGTTACTTGACACACCGCCCGGACAACAGCCAACGAGCACTATCCCAATCGTCATGGCGACGCTATAAGGCGACAAAGCCGGAATTTGAGAAAAAAGCCAAGACAAAGTAAAAGCCACCAACGGCATGATGGTAAACTGGGCGCACGCTCCTATGAGTATGTCCAATGGACGTTTTGCCAACATGCGAAAATCATTCGGAGTCAATGTCAAACCCATTGTCAACATAATAATGCCAAGGATTATAGTCTGCATATTCCCTTTCACCCATTCAAACAATTCCGGGGAAAAAAATGTCATGATGGCTGTAAGTATGACAAACACACTTGCCTTCCCACTCAACAAATCGCTAAACGACTTTACTATTCCGTACATAATCTATTTTCATGAAACTAAAAATTTAGCAAACAGACTGACTGTTTGCTAAAATTATTAAAGAAGAAATATTTCCAATGTACATCAGAAAAAATATGCCACCTGCAGCTGCCATGAGTTGTTCCTGACACTTCCGTCGGAGAGTACCCCGGCCAATTTTGCAAGTTTGGTAATACCGAAATTATAACCGGCACCGATTTCAAGATGACTTAACAACTTTGCACCGACACCGATGTTCCATGATACATTTGATTTTTTGAAACTGAAAGATTCAAGTTCATTGAATACCCAATTGCTTGAACCGACATTGAAGCCAAACTGAGGACCCGTGGCAACAAACAAGTATGCCAAACTTGAAAGCCCGACACCATAACGTACATTAATGGGTATTTCAAGAGATTTATAGGTTGTTGACGAATTCTCAAGGATATCATCTGCATTGATGCGTCTTTGGGAATATTGCAGAGATGCATCGATACCCAAGCCTACAATTGGAATGGTAAACTCCAATTTGGGACCTATGTACCATCCACAACGATTGTCGGAAGAAAAGCTGGGCATTGACTTGTATGAAATCTTATTCAGATTAAGACCACCAACAATACCAAAATCCAATTGCGCATAGGTAGGTGTACTCGCAAATACAAAAGCGCACGCAACCAAAAGGGTTCCTAAAAATTTTCTCATAATAACAAACTTTTATAACAATGAATAATTCTATTATTTTACATTCAAGGTTGTAGGTTTCTCACCAACATATTCAAAACGCGCATTGCCCAAATCCACGTGGTCGCCATAAGTGCTGCCTTCCTCTGAAAAAAGCATTTTCATTTCTTTGGCACCGTTCAATTCAATTGCCAAAGGCACGGTTTCATTGTCATACAATCTAAATTTTCCCTCTTTCACCACTTTGCCATCCAATTCTATTTTGTAACCTACAAAACCGAAAAAATCATTGTGATGTGACAAAACCTCATCATCAATAGCCATATCGGCAATGAAACGTTTGGCGCCATTCAAACGGAAACGCAATATGGAAGGAGCATGTGTTGAAATACCTTCCTCGTACCGCGAGTTTTTCATCGTAATGGCATGTCCGTCTACGGATTTGTTCTTGTGTATTTCCTTGATGTAATAGCATGTTCCCTTCGTCAGGTCCATCTCCGACAAGAAACACAACCCATTTCCCTTTGTTTTGGGCACGAATTCATCTCTGACATTGGCGGATTTTTGAACTATGGTCAAGACCTTGGAAAAGTTCGTCTTCTTTGAGGTCAGGATTACACGGGCTTGGCGTGGATAGAAACGATTATATGGTTTCACGGAAACTTGAATGATTCCATTTTTCGCAATACCGTATTTCACCCAGTCGCTTCCTGAATAAACCATAATTTTCCCACCTTTCAACAATTTCACCTCCTTTGGACCTATGTCGCCCGTAAACTCGATGACATCAGTACTAAGTTGTATGTCATCATTTCCATTAAACTGAACGACTGCAAGAACACTGACAGAGAATGACTCCATGAGTATCAAAGTGCAAAGCACCCTGAACATAATACTTCCTACAATTTTTACATTACTGTTCATCAGACACAATATTAACATCGTTTGTGTTTAGTTCAACACTTTCATAACATGAAAAAAGGACACTAACGTGAACGGAAAGGTCGCAATGTGACAAAATCACAAAAATCGTAATACAAGGCCTTGTCCTTTTCATTGCCGGATACTTTCAAATCATGCAGGGCCTTGTTGGATTGGTAATAAGTGAGGCACATATTCTCCCACGCGCCTCCTTCCTTGAACAATCTCATGTAATCGCGCAGTCGTTGGCCAAAACCGCCTTGTCCTTCCAAAGCGCGTTCATCGAATTCCATTTCCATGTGCAATCCGGCTTTCTTTGCCATATTGATAGCCGTCGTCACGCGATCGCTTGTCAGTTTATTTTGGAAAAAATAGTTGGGCTGATGATATGCCAAGGTAAAACCGTATTCGTTCCACTTGTCATAACCAGGAGCGTTGAAATAAGGAATCCACACATGCGCAAAACCCTCTTTTTTCAAATACTCTCCCGTGGATTTAATTAATTGGTGTGTGGTGTTGCTGTCCTCGGCTACCCAATAAAAACCTGATAATTCAAGATTCTTATATTTCTTAGACTTGAACATTTTACGAGCCGTATCAATGTACCACTTGCAAGCCTCCAAACGCTGTGCGTCATCGCTGAAATCCAAAAACTTTCCGTCAACAAATCCCCAATATTTCGTGGTAGTCTTAGTATCGTCTCCATACAAATGCACGATGGGTTCGGGTATTCCTATATATATCTGCCTTTTTTTATCAGGTTTGCCCATCTGTTTGATACCCTCCCTAATGGAATGTTCTATCATATCCAAAATGCCATCCTTGCACATATAGTAGTTCAGTACATGCTTCCAATCCTTTTGTAATGCCGATGGCAAGAAATGTCCGTATTTCTTATAACCGTAAACATACGAAATATCGTTCTTCAAGTCAAATATTTCAAGAAGGAGAAAACCATCGAACATCCAAGATTGTTTTCCATCGCGGTTCGTATAGCGTACGTATGTATCTATCTCTTCCTGAGTATAATCCTTGCGATGACCGGCACCTCCGTAAATCAAAACCATGTCATTTGGCGGCATGATATTTTCAGTTTGGCTCTTGGGAAACATTGGAGCCGCGGAACTGGCAACCGCTACTTTCGGTAGAAAGAGTGCCCATATAACTAAGACAGCGAGGAAAAATCCTTTCATAATATTTGAACAATTTATATTTAACATCATCATTTCACTACTTCCTTTATTTCATTTAATACGTTGAGTGCCTCCAGCGGTGTTAATTTGTTTATGTCAATGTTCAAGATGCGGTCCCGCACCTGACGCAAGACAGGGTCATCCAACTGAAAAAGGCTCAACTGAATACTTTCCCTGCTTTTCCCGATTTCTTCGATAGGTTTGGAAACTTGATTATTTCCATTCTCCCTTTCCAGTTCACTCAACACCACTTCCGCACGCTTTACTATGCTCGCCGGCATTCCTGCCATGCGGGCCACATGAATGCCAAAGGAATGTGCGCTGCCTCCAGGTTCCAATTTACGAAGGAAAACCACCTGATTGCCAACTTCCTTAATCGACACATTGAAATTGTGGACGCGTTGGAGCGATTTCTCCATTTCATTCAACTCATGGTAATGCGTTGCAAAAAGGGTGCGCGGATGACCTTTTGAATTTTCATGCAGATATTCCACAATAGCCCAAGCAATCGAAATGCCATCGTATGTGGAAGTACCACGTCCCAACTCATCGAAAAGCACCAAACTTCGATTGGAAAAATTATTCATGATGTTGGCGGCCTCGCTCATTTCTACCATAAAAGTGGATTCTCCATTGGAAATGTTGTCACTGGCACCCACACGAGTGAATATCTTGTCCACAATTCCAACGTGCGCACTGTCCGCCGGTACGAAAGAACCTGCCTGTGCCATGAGAACAATCAATGCCGTTTGGCGCAACAATGCTGACTTACCCGACATGTTGGGACCGGTAATGATAATGATTTGTTGGCGCTCCGTATCAAGCCGCACATCGTTGGGCACATATTGGTCTCCTATCGGCATGAGAGTCTCTATGACAGGGTGTCGTCCCTGTATGATTTCCAATTCCGTTGAATCATCCACAACCGGGCGAACATAGCGGCGTTCCGTTGCAATCTTCGCCATTGACAAAAGCGTGTCCAAGTATGCCAAATGCTTGGCGTCCTGCTGCATCGAGGCCACATGGTTCAATGTGGATTGAATCAAGTCTGCATATATCTTGGCCTCCAACGCCAGGATTTTATCCTCTGCTCCCAGTATTTTCTCTTCGTATTCCTTGAGCTCCTGTGTGATGTAGCGCTCCGCATTCACCAAGGTCTGTTTTCGTATCCATTCAGGAGGCACTTTATCCTTAAATGTATTACGTACTTCCAAATAATAGCCAAATACGTTATTGAACCCAATCTTCAGGCTTGGGATGCCCGTCTTTTCTATTTCCCGTCGTTGTATCTGAAGCAGAAAATTTCGCCCATCGGTTGAAAGCGTTCTCAATTCATCCAATTCCTCATTGACTCCCTTTGCGATATAACCGCCCTTGTTCGTTTGGGAAGGTGGTACGGGACACAAGACCTGCGCTATTTTCAAACGAATGTCATCACAGGGATTCAACTGTGCGCCGAGAGCGCTGATGGCAGGAAGATCTGCTTCTTCACTTGCCGCTTTTATAGGGACAATGGCATCAAGGTCATGGCGCAACTGCTGCACCTCGCGGGGTGTAATGCGACCAACCGCCAACTTGGAAATCAATCGTTCCATGTCCCCCACCGTACTGAGATTATCCTCGATGATGTTGCGATAATCCGTATCTTTCATGAAATACTCTATGCCATCCTGACGGGAGACAATCTCTTCCACACTGCAAAGCGGAAAGCACAACCATCGACGCAACATACGCGCCCCCATCGGGGTGCTTGTCCTGTCCAAAATCTGCAGCAGGCTGGTACCCTCTTCGTGCATGGATTGCAAGACTTCAAGGTTGCGCATAGTAAAATTGTCCATGCGAACATTACGATCCTCATCCATCCGTTGTATTCGGGTAATATGACTGATCTGCGTGTGCTGCGTATCGTCCAAATAATACAGAATGGCGCCCGCCGCCGTCAAAGCCGCAGTAAGGTGGGCGACACCGTGACCTTTCATGTTGTGAACCTTGAAATGCTTGCACAAACGCTGGATGGCACTTCTCTCATTGAACATCCAATCGTCAAGTTGAAACGTAAAGAAACGATCACCAAACGTCTTGACAAAGCGTTCCTTCATGCCACGGACAATCAATATCTCCTTTGGCTGCAAATCGCCAAAAAGTTTGGCAATATAGTCCACAGAACCTTCCGTGACGCTAAACTCTCCCGTCGATATATCCAAAAGTGACAAGCCTATAGTGGAACGACCGAAATTGAGTGCGGCAAGAAAATTGTTTTCCTTGCTTGCCAATACCGTGTCGGACAACGCTATGCCCGGCGTTACCAATTCAGTAATACCCCTTTTAACCAGTTTCTTGGTCAATTTAGGATCCTCCAACTGGTCACAGATTGCCACGCGGAAACCGGCGCGGACCAATTTTGGAAGATAACTATCGAGCGCATGATGTGGAAAGCCTGCCATGGAGATGTCCATGCCTTTCCCCTTGTTGTTTCGGTGCGTTAAGGTAATGCCTAAAACCTTTGCCGCCGTGACTGCATCGTCTTGATACGTCTCATAAAAATCTCCGCAACGGAACAACAAGATAGCATCCGGATGTTTCGCCTTCAATTTGTAAAACTGCTCCATCATTGGAGTCAACGCTACTTCGGCCATGGTGTCAAAAGTGTTGATGTTTCAAATTAAGTCTTGTTGAGTTTCCAAGTCGCACCATCCTTGGTGTCCTTCACCTCAAAACCAAGTGCTTGAAGTTCGTTGCGTATCTTGTCACTGGTAGCCCAATCTTTATTGGCCTTAGCCTGGCTGCGTATTTGCAGCAGCAAATCAACAGCCTTACCATACGCATCCTCGCGGTTGCTGCTGGATCCTGTTTCAACGCAAAGTCCCAAAATGTCAAACATAACAGTACGGAACACATTCCTTAATGCTTCCAATCCTGCCGCGGTAATGGTCTTTTTCCCATCAATAAGTTGATTGATGGTATGGCATGCATCAAAAAGGTGGCTGATGACGACCGGTGAATTCAGATCGTCGTTCATCGCCTCATAACATTTCCTCGCAAGTTCTGATGCGTATCCCTCAGTCAAGTTCGCACTGGAGACAGTTCTGATGCGTTCCAACCCCGAATAACCATCCACCAAACGTTCCAAACCTCTGCGGCTGGCTTTCAACGCTTCGTTGGAGAAATCTACCGTGCTGCGGTAATGTGCCTGAAGGATAAAGAAACGAATGGTCATCGGAGAGTATGCCTCCTCAAGTGATTCGTGTTCACCGGAAAAGAACTGTTGCAACGTAATGAAATTGCCAAGACTTTTGCCCATTTTCTGTCCATTGATGGTAATCATGTTGTTATGCATCCAATAATGCACCATCTCATCGCCTTGACTCGCTACCGATTGCGCTATTTCACATTCATGATGTGGAAAAACAAGATCCATGCCACCGCCGTGAATGTCAAAGTGACTACCCAGATACTTGCGTCCCATGGCCGTACATTCACAATGCCAACCGGGAAAGCCGTTGCTCCAAGGACTCGGCCATCGCATGATGTGCTGTGGCTCGGCTTTTTTCCACAATGCAAAATCCACCTGATTATGCTTCTCACCCACTCCATTCAGCATGCGCGAATTATTGATGACGTCATCAAGGTTACGATTGGACAAAACACCATAATGATGCTTGCTGTTGTATTTCTCTATGTCAAAATAAACACTGCCATTGCTTTCGTATGCGAAACCATTGTCGAGAATTTCCTTTACGAGTTGTATCTGTTCAATGATATGTCCGCTTGCATGTGGTTCGATACTTGGAGGCAGGACATTAAGCGCCTCCATGGCTGCATGGAAACGGTTGATGTAATACTGCGCCACTTCCATCGGCTCGAGTTGCTCAAGACGCGCTTTCTTTGCTATTTTGTCTTCTCCTTCGTCCGCATCGTGTTCAAGATGTCCTACGTCCGTAATGTTGCGGACATAACGTACCTTGTAACCAATGTGCTGGAGATAACGGAATAGCAAGTCAAATGTGATGGCTGGACGGGCATGACCCAAATGCGCATCCCCATATACGGTTGGTCCGCACACATACATTCCGACACGCCCTTCATGCAAAGGTGTAAATACTTCCTTCTTGCGGGTAAGGGTATTGTATATTTGTAGTTTCTGTTCCATATTGTAACTATTTTCAAACATGTTATAGCAAAAATGCAAGCCGCTTTATAAAATGCAAAGTTAGTGTAAAAAAACAAGGTATGGTTTATTGTTGCAAATGAAATGTGCATTAATTTGCCATTTAACTTTGACTTATGCCAAAGTCCCTATGACAAGTACCATTCATACAGCCAAAGACTATGGCAAAGTTGAACTGTTTGGGACTCCACTTACACAAAAACGAGAGGCTGAAAGACCTCTCGTCCATATACGCTATCGTTGTCAGGTTAAATTGACCAAGGCGCGCGCATGGGCTGGTTAATCAGCGCATTTGCCTCATCATCTTGAATGAAGACTTGCTGCTTAGGATTGAACCTGAGAACTTTTCGGTTTAGTCGCAACGCCGTAACACCGATATTGACAATGGTACAACTGTGGAAGCCGTTCACTTCATTCAAAGCGAACTTTTGACGCGTTTTTACGCAGTCAAAGAAATCCGTCTGTTGCGGTGCCGGGTCGGGATATTCCGCCAACTTGTTCCAAATGTCGGGGATGGAACATTCAAAGCCTTGATAAAGACATCCTTTGGGACCTTCGATGTAAGGAGTTTTATCTTTGCGCCTGTACTTGTTCCCTTCTATGACAATTTGGCAACCATCCTCATAAGTCCACGTGATTTTTCTCCATTCCTTTATGGCATCGGGATGTTGCTGAGGAGCATCCACTTCAACTTTTATCGGGAACGTGTCATCCTTTCCAATCATGTACTGTATCGGATCAAAATAGTGCTGCCCCATATCTCCGAGCACACCCCCGTCATAATCCCAATAAGCGCGGAACGTACCATGTACGCGGTGGGCGTTGTAAGGTTTGAAGGGTGCGGGACCAAGCCAAAAATCATAATCCAGTTCAGGCGGAACGGGTTGGGATTCCAAATAATCATGTCCAATTCCGTAGTCACCCCAATTGAAACCTGTGGAAAGTGACACGGTAAATTTCAGTGGCCATCCCAAAAGCCCACTGTCTACCAATTTTTTGATGGGACTTACAGTAGTTCCAAAACCATAGAACGTATTTTGAAAACGGAACCATGTATTCAAACGGAAGATGCGGTTGTAACGCTTGACAGCCTCTACGACACGGCGACCTTCTCCAATGGTACGCGTCATGGGTTTCTCACACCAAATGTCTTTGCCGGCTTTAGCAGCCTCTACCGCCATGATGGCATGCCAATGGGGAGGTGTAGCTATGTGAACGATATCCACGTTGGGATCGTTGATTAAATCGCGGAAATCATGATAGGTGCTTATGTCCTCGTTGAATCTTTTCTTAGCCAAATCCTTTCCTTGCTGCAAATGATTCTTATCAACATCACACATTGAAACCAATCGGCACCTATTGTCGCTTGTAAAATGGTTGGACGTTTTACCAATGCCACCTGAACCAATGATGCCCTTGGTCAGCTGATCGCTTGGTGCTATGTGTCCATTTCCGCCCAACACATGGCGGGGTACAATGGAGAAAATTCCCAATCCTCCCATTGCCTTCAAAAATGTACGCCTGCTTGTATTCATATTTATGAAATTTTATACAAAAATAATTGATTCGCACTTATCAGCAAAATAACAAGGACTAAATCTTCATTTTGAATCCTTGCAACACATAAGATACCGAAATAACGATGAGATAAAAGACAACCGGCTATACCAATTGAACATTAAGACATCATGTTGCCTATTACAAAAAGAGGGATGTCGATACATCCCTCTTTCTATAAATTCAATCAAGAATTACTTTTTTTTCTTGCTCTTGGCGGATTTCTTGCTCAAGTCAAGAACGCGTACATTGCGGAACTTGATACCGGGACCATGACCGCAGAAACTGATGTAACCTTCCTTGTTGAACAATCCCGGATGATCCTTGTGGTCGAGTGTGTAAGGATTCTTTGTCTCGCCGGCTGGCTTCACATTGTGTCCCTGGCAAGCCTCACGGATATTACCCTTAAGGATAACCTTACCATTTACGGTTACGGTAATGTTGTCACCTTCTGCGCGGATTTCCTCGGTATTCCACTTGCCAACCTCAAAGTGTGCGCGCTCAGGCGTGATAACACCATAAACTGAACCGTGCTGTTGATATGGGTTCAAGCCATTGTAGATAGGATTCTCGTGGTCAAGAACCTGAATTTCCATACCTTCGTAAGCGGCGTCTACACCCATTTCGCTACGAATACCAATACCATTGTTCACTCCCGGAGTTACGAAACAGAATTCAAAACGATATACGAAATCGCTGTAGCGCTTCTTGGTATAGAGGTTGCCTGTACCGCCATAATTGGCTGTAACGAAAATACTACCATCTTCAGGTACGTATGCCGTGGTGTTACCCTGCCACTTTTCGAGTGAACGACCATCGAAAAGAACTTCAAATCCCTGCTTTGCTTCGTCTGCGGGCAAAGTAAAGATAGGCGTTGCGGGAAGTTCGTTCAAATAAACATTCTGTGCCTCGAAACCTACTTCTGCAGGCGTAACTTCAACCTTACCACTGTTATTGATAGCCTTCGTGTCAGGTGTGTTCTTCAATGTCGCATTCTCAACGAGCGTTTCACCATTGTTCTGAACCATTACACGGTCATTGACCACCTTAACATACAATGTATTCCATTCACCCTTCTTGGCTGCAACTTTCTTGCTCTCACCGAATGCCATTGAAACACCATCCTTGTCGCAAAGATTGATAGCCGGCATGGAACGAAGTTGAAGCTTTCCGCCGCCTTTCCAATCCATGTAGAACTCAAAGTTCTCAAGTTTGTCGCCAAGCTTGACAGCAGAACCCGTGATGTTGGTGTTCTTGTAACCGTTGGCACCCATCTTTGAAAGAATACCCGTGATTTCGTCAACTGCATAACCGGCATCTGCATCACCGTCTGCCTTCTGAGCCTTATAAATATCCTGAGCTTTCGTCAAAAGAGACTTGACCGTTTCACCATTCTGCAAACTTTCGTTTTTGGAAACAATCTGCTTAACTGCACTAGCTGCTGCTGCGGAAGTGGACTTGTTGGAAATATACTTCTCCATCAACATCAAAGCAGGAAGTGTCTGCGTTTCACTCAGTGCGGAGACCAATTCACTCTGAACCTTGTCGGAAGGATTGAGGCCCAACGCCTTGCTGTAAAGTTGATATTTAGCCACATTGTTGTTGGCACTTTCCTGTGACAATTCAAGATAACGACTGAGGATTTCATCTTTCTTGGAAGCATTGGACTGAGCCAAACCATAAAGAACGTCTATCATCTCGGGATTATCAACCTTCAACAGAGATTTTAAAGCATCATCCTTCTTGCTCCCATTCTTATACTCCTCAACCAATTTCGCGATGGATTCGCTATTTCCAGCCTGTGCAAGAAGAGGATAGTAAACAGCACTGTTGGATGCCTTTGCCAAACGGGAACTGATAAGTTTGAACTGCTGAGCTGGAGCCTCAGAATGTATGGCATTCTTGGCTGCCTCCTGCAAACTTGCTACACCTGAACCGCTTGCACTTTCCAACATGGTGCACACTTCATCGAAATTGTTGGACTTGACAACACCCTTCAACGCTTTCAAGGCAGTTTCCTTTACAGAAGCGTCACCCGTTTTTGCCAACTTGACAACATCACCATAGGCACCACTCATGTGGCGGGTAGAAGCGAGGTCTAAAGCAGCCTTGACAACATTTGCATCCTTGGAAGCAAGAAGTGGAAGAATACCACTTGTGATATTGCCATTGAAAGAAAGCAGAGCGTTGTTTGCGGCGTCGCTGTTCTTGCCACCAAGCTGACCTGCTATGGCAGCCAAAGCCTTTTCACCACCAAGACGGCTTGCTGAAGCCAAAGCAGCCTTAGCCAATGCATCGTCTGAAGAAGTTACAGCAGACAAAACAACATCAGTGAATTCAGTCTTTCCATTGTTACCCAACCATGAAACGATGTCGGTCTGTGCGGCGGGAGTAAAGGATTTGAATTTGTTTGCAACGGTGCTGAAGATTCCTTCACCCGCAAATTCCTTGGCAAAGTCAAGGGCGGTGTTACGATACTGAATGTCCTTATCCTTCAAAGCATTGAGTACCACATTAGAAGCCTTGCTTCCAGCGGCCTTCATCATGAGGCGAAGACCAGCGGCACGGAAACCAGGTTTTGCAGCCTTGGAAAATGCCTTACCAGCGGCAGTGACAGTCTTTGCATCGCTGAAATTGTTCATCAATTGCAGATATGAATCGGTTGCACCGGTTGCATCATCGTCATACGCTACTTTCTTGGCGGCGGCGGCAAGAACCTTTGCAGACTTTTCTGAGCCACATACAGTGAGCGCATTGTAAATGGCTGCGGTTGTCTTCTCGTCAGCCGGCAACCAACTCAACAACTTGTCTTCAACACCATTCAATTGCTTGAAATAAGCCAAATAAGCCAATTTCGCCTTAGGAGCCTTTTCCGCATTGATAAGTTCTACGACTTTATTGTCAACACCCGGCAACTTGGCGATACCACTGATGGCATAATCCTGAAGATACTTGTCATTGAGATATTTCTCATAAACCCCAAACTCATTTGCGGTAGCACATTTCTGCAACTCCGACATCAAGAATGCCTTGTTGGGATTGTCCGTACACTTGTCCAAAGCCTTTACGAGAGCGCTTACAACGGCGGAACGATACTTTTCGTTGCCCGGTGCCATTACATAGTCAACAGTACTGTTGATGGCATATTCATACTTTGAATTCTGACCCTTGTCGGCTGGAACCAACTTTTCAGCAAGCAGCAGCATACCTTTTTCACCAGTTGCAGCAAACTCGCCAATTACCTCATTATACTTTTTGGCATTCTGCGTTGGCAATTGTCCCAGTCCGTCAATAATAATTGTCTCTACGGTGCGGTTACGGCTGTCAACCTGTGCATTCAGATTGAGACCGAACACAAATGAGGCAATTAAAACCAATAATGTATATTGTATCTTTCTCATTTTTTTTAGATATTAGTTTAGATTAGAATTAAATTTTCCAAGGAGCGCGCATTGGCTGATAAATAAGGGCATTAGCCGCATCGTCGTTGATGAATTTCAAGTTTACGGGATCGAACTTCAATTCTGAACGATTCAAGCGCAAAGCAATGGTACCCATATTGACGATAGTACAACTGCGGAAACCGTTGTCCTCGTTCAGGGCGAACTTTTGGCGGTTCTTTACACATTCGAAGAAACTCGTACGCTGTGGTTCAGGATCGGGGAATTCCGCCAACTTGTTCATGATGTCGGGAATGGAACATTCAAAGCCTCTGTAAACCTTACCTTTCGGACCCTCGATGAAAGGAGTCTTTCCAGGAGCCTCGAAGCCTTCACCCTCAAGAACGATTTGGCAACCATCATCGTATGTATAGGTAATCTTTCTCCAAATTCCAACTGCATCTGAATGCTGCTGGGGAGCGTCAACCTCAATCTTGATAGGAGATGTATTGTCCTTGCCCAAAAGATACTGAACTGGATCAAGATAGTGCTGACCCATATCCGCAAGACCACCACCATCATAATCCCAATAACCACGGAATGTAGCATGCGTACGGTGAACATTATATGGCTTGTATGGAGCCGGGCCCAACCAGAAATCATAGTCCAAATGTGAAGGGATTGGTTCGGGTGTAAGGTTTTCCTTTCCAACCCAGAAGAATTTCCATGTGAAACCAGTTGTGCCGGAAACGGTAAATTTCAAAGGCCATCCCAAAAGACCGCTATTGATCAGTTTCTTCAACGGTGCTACGGTTGTTCCCAATCCGTAGAAAGTGTCCTGGAAACGGAACCACGTGTTCAAACGGAAAATGCGGTTGTAACGATGAACGGCTTCTCTCAGTTTGATACCTTCACCAATCGTACGGGTCATTGGTTTCTCGCACCAAATATCCTTACCTGCCTTTGCTGCCTCGTAAGCCATGATACCATGCCAATGAGGTGGAGTCGCAACGTGTACGATATCAACGTTGGGGTCATTAATCAAATCATGGAAATCATGATAAGTCTTGACATCATCACCGTTCTTCTTCTTGGCAAGTGCTTTTGCCTCATCCAAGTGTTTTTGGTCAACGTCGCAAATGGAGACCAATCTAAACTCTTGAGTTGATTTGAAGTGATTGTCGGATCTACCAATGCCACCTACACCGATGACACCATTTGTCAACTGGTCACTTGGTGCTGTATAACCCTTACCACCCAACACATTACGCGGTATGATGGTAAAAAGACCGGCACCACCCAGTACTTTTAAAAACGTACGTCTATTCGTCTGCATTTTTTTAATATTTAGTTAAAAGTTTATATTTGTTAGTGTGCATATTCAATGGAAGCACAAAGATAAACCCTCATGCCTCCACAACACGCTTGGTTTACAATTTCTTTACGTAGATGTCCCTGAAATAAGTCTTGCTTCCATGTGCCTGCAACTCAAGTTGTTCTACGGGGAAGATAGGCTGAGCTCGATCCCAATAGTTTTCAAGGATAACATTATCAACCACCTTTACGCCATTAAAAATAACAGTTACACGGTCTGCCACCATCTTGATATGGAATGTATTCCATTCACCCAACTTATTGTCGGCCACTGAAGTGGGTTTGCTTGGGTTCTTTTGGTTGTTGTAAAGACCACCGGAACCGCACTGGGCGCCAACATTCACGCGCGCGATGTCCCAAATCTGAACCTGGGGCGTACCTCTCAAGTAAATACCGGCATCAGGTTCTTTTCCGCTTGGGTCAAGTTTCCAATCCACCAACAATTCAAAGTCACCATACTGCCCGACGGTGCAAAGATTGTCACCGCCATGTCCTATGTATGAAAGGCAACCATCTTTTACAACCCAATCCTGACGCATGAGTTCATCGGCCTTTTCCTGTGCCTTTGCCATTTCATCGGCAGACATCTGCGCACGGCGGATGGGATTTTCAACAAGTCCTTTCCAACCCGTAAGGTCTTTTCCGTTGAACAAAGAAACAAAGCCTTCCTCATCCTGAGGCATAATCATCAAATAAGCTTCGGCGCGTTTCTTGTCCGCACCACCTACCAACTTGGCTGCCTTTGCCAACACCTCGCGGGTATTCTTGCCGTTGTATTCGATATGTTTCGTTGCAATATCAACCACAGCCTTCGCTGCCACTTTCTTCAATGCGGCATTGTCCAAATAGCCGGCGGCGAACATCATTGCGGGAAAAGTACCGGTAGTTCCGACTTCCTGAAGTATCTGTTTCTGTTCCGCGGTGTTTTGGGTCACCGCCATCTGATTACGCAACCTGATTAATTTATTCTCAGCTGTTTCAGCCATGGCATATCCACAATATAGGAACAATGCCATCATGGTCAATACCAAACGACCTTTATTAATAGAAATCTTCATTTTATTGTTATATGTTATAGTCTCTTTACGTAAATATCCCTGAAATATGTCTTATTGCCATGAGCTTGAAGTTCAAGTTGCTCAACGGGGAAAATAGGTAAATCGCGATTCCAATAGTTTTCAAGGACAACATTGTCCACCACCTTTACCCCATTGAAAATAACCGTCACGCGTTCACCAACCATTTTGATATAGAACGTATTCCATTCACCCAAACTGTTATCGACTATGGACGTGGGATTGCTTGGATTTATCTTGTTGTTAAAAAGACCACCGGATCCAACATTTGGTCTCACCCAAATCTGAACCTGTGGCGCCCCCCTAAGATAAATGCCTGCGTCAGGAGCCTTTCCGTTCGGATCAAGTTTCCAGTCCACAAGCATTTCAAAGTCACCATATTGTCCAATGGTACAAAGATTGTCAAAACCGCTTCCTACATAAGAAAGACAACCATTCTCAACTATCCAATCCTTGCGCATTTGATCATCGGCCTTGGCTTGGGCTTTTGCCATTTCATCGGGAGACATCTTGGAACGCTTGATGGGATTCTCAACAAGTCCCTTCCAACCGGTCAAGTCCTTTCCATTGAACAAAGAAACAAAACCTTCTTCATCCTGGGGCATAATCATCAGATAAGCCTCAGCGCGTTTCCTGTCAGCGCCACCGACCAACTTGGCGGCTTTTGCCAACACCTCACGGGTATTCTTGCCGTTGTACTCAATATGTTTCGTTGCAATATTGACTACAGCCTTCGCTGCCACTTTCTTCAAAGCGACATTGTCCAAATAACCGGCGGCGAACATCATCGCAGGAAAAGTACCAGTAGTTCCGACTTCCTGCAATATCCGCTTCTGCTCTGCCAAATCCTCCGTAACCGACATTTGGTTACGCAACCTAATCAATTTGTTTTCGGCAGTCTCTGCTCTCGCGGAATAACAAAACAGAAATACGACCATCTGTAACAATACTACGCGAGCACTCTTGAAAGATCTCCTCATTTTATATGTTATATTATATCAAGTTTACATTCAAGACTCGAATTAATGACACAAAATCAAAAATACAATCTGTACCACTTGCAAAGTTAATCAAACTTTTTTACGGAATAACACAAATTAATAAAAAATGTTTTTTATTTACACAATATTTTATCATTTCGTAAGGGCAAAAAGAAATTCCTTTACAAATCGCTGTTATAGTCTTCCATAATCCATAAAAATGAATATTCCTTGTTTCTTATTGGAAAATATGGGATTAGAAATAATAAATAACCTGATTTCAGTTATTTCAATAAAGCATACGCAAAAGAGAAGAATAAAATACATACCTTTGTAGCATGATTAACATTAAAAAATATGAGATTTCTTAGCATTTTCTTGTTTTGTATTTTACAAAGTTCTTTGTTCGCCCATTCTGACAAAGCCGAATGGATTGCGCTCGAAGACGCACATGAACACATTGTTCCCGGTGTTCACGGCGGAGGAAAAGACCCTCGCATTGATGGCACTTACCGTTTGCCCCAATTCCGCCGACAATTTCAATTGGAAGGCAAGGTACGTTCTGCCACGGCAAAGGTATGTGGCTTGGGACATTTTGAATTTTTGCTGAACGGTTTGAAAGTTGGAAACCATTTCCTGGACCCAGGTTGGACATGCTATGACAAAGAAGCCCTGTATGTAGATTTTGACGTGACGCATCTTTTGGAGAAAGGTGAAAATGTGATTGACATATTGCTTGGGTCCGGATTTTATACCATTCCGCGCAATCGTTACGTGAAACTCATCTGCTCCTATGGCCAGCCCAAGCTATGGATGGAAATGGAAATCAACTACACTGACGGACACAAGCAAAAAATTGTTACCGACACAAACAATTGGAAAGTATGTGAAAGTCCCATTACGTTCAGCAGCATTTATGGCGGGGAGACATACGACGCCCGACGCGAAGACATGTTAGTATGGCAGACCCCAAAAATTGCACCGACAAACATCCGGTTAAGCGCGCAACAAGGCACGGAACTTATCGTGCGAAGCGTAATCCCCGAAAAAAAGCATTTCAAGGACAAGGAAGGAAATTGGATATACGACCTCGGGCAGAATTTCTCCGGCATCGTCAGCATTAACGTAAAGGGTGAGGGAGGAAAAGAAATCAACCTATGGCCCGGTGAATTGCTTGACGACAACGGAATGGTGACACAGGGAGCGACTGGTGCGCCTTATCATTGGGATTACATACTGAAAGGTAACGGTAATATTGAACATTGGCAACCACGCTTTACGTATTATGGTCAGCGATACATCAAGGTTGTCGGTGCCGTTCCCGAAGGAGAAGCAAATCCCGAAAAATTGCCGGTCATCAAGGAATTAAAAGGGTTGCACACCTGTACCGCGGCTCCCGAAGTTGGCTCATTTACTTGTGGCGACACGTTGTTCCGCCAAATTCACGAACTTATCGACTGGGCTATAAGAAGCAACTCGCAAAGTGTGTTTACAGACTGCCCCCACCGCGAAAAACTGGGATGGATGGAACAAGACCACTTGATGCAACATTCCATTCAATACCGTTATGACGTATTGCCCTTGTACAAAAAGGTATTAAATGACATGGAGGCTTCGCAATGGGAGAATGGTTGCATTCCAACCATAGCGCCAATGTACGTCATGTTTGAAGGCGGTTTTGAAGACACGCCTGAATGGGGAAGCGCCTTTGTCATTTGCCCTTGGTATGCCTACAAATGGTATGGCGACAAATCCATGATTGTAAAACACTACCCGGCCATGAAACGCTACATTGAATACTTGAGCAGTCGCGCCAATGACAATATTGTGGCCTACGGCTTGGGAGACTGGTTTGATATAGGACCGGGGGCTCCCGGCTGCTCACAACTCACAAGCAACGGCGTCACCGCAACAGCCATCTATTATTACAACGTAACATTAATGGCTCGCATGGCTGATTTACTTGGCAAACAGGAAGACAAGACACAATACGAAAACCTAGCCGCTGAAATAAAGAGAAGTTTCAACAAGAAATACTATCATTCAGCGGAAGGCTATTACGACCGCAATTCACAGACTGCCAACGCAATGTCGCTATATGTAGGTTTGACAGAGAACCAAGACAGAGAAAAAGTCTTGCAAAATCTTATTGCCGACATCGAAAAACGAGGCTATGCCCTGACAGCAGGTGACGTTGGATACCGCTTTGTCCTGCAGACATTACAGGAAGCGGGACGCAGCGATGTCATATACAAAATGAACAGTCGCACGGACGTGCCGGGTTACGGTTGGCAACTGGGCCACGGGGCTACGGCATTGACAGAGAGTTGGCAGGCGTACGCCAACGTTTCCAACAACCACTTGATGTTGGGACATCTCATGGAGTGGCTTTATGGCGGATTGTGCGGTATCAGACAGACCGAAGAATCCGTTGGTTTCAAGCATTTACTCATTGCACCGCAAATCATACCCGAAATTGGTTCAGCACAAGCCTCTCTCAAAACGCCCCAAGGCACTGTGGAAAGTAGTTGGAAAATAAAGAATGGAAAACTGATATTATCCATATCCGTACCAAAAGGATGCGACGCCTTAATCTCATTACCCTCCTATTCTTTCGAAGAAATGGTAAAATCCGGTAAACATCAATTCAAAATTTCCGCATTATGAAAAAAACATTAATAGCAAGCTTGATAATTGCTTCACTTTGGTCTTGCGAAACAAAAGAGTCATTTTTCGAACCCATTGCGAATACCGACCTTCGACTCCCTTCCGTACCCTTGATTGTGTCAGACCCGTATCTGAGCATTTGGTCACCGTTTGACAAACTCACGGATGGCACCACGCGCCACTGGACGGATGACAAAAAGCCACTGAACGGAATGCTACGCGTGGATGGCGTTACCTACCGTTTCATGGGAAACAACCAGGAATACATGCTGTCACCCCTGGCGCCTATGGCACATGAAAGCACTTGGGAAGCAGAATTTACCCAAGCCACACCTGAGAAAGGATGGCAGAACACAGACTTCGATGCCAAGCAATGGGAGAAGAAAGCGGCTGCATTCGGGTCAAGAAACACAGAATGTACACGTACGAAATGGAGCGATGAAAACAGTGATATCTATCTGCGACGAACGATTGACTTGAATGATGAAGACTTGGCTTCCGACCTATACCTCATATACTCCCACGATGATGTCTTTGAACTTTATGTCAACGGTACTGAAATTGTCAATACCGGCAATACATGGGTTGATAATGTCACGCTTCATCTCGACGGAGAAAAGAAGGCACTCTTCCATGAAGGAAAGAATGTGATTGCAGCCCATTGCCACAACACAATCGGTGGTGCGTATGCAGATTTCGGGCTCTACAAGAACACACTTCCGAAAAACAATGTCAAACTGGCTGAACAGAAGAACGTCAACGTACTTGCAACCAACACTTACTATACATTCTCCTGCGGTCCGGTTGAGTTGGATGTAGTTTTCACCGCACCCATGTTGATGGATGACTATGATTTGCTCAGCATGCCAATCAATTACATTTCCACCCAAGTCAGAAGCACGGATGGAGCAAAACATGATGTCCAACTCTATTTAGGAGCCAGCGCCCTCTGCGCCGTCAATAACGAATACCAACCAACGGAAAGTACCTTCGTGAGCGAGCATGGCATGAATGCAGTACGCACGGGAACCATTGAACAACCAATCCTTGCCAAGAAAGGTGACCACATCTGCATTGACTGGGGCTATTTCTATCTTCCCTCCGTCAATGGCGAGGTGGGTATTGGAACTTGCGCAGAAATGGAAAATGCTTTTATCCAAACGGGTAAAATTCCCGAATTGAATTCAGACACTGCAAACAACCAACCTGAAGGGCAAAAAAAGTACATAGCCCGAAAAGCCTCGGAGCAACCGACACTTTCGTATGTCCACGATTTCGGAAAAACGGAAAAGGCGAACAGTTTTGCCATGATGGGCTATGACGAAATCGATGACATTGAATACATGTACCACCGCTACAAAGGATATTGGGCGCACGAAGGCAAAGTCAACATCATGCAGGCTTTCAAGAATATGCAAAACAGATATGAAAGTATCATGAAAGATTGCCGCAAGTTGGACAAACGCATTTACGACGACGGAATGGCGGTTGGTGGAAAACAATATGCTGAAATTCTTTCCGGCTCATACCGCCACGTGATTGCAGCGCACAAACTTTTCCGCGACAAGGAAGGCAATCTTATGTTTTTCAGCAAGGAGAACAACTCCAACGGCTGCGTTAACACCGTGGATTTAACCTATCCAGAGGCGCCGCTCTTCCTGTTGTACAACCCGGAATTGCAAAAAGCCATGATGACAAGCATATTGGAATACAGTTACACCGGACGTTGGACAAAACCATTTGCAGCCCATGACCTTGGCACTTACCCAATAGCAAACGGACAGGTCTATGGCGGTGACATGCCTTTGGAGGAAGCGGGAAACATCATCACCCTTGCCACAACCCTCTGCATTCTTGATGGCAACACGAAATTCGTGGACAAGTACTGGGATGTTTTGACCACCTGGGCGAATTATCTCTCCGAAAACGGCCAAGATCCGGAAGAACAACTCTGTACGGACGATTTCGCGGGACACTGGGCGCACAATTGCAACCTTTCACTAAAAGCCATATGCGGCGTAGCCGGGTATGGCTTGATGGCAGGACAAAGGGGTGACAAGGCGACTTCTGAAAAATTCCTGAAACGCGCCCATGAAATGGCGGAAAAATGGGAAGAAATGGCATCTGACGGCGACCATTACCGCTTGGCTTTTGACCGCGACAGCACCTGGAGCCAAAAATACAACATGGTATGGGACAAACTATGGAACACCAAACTTTTCAAAGACGAAGTATTCGAAAAGGAAATCGCTTACTATCTTACCGTCCAAAACAAGTACGGACTGCCCTTGGACTGCAGGAAAGATTATACCAAAAGCGATTGGATTATGTGGACGGCAGCCATGTCTCCCGACCAACCTACATTTGAAAAATTCGTCAAGCCGCTGTATGACTATGTCAATGAAACACCCAGCCGTGTTCCCATCAGTGACTGGAGCGATACAAAAAACGCGAGGATGATAGCATTCAAAGCTCGTTCGGTCATCGGAGGATATTGGATGCGCGTACTTGAGAAAAAATTCAAGAGCGAGACAAAACAAGAATAATACCGTAAAATACGATTAACCGTGGCTAAGGCATTTCTGTCTTAGCCACGGTTTTTTCGGCTTTGTTATTTATGGTAACGGTTCAAGCGTATGCGAAAATATGACAATTCATTGAATTGAAACTTTCCTACTTGTCCAACAACGTGGAACTCGTTTTATCTGACAATTTCAGCCTCGCCAATTATCTTTCCGTGCGCTTTACGAAACATAGACAACTCCGACAATACTAATACTTGAACACCTTTCCACCCGCAAGCACTTCCTGCTTCTTCTCATCGAAAGTCACCTTTTCACCCGTACGCAATGCAGCATTACACATGATGGTAGCCGCGGAATGATTGAAACCGGCCTGAGCGGGCGCATTTGGGGTCTTGCGGCTTCTTACGCACTCCATCCAATTGCGCATGTGCAGGAAAGTCATGGGATCGCCACCGGTGTTGGCGCTGGTTTCCACCTTTACGTCGGGCAACTTGTAACTTTCCAACATATTGGCGTTCATGCCCATCTCCTTGGCAAAATTCTCCGTCAAGCCACCTTCAGATGATATCTGATTGGTATCCAAATTAAGCGTTCCGCCATTGCTGAAATAGAGTTCTTTCACACCGCCGGCCGCATTATGCATGCGCGATGTATAAAGCACCTGGAATTTGTCTTCGCTGTTGGGCTTTCCATATTCAAACACGGCTGTGATGGTATCGAAATTGCGACGGCCATCGTTCCAACAATAAATACCACCATTGGCGGCCACGCTCAAGGGGTGTGACAAGCCGGTAAACCAATGAACCGTATCAATCTGATGCGACATCCATTGTCCGGGAATACCGGAAGAGAACGGCCAAAAAAGACGATATTCCAAATACTTTCGGGGATCCCATGCTTCCTTGGGACGATTCAACAGAAAACGTTTCCAATCGGTATCTTCTTCAAAACATTTCTCAACCAAAGCTTTTCTGCGCCAACGACCCGGCTGGTTTACGTTCCAACTCATCTCTACCATGGTAATCTTGCCAAATTTACCCGAGTTGATGTAGTCGTAGGCCGCTTGATAGTTCGGTGCTGAACGGCGCTGTGAGCCAATCTGAACGATTCTACCGGTTTCATTGACTGCTTTCAAGGCGGCGCGTGCATCTTCCATTGTCTCAGCGAAAGGTTTCTCCACGTATGCGTCACAACCAGCGTGGACTGCCTGAATACAATGCTGGGCATGTTGGAAATCCGCCGTCGATACTATGACGGCATCACACATCTTGGCGTCATAAAGTTCTTCATTGTTGCGGAAGAGCTTCACGTCGATTCCATACTTCTCCTTGAAATGCTTTGCGGCCTCCTCGCGGCGAAGCTTCCATATATCTGAAACGGCGACGATTTCAAAATTGAAATCCTTTGCATTAGCCATGAAGGCGGGAAGAAGGGAACCACGAAAACGGTCGGAAAAACCGATGATACCCACCCGCACCTTGTCATTGGCACCAAGAACCCTGGCATAAGAACTGGTAGGCAATCCTGTGCTCAGCAAGGTAAGCCCAACGGTTCCTCGCATGCCATTCTTGAGAAATTCTCTACGTGTTTGCATAATGTTATATTTTTTAATGGTTTACTATTTGTCATAGACTTGATGAAGCTGACGCTTCACCTCATCGAAAGAATTCTTCAGTTGTTCGTTTATATTGCTCCAACCACACTCAATCGAAATGGTTCCCTTGTACTTGATTTTTTTCAATGCACGGAAATAAGGTGTGAAATCGTCGCCATCCACTCCAGGGGCGGTACGTTTGGCATTTTCCGCGATATGGACGTGACGAAGGTATTCCCTACCGGCAAGTACAATGGATTGCGGACCTTCATTCTCTTGGGTCATGTGATAGATATCCGCCAAGACGCGAATATTGGGATGCTTTACCTTTTTTGCAATTTCGTATCCTTCCTGAACGGTATTGATGAAATTACACTCCTGCTTCCGCAAAGGCTCAATCACAATGGTGACACCGTATTTTTTTGCGATAGGTCCCATCATGACCAAAAGATTGCAGAATTGTTCCACCGCCCTTTCCTTCGTCCAACCCTCGGGTATCTCGCGGGCTGCACCACTTCCCAAGACGGCGGTTTTCAACCCTATTTCGGATGCGCGGCGCATCGCCACTTCCGTATAACGCAACGCTCGTTCCATATCCGCGTGGGGGCCCGTTAGTTTTATGTCACCCGGAAAAAAACCATTTGCCGATTCCATCGGTACCGGACACTCCTTGGCAATCTGTGCATTCCTCTCAAACTCCGCATCGCTTTTTTCGGGTATCAAGAAAGAACTGATAGCCACCTCCAAGTGATGCCCCCCGGCTGACTTCACAAGTCCTCCATTCGTTGGCGAAGTACATACCCCTACTTTATTATACAACATATCCTTTTCAGATTTAGCTCCTACCGACGCTGCAAGGACACACAGCATTGACAGGAATGAAATTCTATAATTCATATGATAATTGTTAAACGTATTTTTGATTCCAATTATTTACAATACGATGGCATCTTATCGCCAAAACAATAACACCATGATAACTTTTGAGCAAAATTACAGAAAAGACATTATTTCTACAAATTATTAATGAAAAAAATCACAACAAGGATGCCAAATTTCCAGAACTCGATTATTGCTACCCTCTGAAATATTTCTTGATTCAAGAATAAGGCTGAAACCCAATTACAAGTTTCAGCCTTATTCTGACAGGCAGTGATATACCATCATCAGTTTAAAGCATCAAACATGATGAGATGGATTTATGAAAGAACTGTTTCAAAATTTCCAAACGCGACTAAGCGAGTTCCATGCCACGTTTGACCTTGTTGACTGTTTCTTCATCGGTCAGATTTTTGAGTATGGCAAAAGCGAAAGGCAACGAATGGCCGGCGCCGATGGCGGTGATGATGCGCCCGTCCTGCTCTACGCTGTTTCCGGTGTAGTTGTAGCGGTGCATCTTGTCTTTCACGCTGCTGTGGCCGGTCAAGGTGCAACCCACGGCGATATCATTGCGGTCAAGAACCGTCGGGGCGCCGCAGATGGCGGCAATGAACTTCCCCGCCTGTTGGTGTCTTATGAGAATGTTGGCAACGGCTTTGCTCAATCCCAAATTTTCATACCCAGGGAAACCGCCGGGCAGAATCAACACATCCGCCAATGGCAAATCTTCACTGAGCAATGCGTCGGCTTGCACGGTGACATTGTTCGAGGCGGTGACATTGAAATTGTTGGTGATGGAAAGTGTAATGGTTTCGACTTTTGCTCTGCGAAGTACATCGACGGGTGTGAGCGCTTCGATGATTTCAAAACCCGGGGCTAATAATATGTATGCTTTCATTATTTTGTGAATTATTGTTCCCACATCTCGCGTCTGAGAGGATAGTTCTCCCGCAGACGCTCAAATTCAAATCGGTTCGCTTTAAGACGCATGGTATCGTTCAAAGGATTGTAAAGTTGCATNNAGATGACGCGACAGAACGTCATTGACCGGCTGGATGGATTTTTCAAGACGCGGCGGTTGGATGTCGATTTCTGCGTGAATGTCAAAAAAATCGCATACCGCCGCGAGTGCCATGCGTGTGGCGTTCGCCTTTCCGTCAGCGGAGTACCCGGCTATGTGAGGGGTGGCTACGACGGCCTGCTCCAACAATTCCGCTGAAATGTTTGGTTCTTTTTCCCATGTATCAATGATGGCAGCGCGTACTTTTCCTTCTTTCAAGGCTTGCAGCAGACTGTTTTCTTGGACGACGCCACCGCGCGCCGCGTTGACGATGACGGGCTTCTTGCTTAAATGTTGGAAAAAGTCCTTGTCTGCAAGATGGTACGATGCGTGTTTCCCTGTGTATGTCAACGGAGTGTGGAACGTGATGACATCGCAGTTTTCCGCCAATTCCTTCAATGAATGGAATGTTTCAAGGTGTTCCATTTCAGCGCGGGGTGGGTCGCACGGCCAAAGACGACAGCCGAATTCCCTTAGAGTTTCACATACCGCAGTACCCACGTGTCCCACACCGACTACACCCACGCTGGCAGCGGGCAGATGGATGATGCCTTTTTGATGAAGCACAATGAGACTGTTGCGGACATATTGCGCCACTGAGGTGGCGTTGCATCCCGGACAATTGGTCCAGTGTATGTGGTTCATGTCCAACCACCGGGTGTCCAAATGGTCGTAACCTATGGTAGCAGTGGCAACGAATTGTACTTTGCTTCCTTCCAACAAGGTTTTGTCGCACTTGGTACGAGTTCTGACAATGAGGGCGTCGGTTTCCTTGACGTCGTCAGCCGATATACCACATCCCGGGAGATACAACACTTCGTCAAACAGACGTTCGGCGGTCTCGCGGATGAACGGAATTTTGTTATCAATGATGACTTTCACGACAAATTCAGCAATGCGAGGGCTTCGTTTTCCGCAGCCTCCATGATTTCCCTTTCCCCGGGTCCCTTGTCGTCAATGCCGCATAAATGAAGTACGCCATGCGCAATTACGCGGTGAAGTTCCGTTTCATAAAGAGAGCCAAATTGCTTGGCGTTGCTTGCAACTGTGTCAATACTTATGAATATGTCACCATTGATGGTGTTTCCTTCCGTATAGTCAAAAGTAATGATGTCCGTGTAATAGTCATGCTTGAGGTATTGCCTGTTGACTTCAAGTATTTTGTCGTCACTGCAGAAAATGTAAGCTATTTCCCCGATTTTGCATTGATACAGACCAACGACTTTTTTGAGCCATGCCGTTGTTTCACGTTTTTTTATGTCAGGCATCTTGACACCATCCGTATTGTAAGAAATCATGTTTTGTTAGTATTATTAAATGGCTTATTCTCGACTGAAAGCGCATCCTCAGAAATCAAAAAGAGTGGGACTGTCGTTAACTCCCTTTGCGCGCGGGTTTCGCTCACAACCCAAATGCTCGTATGCCAAGGGGGTGAGTTCCCTTCCTCTCGGCGTTCGTTTGATGAAACCCTCCATGATGAGGAATGGTTCATACACCTCTTCAATGGTCCCGGCATCCTCACCAATGGCCGTAGCGATGGTGGTAAGTCCCACGGGACCTCCGCCGAACTTGTCGATAATGGTGCGGAGTATTTTATTGTCTATTTCGTCCAGCCCGAAATTGTCTATGTTCAGGGCGTTCAGGGCGTAACTTGCAATTTTGAGGTCAATGTAACCGTTACCTTTCACTTGTGCGAAATCGCGCACTCTTCGCAAAAGGGCATTGGCTATGCGGGGCGTTCCTCTGCTTCTGCGCGCAATTTCCATGGCGGCGTCTTCATCAATTCCCATTTTGAGTATCTTGGAAGAACGCTTGATGATGTGCTTCAGGATTTCCGCGTCGTAGTATTCCAAATGCAGGTTGATGCCGAACCTCGCACGAAGAGGCGCGGTCAGCAGACCGCTTCTTGTGGTGGCGCCCACAAGCGTGAACGGATTGAGATCTATCTGAATACTTCGTGCGGAAGGTCCTTTGTCTATCATGATGTCGATGCGGTAGTCTTCCATTGCGGAATACAGGTATTCTTCCACGACAGGTGAAAGACGATGTATTTCATCGATAAACAATACGTCATGCGTTTCAAGCGACGTGAGAATGCCCGCCAAATCTCCAGGTTTGTCCAACACGGGACCGGAGGTGATTTTGAAACCTACGCCAAGCTCGTTTGCGATGATGTTGGAAAGCGTGGTTTTTCCGAGTCCCGGCGGACCATGAAGCAAAGTATGGTCCAATGGTTCACCTCGATGCTTTGCCGCTTCGACAAAAACACGCAGATTGTCCACAACCTTCATCTGCCCATTGAAATCTTCAAAGGCCAAAGGTCTTAGTGCATTTTCGTATTCGCGGTCGGTTTGGGTTCCGTGACCTCCACTATGTATGTTATAGGTATCTTCCATTGATTGTATTTGATTGCAAAGATAATATAATTGGGCGAGATATGCTTATTTCATTCCAAAAATACTCTCTCATTCAAAACATAAAGGTGTAAATAATCATTGACTATAGCATGAAGGCAAATTGCCCCATGGTTGGAAACATTCCTCCAAACGGAGTGAGATTCCCGGATTTCATTGCTGCTTTCGCCATGTCTGTTACGGTTTTGTCGCTTTCGGTTTCCAGTCACCAAAGCAGTGAAAAATCCGACATGACAAAGTTACCTAACAACATTTTGTTGATCAATAACATATAATAAACAATCAATAACCAAGTCGCGGATTTAAGTCACATCTTTATACTTGCATTTTTCGTCCAAAGAAATATGTTCAATCATGTCACCAACCAAAGTTTAATATTGAAAATGCCCCATTCGCGATAAGCAAAGATGTCAAGAAATGGAGTCCTTGCTCTTGTGAACAAGGACTCCATTTTGAAACCCGCACGGTTTTTGTTGTTCAAGAAAATCGTTGGCCTTTCGTTGATATTCATGGAAAACCACTCTATTCATTCAATTAGCCTCGGCTGCTTTGCCGGCAGTCTTGTTTATCTGCGACTCACTGATTCTCAGTTTGTTTTACGGCATATTCCTGACTTTTCAACCGTTTGCACCCACTGAGTCCAATACAACAGTGGTTACTCCGGTTCGGTATTGTCACATTCCACAACTTGATAGAGCGTGTCTACATAATCGGTGTCGGTTGCATCCTTGTAAGCTTGTTTGGCTGCTTCAAACTTCTGCCGGGCATGTTCAAATATGGATTTTGCCTTAGCCACGTTTTCTTCGGCGACATTGATGGCTGAATCTTTGTCCGCTTCCGTCCTGTACTTGACGTTCTGGACGCTGTCAAAACGTGAGGCCATTTTCTGGACAAGCACGCTTGCTTCGCTGACCTCCGCCTCCGCTTCTGAAATTTTTTGTTGCGCCAACGCCGGATTGAACTTGCTTGTACATGATGTTGCGCACAACAAGGCGACAACCAACCATAAAAAAACGATTTGTTTCATTGAATTGCAGTAGTATTACTGAACTTAATGCCAAAACAACAACATTCCCTAAATTTTCGGAAGTTTCCAAGGATTGCGATAAGTCTTGCAGAGATACTTGTCCGCCTCGGCATCTCCGAACGATTTTCCGTCCCAAACAAGTTTCTTGCCCGTTCGATAAGCAATATTTCCCAATTGTGAGAACTTGGCAATGTGAGCGCCGATTTCTATGTTGGCATTGCAACCCAAACGATTGTGGCTCTTGATACACTCGAGGTAATTCTTGACATGGAGATTGAGTCCGCCACCGCCGTAGGATTTATGCAATTCCACCGGTTCCATGCGTTTTTTCCCTGAGACATTTTCCGGAATAACTTCCCAACCGCTTCGGTCAACCACCAACGTGCCATTCTCACCTACGAAACCCAAGCCATGGGTACGTCCGTAAGCGCCGTCGTTGATGCCAATGGCATGGTCCCAAAGAACGGTGAAACCATCGAAAGTATAGACCGTCTGCAGCAAGTCGGGCGTTTCGCAGGCGTCTTCTGGGTACCCGAACTTGCCTCCCGATGCCATGATGGTTTTTGGTGCGGTGACATTCATTCCGTAGAGGGCATAATCAAGCAGATGAACGCCCCAGTCGGTCATCAACCCACCGGCGTAATCCCAAAACCACCTGAAGGTGAAATGGAAACGGTTTCTGTTGAATGGACGTTTGGGCGCCGGACCGAGCCACATGTCATAGTCAACACCCTCGGGAACCGGCTCATCAGCCACCACGGGAATGGACGGACACCACCCCTGGTAAGAGAACACTCTTACGGTTCGTATCTTCCCTAATTTCCCACTGTGGACAAAATCCATGGCATCCTGCCAGTGAGGGTCGCTGCGCTGCCATTGACCAACCTGCACGACACGATCATATTTCTGAGCCGCACGAACCATGATGTTGCATTCCTCGATGCTGTTGCCCAAGGGTTTTTCACAATAAACGTCCTTGCCGGCTTCGCACGCTGCCACCAACTGCAGACAATGCCAATGATCGGGCGTACCGATAATGACCACGTCCACATCTTTGTTGTCAATCAGTCGACGCCAATCCGAATACAAATTCTTGACTTTCTTACCCTGAATTTTTTCGGTTTCGGCGGCGCGCCGTTCCAATACCTTACTATCAATGTCGGCAAGCGCGATACATTCAACCTCCGAGTTGCGGAGGAACGACTGCAAATCAGAGAATCCCATATTATTACAGCCAATGAGACCCACACGAATCTTGTCGTTGGCACCGGTTTTCTTCGTCTGCTGGTCCGCTGCCCTCACCAACATGGGCGAAGCGTAGAGCGTTAATCCT
This sequence comes from Prevotellaceae bacterium UBA1787, assembly GCA_002315195.1. The sequence goes on along the minus strand of DCGD01000147.1, from coordinate 43,589 downwards.
ACTGCTGCCGCCTTTTTAATAAAATCCCTTCTGTCCATAGATTTAGTTTTATCCTTGTAATAATTAATCGTACAATTGCAAAGTGTCAGGGAATTGAACACTTTTCCAAAGAAATATGGGGCAAATATAGTTCTTTTTATTGTTTGGTAAAATAAAATTTGACATTTTTTGTAAATTTGCGTGATATTTCTAATCATTGGAAGATGTTGAAACGTATTGTTATTTCATGTTTGTTTTTGTTTGCTATCAGTTGGACTTGTTTCGGTGATACTCCCGAAATAAATCTAACGGAGGATATTGTGTATAAACAAATAGACGGTACGCCCTTGAAATTGGATTTGTACCAGTCAAAGAACATTCCTGATGGCAAACTGCACCCCGTGTTCATATATTTTCATGGAGGTGCGTGGATGTACGGTAGTTGCAGGGAAGTGCGCGGCCATTTTTTGAGGGACATCTGCACTCGTCTGATGAAGGATGGTTACAGTGTCGTGAGCGTGGAATACCGCCTAATTTCAAAAGACAACGGCCTTTGTTTTCCCGACCCCTTGAGTGACTGCAAAGACGCGGTACGTTGGGTAAGGAAGATGAGTGGCAAGTATGACTTTGACATTAACCACATTGTTGTAGGTGGTGGTTCCGCCGGGGGGCATTTGGCCTTGATGACGGGATGGGCGCCGGAGTGTGTGGCGTTTGGCGCGCCTGAATTACGGGGATACAGCAGCGCCGTAAATGGGGTGGTGGATATTTTTGGCCCTACTGACATAGATGACCTGCTTCAAGCCGGCATGACCAAAACTGAATTTAAGAAAAAATTTGACAAGAACATTTGGAAAGATTACATTGAAATACGCGAGGTGCTGTTGAATGCGTTCACGAAACAGGATGCAGACCATCCGAAACTTCGCAGAAAAGTTGCCAAAGCATATTCCCCCGTGACATACTTGAACCGCGCCGTGCCTACCATCATCCTGCATGGTGATTCGGACGTGATAGTACCCTACAAGCAATCCACCGACCTCTATCAAGCGTTGCGGAAACGTGGCGTACCGGCGGAATTATATACGGTGGATGGTGACCACCATGGTTTTCCGAAACTGACCCCGGACAAAGGCCGGAAAATGGCAGAAGCTGTAAGCGCATTTTTGCGGGCATCTGTTAAGTAAACTTAAAGTTTGGTGTTTTGTGAGGCAATTTCAGGTTAAGTGAAAATTTAAATCTATCTTTGCATCGACAAATCTTAAAACAAGAGTATGAATAGCCCGCGAATATTATTTGCTTCTGTTGTCATTGCCTTGTCAGTCCTGTCGCCTGATGATGCTTGGTCGCAACAAGCATCACAGACACAGCAGACGCAGCAGTATCAGTTTGGATATCTTGGTTATAAGAATGTGTTGCAAAACATGCCGGAATATGCAGCGGCGCAGCAATCATTGAACAATCTACGTGAGAAGTACGACAAGGAGGCTCAATACAACGAAGAGAAATTCAAGAAGATGTTTGCGGATTTTTTGGACGGACAAAAAAATTTCCCACAGGAAATCATGTTGAAACGACAGAAAGAATTGCAGGTGGCAATGGAACAGGGTGTTTCTTTCAGAAAAGAAGCTGAACGCCTGCTTAACAAAGCGGAAGATGAAATGATGCAACCTTTGATAGCCAAGCTGGACAGCGCATTGGCACTGATTGGTCAAGAAAATGGATTGATTTTTATTCTAAACACAGACAATAAGGATTTTCCGTTCATTCACCATCAGGCAGGCAAGGATTTGACCGATATTGTAAAAGCACGACTGGCAGGCAAAGTCATACCCTTAATCGCACCTTTCGTGGACGGACAGAGCATCACCGCACCGGTCATCAAAGATACAGAGGAACCCATTCCATAAAAGATATTTTCTTTGCGACAAATGGAACACTCACAATCGGTTTCTTTTCCTCAAACATCCGGACCTATCGGAGTCTTTGATTCAGGTTTTGGCGGTTTGACGGTGTTGCGGGAAATTCGATCTCTCCTGCCACGTTACGATTACTTGTTTTTGGGAGACAACGCACGGGCGCCTTACGGCACACGTTCATTTGACGTGGTTTATCGATATACCTTGCAAGGTGTCACGGCCCTTTTCGAGCGTGGCTGCCATATTGTAATACTGGCATGCAACACGGCATCCGCAAAAGCTCTGCGTTCCATCCAGCAGAATGACTTGCCAAGGCTTGATCAAAACAGACGCGTACTCGGCGTAATTCGTCCGACCGCTGAAATCATAGGCTCGTTGACCGTAACCCGTCATGTTGGATTGCTGGCCACCCAAGGGACCATCGATTCCAATTCCTATGAAATGGAAATCCGAAAATTACATCCCGACATCACCGTTGTTGGACAAGCCTGCCCCATGTGGGTGCCGTTGGTTGAGAACTTTGAATACGACAAACCAGGGGCGGATTATTTTGTGAAAAAATACATTGACAACATTTTGGCCCGTGACACTAAGATAGATTTACTGTTGCTGGGATGTACGCACTTCCCTTTCCTTGTTTCAAAGATACGACAATACATCCCGAAACATGTCAACGTAATGCAACAGGGCAAATACGTCGCGGAAAGGTTGCAGGATTATTTAAAACGCCACTCCGAGATGGAGAGCCGCCTTACGAAAGGGGGCGCCTGCAGTTTCTTAACCACAGAATCCTGTGAGAAATTTGACGAAAGCGCCCAGTTCTTCTTGAATGAGAAAATCCATTCAGAGCATTTGTCATTTGAAAACATGTTTTGAACTTTTGACGAAATTCAAAACAATGTTGTGGGATTTATGCGGTTCCACCTTGAAACCTTTCATCTTTCCGTCAGTTTCTGACTCAACACCTTTACCGGATACCATGCCGTGATGAAGGAAACCACAAGCACCGTAACAAACGTAAGGATAATGTCGGATACTCTGACTGTTACGGGGTAACTGTCCACAATAAAGGCACCGGATTGTTCTCCTAACGAAATGACACCAAACACTTGTTGAATGAGACAGAGTATGATGCCTATGATAATTCCCATTATGGCACCATTTATGGAAATCATTCGTCCTTCCAACAAAAATATCTGACGGATTTGTTTCTCGTTGGCGCCTAAATCGCGTATGGTCTGAATGTCTTTCTTTTTGTCAATGATGAGCATGGAAAGAGAGCCGACAATGTTGAAACACGCGGTCAAGAGAATAAAAGTAAGAAAAACATACGACATGTATTTTTCCGTTTTCATGATACGGAAAACATCATCCTGCTGTTCGTATCTGTTGGCAACCTTGAATTTTCTCCCGACGAGTCTCTGCAGTCTTTCCTGCACTTTGTCACAATCGGCGCCCTCCGCCAATTTAAGTTCCAAAGCACTTAGCTGGTTGTCTTTCTCAAACATTCGCTGTGCAAACTTTAGGGACGAAATGATATATTCCTGATCGTATTTCTTTTGGTTTACAGAGAAGACAACGCCTGTGGAATTCAATTCATCCTGATTGAAATTCTCCAAAGGATTGGCCACATTGACTTCCGCCATCGCACGCGGCGTATAGATTTCAATGGGATCCGTAAAACTACTCCCCATATCGAAGAACATGGCCAAACGGATACCGGGAACTCCGTAGTTCAGCACATCGGCATGAAGTATGAATTCACCATTTCCATACAAGGCATTTTCGATGTTCGTACACGCCGCAAAATTGTCTTCCACACCCATCAAGGTTATCATCGCTTGTTTCTCTCCATATTGCGCCATGGCCTTATCTTCAAGAACACCACATACAACGCTGACGTCTTTGTCTTTTTTTATGGTTTCAATGATGGAATCGTTTTGATTAAAAGTCTTCCCGATGGTCGGTTGGACTTTCAATATGGGATCAAACTCTGTGCAACATGACGCGACAAGATCTTGAAAGCCGTTGAATACAGACAGAACGCAAATCATCGCCATGGAAGTAATGGCAACGCCTAACATGGAAATCAAGGAAATGATGTTAATGGCATTGTGACTCTTTTTCGAGAAAAGGTATCTGCGCGCAATGTAAAATGGAAAATTCATTTAAGTGACATGAGCGGAGTGAGGACTGCATGCGTCCTCACTCCTTGAATGACGGAAATGCTATTTCTTCAATAATTCATCTATATGTTCCATCTGATCCAGCGTATCGTCCACGAAGAAACGCAATTCGGGAATAATGCGCAACTGATGGCGCAGCCTTTGTCCCAAATCATAGCGGACGGTTCTGCCGTTCGCCGTGACGGCTTCTACCGTTTCCTGCGCCCTTGCGGATGGGAATACGCTCAGATATACACTGCAGTAACTCAAGTCTGGGGAAATGCGGCAGTGACTTACCGTCAGCACAATCCCGGGCATGGCCTTGGCTTGGACAAGAAACATCTCACTGAGTTCTTTCTGTATGAGACGCCCTATTTTTATTTGTCTGGTGGTTTCCATGCGATTAAAAATGACTATTCAACTTTGCTTCCCGGCTTGACGGTCTTGGAAGTGGTGACTACACTCAATGATTCATCAAAATCTACGGCACTGAGGATCATGCCCTGACTTTCGATATCACCGAATTTGCGCGGCGCGAAATTGGCGATGAAGCAAACTTGCTTTCCTACCAATTCATCGGGTTTGTAATGTTGCGCTATGCCGCTCACAATGGTACGCCCCCCCATGCCATCGTCAATGGTGAATTTCAACAATTTGTTCTTCTTCGGTACTTTTTCGCAAGCGGTGACAAGACCGACCCTGATGTCCAATTTTCCAAAATCGTCAAAAGCGACATTGGGCTTTACCGGCTCCGCTTTATGTTGAGCCGCCTCGTTTTCTTTTATGGTATCTTCAAGGCGTTTCACCTGGGCCTCCACTTCCGGATCCTCTATCTTGCTGAACAGCAGAGATGGTTCGGACATTTGATGATTTTCGCTCAATATATCCAAACGCCCAAGGTCATTCCAGTTGAAAGCATCCAAATTAATCATCTTTCTCAGTCGCTCGCTACTGAAAGGAAGAAACGGTTCAAAAGCTATGCTGAGGTTTGCGACCAATTGCAGCGATATGTACAAAACAGTCTTTACGCGCTCGGGATTCGTCTTGATGAGTTTCCAAGGTTCACTTTCAGCAAGATATTTGTTGCCTATGCGCGCCAGTTCCATTGCTTCTTTTTGCGCATCGCGGAAATGGAAGGTATCCAACAACTGTTCCATTCGGTTCTTGACATCGGTGAAATCTGAAATAATCTGTCGGTCATAATCCGTCATTTCACCCAAGACAGGAACAACGCCGCCATAGTATTTCTTTGTCAGTTGCAAGGCACGGTTTACAAAATTTCCATAAACCGCAACCAACTCGTTGTTGTTGCGCGCCTGGAAATCTTTCCATGTGAAATTGTTGTCTTTGGTTTCCGGTGCGTTCGCAGTCAGCACATAGCGTAGGACATCCTGTTTTTTAGGAAAGTCTTTCAGGTAATCATGCAACCAAACGGCATAGTTTCGGGAAGTGGATATCTTATTGTCTTCCAAATTCAAGAATTCATTGGACGGCACATTGTCAGGCAGGATGTAACTACCTTCCGCCTTGAGTACGGTTGGGAACACGATGCAGTGGAACACGATATTGTCCTTTCCAATGAAATGAATGAGTCGGGTATCTTCGCTTTTCCACCACTTTTCCCAATCATTTGGACGAAGGTCAATGGTATTGCTGATATAACCTATCGGAGCGTCGAACCACACATAGAGTACCTTGCCTTCCGCTCCCTCCACGGGTACGGGAATTCCCCAATCCAGGTCACGGCTGACCGCTCTTGGACGCAGGCCGGTATCCAACCAACTTTTGCACTGGCCATAGACGTTGGAACGCCATTCCTTGTGACCTTTCAGGATCCATTCTTCCAACCAGGGTTGATACTTGTCGAGAGGCAGGTACCAGTGCTTCGTCTTCTTGAGAACCGGTTGACTTCCACTGACGGTACTATGAGGGTTGATGAGTTCAGTTGGACTCAGTGCACTGCCGCATTTCTCGCATTGATCTCCGTATGCCCCCTCTGCATGGCAATGAGGACATTCTCCAACGATGTAGCGGTCAGCGAGGAATGTCTTGGCTTCCTCATCGTAGTATTGCTCCGATTCTTCTTCAACAAAAAGCCCTTTGTCGTATATGGTACGGAATATTTCGCTTGCAACGCGGTAATGGGTTTTGGAAGTCGTGCGTCCGAATGTATCAAAACTGATGCCAAATTCCTTGAAACTGTCTTTGATAATGGCATTGTAACGGTCAACAACCTCCTGCACGGTGCATCCTTCCTTGCGCGCACGCATGGTGACAGGCACTCCGTGTTCGTCTGAACCGCAGATGAAAAGAACGTCTTCGCCTTTCAGACGCAAGTAACGTACATAAATGTCGGCAGGAACATAGACTCCCGCAAGATGCCCTATGTGGACTCCTCCATTGGCATAAGGCAAGGCCGCGGTGACCAAAGTCCGATTGAAACGATTATCCATATATTATGTGTTATTAAATTAAATGGCAAAAATACTGAAAATTGAGGAATGTGCTATGCGAAAAAATGGAAAAATTCCGTTTCTGGATTTTTATATGCCTTGCATGCGCATTTGTGACATTGCGAGAAAACAAAAGTCATTTGAAATCCAACCAAACCTTCATTTCGCATGCCTCACGATTGTCCCAACTGTAATAAGGAATTAAATTGATGTCTTGATTGTCATGACTGCAGGAAATGCGGTTTATGCCACCCAAATCTTCGCACCAATTGACGGTCCAGTTTTCGTCGCCATTTAACCACATTTTCTGAAAACTGTCCTTGTTGTCAATGGACTCCGCACAATATACCAACGGACCGCGCTGCACGGCTCGTTTTCCCAAATCTTCACGCACGCGGGGATCGGCCGAAACAAGTTCTACGGGCATTGCGAAGTCAATGCTGATGACATCCCCTTTCTTCCATTTGCGCTGAATGACGGCATATCCGCGCTCCTGCGTATGTGTTGCCGGTTGACCATTGACACCTATGCCGAATGACTTGCACCACCCGGGCACGCGCAGACGCACGTCTCCCTTGAACGTTGTTTGCAACGTCAAGGTTGTATTTCCTTCAAAGGGATATTGTGTGGTCATCTTGAGTTGAACCTCACGCTTGCCGACTTTGAACTTGGCTTCGTTTCCGATATACAAGTTTACCCAAAGCGCATCTCTTGAAGTGGCGTAAATATAACTGCCGATGGAAGGAATGAAGCGACAAAGGTTGCTTGGGCAGCAAGCGCAGCCGTACCACTCCTGGCGATGATGATTGCCATGAGAAGCCAAAGGATTGACATAGAAAAAACGGTCACCCTTCAGGTTGAGCCCGGACAGCACGCCATTGTATAAAGAGCGTTCCAAAACATCCACATAGCAACCGTCACCCTTCCACTCGTTCATGCGGTGATTCCAAAGCACCATTCCGATGGAAGCGCACGTTTCACAATAAGCGTCGTAATTCGGCAAGTCATAAGGTTGAGAAAAACCCTCGCTGCGATAGGCCACACCGATGCCGCCGGTAATATACATCTGACGTTTCACGACATCTTCCCACAGGGAATCAAGTGCTTCAAGATAACCGGTGTTGTCGCGGAAAGCGGCAATATCGCTCATTCCGCAAAACAAATACATGGCACGGACGGCATGGCCGGAAATGGTTCTCAAATTGCGAACGGGGATTACGTCCTGATAGTGATGGGGATTCCACTTACGGTCATCCCCATGACTCCCATGGCCATGCCCGCGTTGTTCGAGAAGCCAATATGCGAAATCAAGGTATTTTTCATCTTTCGTTACGCCATACAATTTGCAGAGCGCCAACTCGATTTCCTCATGCCCCGCCACCCAAGGGCGCCCTTTCGGTCCGAACACCGTCATCATGTAATCTGCCATCTTTTGACCAATGTTCAACAAGGTACGTTTTCCCGTTGCCTTTTGGTAGGCGATACCGGCTTCTATCAAATGCCCGGCACAATACATCTCGTGCTTGTCCATATCTGTCCAACGTCTGTCCAAGCCATTGATGGTATAAAATGTATTGATGTAGCCATCTGGTTGCTGCGCCGCCGCGAATTTTTCAATCCATGCATCGGCTTTCTTTTCCAATTCCGCATCAGGATTGTTTACCAAGCTGTATGCCATGCCCTCTACTGCCTTGTACACATCGGAATCATCAAAAAAAATACCTGAATGTGGCCCTGCGGGAATGGCGGCTTTTTCAAAATTTCGTATGCGCCCCGTTTTGTTTTCTATTTGATCTATACATACAGGCAGTGTGTTCCGAACATTGTTTTCCAACCTGGGTGTCCAAAAACGGTCGTGTATCAAAACTTGAGAAAAGTCCACCTGCTGGATGGCTTTTTGGTAATTGCGCCCTAATGCACTGCAGGCAAGCAAGGTAAGAAAGAACAAGATATATGCTTTTTTCATAGTGTGAAAATTTGGAATACAAATATAAGAAATATTTCATCAATGTGTCATGAACATGAACAAAATCACGGAATACCACCGGTTGTTTTCTCTTTCTCTTGTAGAATAGAAGAAAAAACTGTATTTTTGCGATGTATTCAACTTAATTTTGAGCGTCATGCTTTTGAACATCATACTTGTTTTAATGGGTCTTGTCTCGGTCCTTTGGGGAGCGGATGGCTTCACGGAAGGAGCTGGTGGATTGGCAAGGAAATTTCATGTATCGGAATTGGTCATAGGATTGACCATCGTTGCCTTGGGTACATCGGCACCAGAACTAGCCGTAAGTTTGATGGCGCAAATCCAAGGTTCTTCCGCAATGGCGGTCGGAAACGTCCTTGGCAGCAACATATTCAACATCCTCGCAATAATGGGTGTTACGGCCATGGTCGCTCCCATTGCAATCAGCCGTGAAATGGTAATGAGAGATATGCCGTGGTGCGTGTTTGCCTCTTTGCTGCTGTCGTTGTTCATCTTCTTCGACGGCACCATTTTACAAAGTGAAAGTTTCATCTTTTTGGTCAGTTTCGGAATTTATCTCTTTGTCACTTTACGTCAAAGCCGCCAACAGTCAAAAGAGGTTAAAGGCATTGCTACGGATGTCAAATTGTGGAAATGTATGCTGAAAGTGGCAGTCGGTTTGGCTGCTTTGGTAATTGGCAGTCGCGTTTTTGTCAAAGGGGCGACGGATATCGCCCATGTTTTGAACATCAGTGACGCCGTTGTCGGACTCACCATTGCGGCATGGGGCACTTCGCTGCCTGAACTTGCCACAAGCGTGAGCGCCGCACGCAAAGGTCAAACCGGACTTGCCATTGGAAACGTGGTTGGGAGCAACTTGTTCAACATTCTTTTCATATTGGGAGTGGCCGGTTCCATACGACCTTTGGATGCAAGAGGCTTCACATTGTTGGATTTGGTCGCTTTTCTCGTCAGCGTGCCTTTGTTGTGGTTCTTTACGAGAACAAAATACGAAATATGCCGTTGGGAGGGAGCCTGCCTTTTCCTTTTGTTTGTTGTATATTCCTCTCTCTTAATTCTTTATGCGTGACGCATGACGACCCAACTCCCAAGAATTCACGATGTTTTGCCACACAACGTAACTCACCGGCGCAAGTGACATGATGGGATTGAAATATATCATGGTAATCCAAATGGCAAAAATGGTATTCTTCTGACCTAACCCCTGGCCGCTGCTGATGCTGTCCTGATCCCTTCTTCCCAACCTTTTACCAATAGGGAAAAAAACGATGCAGCATAAAAGACCGGCCAACATGGGGACAGTTTTGTGAAGAAAACTCCCTTCTTCATTGACGAGCGTTCGAAAACCTTGTCCCATTAATATCATAAGGTTTATTGCCCATATATAAAACGCTACTCCTTTGAATCTTTTCAGTATGTACGCATGCGCATTGGGCAAGAAGAAACGAAAGCCCCATGCAAGAAGCAGCGGCAGGATGAGTATGGGAAATGTTTTCATGATGATGGCGAGGAATTGCATGAAAAATGTTCCGTCACCCATCGCACCGGCCAAAGGGAACAAAAGGGGAATGGCTATGGATGCAAGGATGTTGCTGAGTATGGTGTACGTCGTAACGGTTGTTTCACTGCCGCCCAACTTTCCCGTTATGACCGCCGCCCCCGCGGCATTGGGACAAATGGTAATAATCAGCAAAGCAATTGGAAACACATTTGTTCCTTCAGGAGAAAACAAACAAATATAGGTAGTTATCAATACGGATCCAAATGCCTGAATGAGCAGCAAACGAATGTGCCATCGCCTGATTTGGACAATGGCGGAGGGCCTCACTTTGCAAAACGTGAGAAATAAGGTAAGAAACAATAGGACAGGAAGAGCATGTCCGGAAATTGATATGACCGCAGGCTTGATTTCATTCAGGGAGGGGGAATAATGAAAAATCAAATAGCCCAACATTCCTATGACCATGCTGACAAGCAGCGTCCACTTCTTAATCAACGATATGACTTTATTCATGCTGCAAAATTACGGCAAGAATGGAAAAAATGAAAAAGAAATGAGGAAATAACGCACATTTTATGCATTGAAACAAGAAAAAAAGAAAAAATGGCAACATTATTCATAATTATCATTATCTTTGTGTTTCATAAACCTACAAATAAAAAGCCATGAGTTTTAGTTCATTTTGCCAACCCATATTTAACGAAGCCATTTCATGCTATCATGTTACGGATTGCGTGGATACAAAAATAAACAATCCCTACAAACAAGGTACCATTGAGTATGATCTTTATCTCAAAGCCTGGATAGACACGGTGCAATGGCACTTTGAAGACATTATCCGTGATCCGCAAATCAACCCGGAGGATGCTCTTGTCTTGAAACGCCGCATCGATAAAAGCAATCAAGACAGAACGGATTTGGTTGAGCGTATTGACAGTTATTTCTTGACTCTGTATAAGGATGTGGACGTATTGTCGGAGGCTTCTATCAATACCGAGAGTCCGGCATGGGCCATTGACCGCCTTTGCATTCTCAACCTCAAGATTTACCACATGAAGGAGGAGACGGAACGTGAAACGGCGACTGCCGAACACCGCGAACGCTGCAACAAAAAACTCAATGTCCTGTTGGAGCAGCAAAAAGACCTCTCTTCGGCCATTGACACCTTGCTGGAGGATATTTCGTCGGGAAGAAAGTACATGAAAGTTTATAAGCAGATGAAAATGTACAACGACACCGATACAAACCCCGTACTTTACGCCAAAAAGTAGAAAAGTTACACACTGACGGAAAACTACCCGTCAAGCAAGCGCGCCACCCCCTACAAATACGCAGAAATGCTTTTTCATTTAGGGAAAACCATAACAGTACCATAATTTTAGACTTCCGATCAAGTTTGGGACAATCAATCTATGATATCATCTGGAAAAAAATCAAACTCGCCCTTGTCTTCGTGCTGTTTCTTTAATGCATTTCTAATTCTTCAACATTGGAATGCGAGACGATAATTGGGATGTCAATGCCAAATGGTTCTATCTAGTAGTTACCTGCCGTTCGTGTGGTCAGAGAGACAGTACACAAATACAACAAAAAAACTTGAAACGAATACTTGTGACGAAATCCACTCCTCAGTGGCGAAGACATGTGTTTTACGAAGGTGAGGCGGAATAGGTAGTCATCAAACACGATAAATGCCAATAAGACAAGATGATAATTGATCTTAACTTATTGGCTTTTATTTCTTAACTATTATTCCGCGGTTTAATACTCATCTTCGTTGAAGAGGTAATCTTCATTGGTGGTAGGATAATCCGGCCATATATCTTCGATAGAATCGTATGGTTCGCCCTCATCTTCTATCTCCTGAAGATTTTCCACCACTTCCATAGGTGCGCCAGAACGTACGGCGTAGTCAATAAGTTCGTCTTTAGTAGCAGGCCATGGAGCATCCTCCAACTTAGAAGCCAATTCAAGAGTCCAATACATCTTTAAATTCCTAATTAAATGTTAATATGTGAAAATCCAAAATTTTCGGCAAAAATACAATTTTGAAAAGTTAAACCAAACTATCGGTAATTTTTTTCATCAACATTATGCAAAAAGTTTTGTTTTCTTGCAAGGTCAAATAGATAATCTGAAATTCTGTTAACCAATGATAGCAAATTATCATCAATTGTTTCCATTTCTTCCAAACGTACGATGCATCTTTCCGCACGTCGACACACCGTCCTGCAAATATGGGCGACAGACGCCGCCTTACACCCTCCCGGCAATATGAATCCTTGCAAGGACGGCAAATACTTTTCCATTCTGTCAATCTCTTCTTCTACCTCTTCTATCCATCGCTTGTCTATTCCTTTTGTTGAAAATTCGGAAGGCGTTGCAAGCACTGCTGACACCACGAACAACCTCCGCTGCAGTAGCTCTACAAAAACCTTGTCATCCTTATCCTCCAAAAAGTTCATCAAGTACCCGAGAAAGCTGCTAAGTTCATCGATGGTTCCGTATGATTCCAGACGTTGCGATCCCTTGCTCACTTTTCTTCCCCCGACCAATGATGTAAGACCTTTGTCACCTGTACGCGTATAAATTTTTGTCATATTCTTTAAAAATTAACCATATAATGCTGAGTAGGAATGTTCTTTCTTAACAGTATCAGACCTACGTCATATAAATCAAAAGTCATTACATTGTTCAACACATTCTTTAATTCTTTCCAATTTTCAGAAAAAAGTCTATTTCCATGTATGTTTTCAATAATTACAATGGCATTTTGCGCCAACGAAGGCAAATGTTGTCGAAGAACAGAAATCGATGCGGCATCGGAAGATAAATAAACCATTCCTACATGCCTTGGAATGTCAAGCATACGGCTGAAAATTTCCATATTCCCATATGCATGACATTCTGCCATTTGGCATCCGGCCTTGATGTAACGTTTCATGACACAAGTATTTTCTATGGGAATAACCGCGACAGACGGCTGTACGAAATTGGCAAGCCTGAAAAGCAGTTTGTCTATCTTTTCCGTATTACGGATTTGAACTTCTGGAAATTTCAGGCGTTCCGCCTTCAATTCCGTATATGCATAGTACAATTCTGTATTATTCACCACGTCGCAGATAAAATTATAAGCAAAAGGCGACTGAACACCATAACCTTTTCGATGTCTAAACCGAACTAACCATACAACCACCCGCTTGAATAATAAACTTAATTGTTTCATAGCGCAAAGATAAAAACTTTCAGCAACATTTGGTGATGAATAGCGGACTTTTGTTGAAAAAGAAAATAATGTTCATCCTTTTCGGAAAATCAAAAATTAAATCGTAACTTTGCGCTGTGTTTTTCATAGTATTAGATTTAAGGTTAAATTGTGGGATACGGTGGTATCCCCTTTTTTTGGCTATACAAATTACATTCTTTTCCCTAACAGTGTAATACATGGCAATCAAACCACTTTTCTGTCATTTGTCTTCACCAGGAGCAATTTGTTTCGTAACCATATGTTGCAGTCATGACAATCTGGATTTTAATTTCGACTGCAAAGGTAAAGGCTAATCGGAACATTGACAAGACGGCATCAAGTACTTGCTTACTATCCCACTTTCTTTTTGATTTTCAAAATTTCCGCGTTCAGGCAACTTATTTAGGAGAATGGCGCGTATTCCCGCCCTACATTTGTCAACTTATATTGAAATGCAAATAATACATCACATTTTGAACTTTGGTCGACATTTCTCAATGCTCCATTAAAAAACGAAGCCTGAAAAAAACGGAAAACAATGGATTTTAGTTACCTTTGCACATATACACAAAAAGAATTGAAATGATTCGTAAATTTGATTTTCTAATTATTGGCTCGGGAGTTGCGGGAATGTCTTACGCCCTGCAGGTAGCCAATTCCGGTAAAGGTAAGGTTGCGCTTGTTTGCAAGACCACCATTGACGAAGCCAACACCGCCAAAGCTCAAGGAGGCGTGGCTTCCGTAACCAACCTTGAAAAGGATTGTTTTGAAAAACACATTCAAGACACCATGATTGCCGGTGATTTCATCAGCGACATCAACGCGGTAAAACAAGTTGTTGAAAATGCGCCTGCAGGCATTGAACGTTTGGTTAAATGGGGTGTGAATTTCGACAAAAAAGAAGATGGCTCCTACGATTTGCATCGGGAAGGAGGTCACAGCGAATTCCGCATTTTGCACCACGCTGATGACTCCGGATTTGAAATACAGCGCGGATTGATAGAAGCCGTAAGAAACCATCCGAACATCAAAATCCTTGAGAATCATTTTGCCGTGGAAATCATCACACAACATCATCTCGGCGTTGAAGTCACCCGCCGTACTCCCGACATAGAATGTTATGGAGCCTATATACTGGATCCCGATACGGGAAAGGTGGATACTTTTCTCTCAAAAGTAACATTGCTCGCCACGGGCGGAATAGGCGCCATATACGCCGCCACCACCAATCCTGACATCGCCACTGGCGACGGCATTGCCATGGCCTACCGCGCCAAAGCGACGGTACAGGATATGGAATTCGTGCAATTCCATCCGACTGCGCTGTTCCATTCCGGTGAAACTCACCCCGCCTTTTTGATTACCGAGGCCATGCGAGGCTATGGCGGAATTTTGCGCTTGCCAAGCGGAGCGGAATTCATGCAGAAGTATGACAAGCGCCTGAGCCTGGCCCCGCGCGACATAGTTGCACGAGCCATTGACAAGGAAATGAAAATACACGGCATAGACCATGTATGCCTCGACGTCACCCATAAAAATCCCGAGGACACGCGCCGACATTTTCCCAACATCTACCATAAATGTCTTTCCATTGGCATTGATATCACCAAGCAATATATTCCCGTTTGCCCATGCGCTCATTATCTCTGTGGTGGCATCAAAGTGGATTTGGACGGACAAAGTTCCATCCATCGCCTTTATGCGGTGGGTGAATGTTCCTGCACGGGATTGCATGGAGGCAATCGTCTCGCCAGCAACTCTCTCATTGAAGCCGTAGTATATGCCGACAAGGCTGCGCTGCACAGCATCAGCATGATTGACAATTATGACTTCAACTACAACATACCTGAATGGAATGACAAAGGTACGATGAGCAATGAGGAAAAAGTACTCATTGCACAGGATATGCGGGAAGTGGGGCAAATCATGTCCAATTATGTAGGTATCGTGCGCAGCAACGTGCGTTTGAACCGTGCCTGGACCCGCCTGGACTTACTCTATGAAGAAACGGAGGAACTCTTCAAACGCGTCAAGGCAACTCGTGACATCTGCGAACTACGCAATGTCATCAACGTAGGTTACCTTGTCACGCGTCAAGCGATTGAACGCAAGGAAAGCAGAGGACTACATTACACAATTGATTATTCACGACATGCGTATGACTACAAATAAGCTTCTTTTCGCCATTCTTCTCTCTTTGACCGCTCTTCCCTGCTGTTCCATACCTTTTGACGAAGATAGAGGAAAAGCCCAAAGAGTCGTGGAACTTTTTGCATCTTATCCCGATAAGGTTCCCTATCGCATACCGGCCATAGCGCAGACAAAGAAAGGAAAAATTGTTGCCGTTAGCGACTACCGCTATTGTGAAAGCGACATTGGATTCGGAAGAATCGACTTGCACCAACGATGTTCAAACGATGGTGGGAAAACATGGGGAGAAGAAACCACCATTGCACAAGGAAATGCCATAAAAGGCGCATGGAACTGCGGTTTCGGTGACGCCTCCATCGTCTGCGACAAAGACGATGGTACTTTGCTCCTCATTTGCGTCTGCGGCAGCACTCCTTATTTCGCACCTACGACGACACGCGACAATCCCAATCGCATGGTACGAATGTACAGCCATGATGGGGGCAAGTCATGGACATTGCCGGAAGATTTTACGGAAAGCATCTACACACTTTTTGACGAAGGTAATTCGGGTCCCATACAATCCATGTTTGTCGCAAGTGGACGTATTTTTCAAAGCAACACCATTCGTGAAGGTTCACACCACAGAATCTACGCGGCACTTTGCGCCCGACCCAACGGAAACCGCGTCATCTATTCCGATGATTTCGGGAAAAGTTGGAACATTCTTGGAACTGCCAACGACTTGCCCGTTCCACAAGGCGACGAACCAAAATGCGCGGAACTACCCGATGGAAACGTACTCATCAGCAGCAGGACCTACGGCGGACGATGGTACAACATCTTTCGTTATTCAAACAAGGACCATTCGAAAGGAGAATGGGGAAAAGTTGCAATTTCCAACAAGGAAAACAATGGCACGGCTTCTTTGGAAAACGCTTGTAATGGTGGAATCCTCATGGTTCCCGCCAAAAGAAATAATGACGGAAAATCAGGTTATGTACTACTTCAGTCCGTACCATTCGGTCCTGACAGAGTCAACGTAGGCATCTATTACAAAGGTTTGTTCAACACCGATGACTGGACTACTCCTGAAAGAATCGCATCAAACTGGGAGGGGAACCTGCAATGCAGTCGTATGCGCTCCGCCTATTCCGAGTTTCTTCTGCTTAAAAACAAACGCATCGCTTTCATTTATGAAGAACGAACTCACGATGCATACTACACCATTTGTTTCCGCACGTTTTCACTACAGGAAATAACAAACGGAAAGTACAAATTACCATAGTGAACAACATGGCACAAAAAGCCTTTCACGGCTTTTCATTGAACATCAGACGCAATGCGTCTGATGTTCATACGTTTAGCAACTGACGAAGTTTCTTTATTAGCACCTCAATCTTCTCATAGGAGTCGAGGATGTCAACGTCAATGGTATGTTGCGCCTTGCGATAATAAAATTCGCGCTCGGCTATCTGTTGAGTAACATACTCACGCAACTCGTCTGGTGATTTTCCTTTGAGAAGCGGGCGCTCCGCATGGCTGATTTTGAGATGCCCCAATATGGTTTCCGGAACGGCTTTCAAATAGACCGTCGTACCGAACTTGTTGGCAATATCGGCATTGTCATAAAAACAAGGGGTCCCACCACCGCAAGCAAGTACTATGTCTTCAAACTGCACGGTTTCCTGCAACATTCTTCTTTCCAACTCACGAAAATAAGTTTCTCCCTGATTTGCGAACACTTCGGATATGGAAAGATGGTAACGGTGTTGAATGTACCAATCAAGGTCATAGAAAGAACGTCCCAACGATTTAGCCAATGCTTTTCCGACCGTAGTCTTACCGGAACACATGTAACCAAATAAAATAATGCTTTTCATTGGGTGGGTTTAACTGTTATCTAAATAATAAACGCTCTATTTCTTTGTTTTCTTGCTTCTTGACTTTGACTTTGGCTGGTTTTCGATAATCTCCTTGCATTGCTGCACCGTCAAAGCAACAGCATTTTCCGCCAGGTTCTTGGGTATATGATAATTGCTTCCCTTATATGAAATGTATGGACCAAAGCGCCCCGTGCGTATCTCCATCTCAGGGTCTTCATCAAATTTCTTCAGATGACTTGCGGCTTCCGCCTCTTTTTTCTTTTTGACCAATTCTATGGCTTCTTCCAATTGTATGGACATGAAATCAATTGTCTTTGGAATGGAAACATAAACCTTGTCAAAACGAACATAAGGACCAAAACGTCCATTGTTGACAACAACAGACTTTCCTTCATATTCTCCAAGTTGGCGAGGCAATTGAAACAATTTCAATACCTCTTCCAAAGTAATGGAATCTATGCTCTGCCCCTTGATGAGTGGAGCAAAAGATGGTTTTTCGTTGTCAGAGGTAGCACCCAACTGAGCCATTGGACCAAATGGGCCAATCTTTACGGAAATCTGCTTTCCCGTCTTTGGGTCTTTGCCCAATATACGCTCGCCCACCTTAAGTTCACTCTTCGTATGAATTGCCTTCTCCACCTCCGGGACAAAATCGGTATAAAAACTCTTCATCAAGTTGGTCCATTCCTTCTTTCCTTCAGCGACCAAGTCAAACTCCTTTTCTATGTTGGCTGTAAAATTGTACTCCATGATGCCGGGAAATTCCTCCATCAGATAGTCATTGACCACCATACCGACATCAGTTGGAAAAAGTTTGTTTTTCTCTGAGCCAAACACTTCCGTCCATACTTTTTCCTGAATTTCATTATGGACAAGTACCAATTCGATCACGTCACGCTTCTCCCCTTCCTTGTTTCTGCGTTCAACATACCCGCGTTGTTGAATGGTGCTGATAATTGGAGCGTAGGTTGACGGACGACCAATACCCAACTCCTCCATTTTGTGGACCAAGGAAGCCTCGTTATAACGTCCGGGGCGTTGGCTGAAATGTTGATGAGCATTCATGCTTACCAACATCAAATCCATACCTTTCCGCATAGGAGGCAGCAATTTCAACTCATTCTCCCCATTACTTTCATCCGTAGACTCATGATACACTTTCAAGAAACCATCGAACGTCACCGTTTCACCGGTAACCTCGAATTTTTCTTCTTTGTCTTCAACATCAATGGTGACAATGGTACGTTCAAACGTAGCATCCGCCATCTGCGATGCCAAAGTACGTTTCCATATCAACTGATACAGGCGTTTCTCTTGAAGCGTTCCATTTTCCAATGTCTCTTTGTCCATGAACGTCGGACGTATGGCTTCATGGGCTTCCTGCGCGCCCTTGGCCTTTGTTTGGAAACGACGCGGCTTGCTGTATGGCGCGCCCATTGTTTCCCGAATATATTGTTTGCAACTCTCGGTGCAGAGGGTTGAAAGATTTAATGAGTCTGTACGCATATAAGTGATGTGTCCGGCCTCATACAATTGCTGGGCAATGCGCATGGTCAATGAAACCGGGTACCCCAACTTTCGCGCCGCTTCTTGCTGCAACGTAGACGTCATGAAAGGAGGGGCTGGCGTCCTGACAACTGGTTTTTTCTGCAAATCGGAAACGCTGAACGTTTTGCCCACGCAACACAACAGGAAATCGTATGCCCCCTGCTTGCTCTCAAAACGACGGTTCAATGAAGCCACAACTTCTGTAGCAACCTTACTATTAGGATTCTCCACTTTCAAACATGCCGACACGGCATAAAAGACCTTTGGAGTGAATTGCTTGATTTCTTGTTCCTTGTCCGCTATCAACCTGACGGCAACGCTCTGAACTCGTCCGGCAGACAGCCCGGGCTTGACCTTTCGCCACAGGACGGGAGACAACTTGAAACCCACTATTCGGTCCAACACTCTCCTCGCCTGCTGGGCATTCACCAAACTCAAATCGATGTTGCGCGGATTCTTAATTGCGGTCTGGATGGCACTCTGTGTGATTTCATGGAAAACGATACGCCGGGTATTCTCCACATCAAGCCCGAGAACCTCTGCAAGATGCCACGAAATAGCCTCACCCTCGCGGTCCTCATCGGAAGCCAACCAAACGCAACTGGATTTCTTGGCTGCTTTCCTCAAACTTTCGACTATTTTTTCTTTGTCCTCCGGTATCTCATATTCCGGTTCAAACGTATCCGTATTGATGCTAAATGCCTTTGATTTCAAGTCACGAATGTGACCTTGGCTGGACATTACGGTGAAATTCTCTCCAAGAAAACGGGAAATGGTCTTGGCCTTCGTGGGCGACTCAACTATTACAAGATTATCTTGCATGACAAATCATATATTAAATTTGAGGTGCAAAAGTAGGAAAAAATATAATTTTAGACCTATTTAAAAAAGAAAGTTTATTAAAATTAAAAAAAGTGTCCATAAAATCATGTCTTGAACAAAAGCAAATTCTATCTTTGGCGAAAATTATCGAAATCTACAAATACAATATATCATGAAATTTTCCATATTTCTCACTTTGGCATCCTTCACCGCTTTGGTTTTGTACTTCACATCTTGCTCCTATAACGAAGATGTCATCATCATCAACGAAGTATGCGGCAACGACAACACCAATGATGAGTGGGTAGAGTTGTATAATCCCACATCCCACACCATTTTCCTTGACGGATGGAAACTGATTAAGATTGACGAAGACGGCATAGATTCCAATCTCCACAAATTCAAGCACGACAGTATTGAACCCCACAGTTTTTATCTCCTGTCACGAAAGGCAAAGAAACTGCAAGGAAAAATTTCAGCGAAAAAAGAAGTTGGCATAGAATTAATCGGATTGAACGACAAGACCATTGACCGATTTTATCGGGATGATGAAATAGGCGAAACACCCCACCCCTTCGGTGGCAGTTACTCGCGTTGTCCTGATGGATCAAACATTTGGAACATTGTATGTACTGCTACGCCGGGTGAAAAAAACGCCGATGACATCGTTGCAAACGATGAAATAGAAGCGGAATTTAACGCAGAAACAGAAGAGTAGCCTTTCAAAACCAAATTAACTACACGGCTTGACATTGTGAGTGAAAGTTTTCGCATGTTGGAATCTCCACATCCCGACATCAAAAACATTCACTTGTACAATCATTGATTCTATCAGTTGTGCAATTGCACGTCCAATGAACACAGACTTTGGACCTGTTCAGTAAATTGGCTGCGTCCTCAAAATGTATTATCTTACGGGTATAACTATCCAACAAACGACATAAGCAAGAATACCCGTTCCCGCAAGTAGGATGGCAAAGAGCCAAAGCAGACGTACTATGGTAGGATCTATATCCAAATATTCCGCAATACCGGAACAGACTCCACCTATCATCTTGTTCCCAACATCTCTTGTGATTTTTTTCATATGGATAAAATTTATTAACAACCAAAAATTCCTCTTACACTTCGCCTATATGGCAAATATGGCATTGTCTTTCCAACACCATTTACGGCATCTCCTTCCCCTTGCACGGCACACTCTACAATGTAACAATGGTGCCGGCGCAACAATCCGTCAACTGTCCGACTTTTGTAATCACCACACGACTC
>DCGD01000147.1:0-22609 GCA_002315195.1 Prevotellaceae bacterium UBA1787 | reverse complement strand
AAACAGGCAGCATCAATATGGGAAATCACACTGTTGTCATCGTCAGGATTGGATAAAACACCCTTTTTCTCGAAACAAAACACAAGACTCACGTCAAATATATCTGACAACGCCCTTGCCGTCTGTGAAGCGATGGTGTCTGCGTTCGTATTGAGAAGATGCCCCATTCCATCGTGAGTTAGCGGAGCCAGCACTGGCGTGATACCCTGACGCAACAACATGACGAGCATGTTGCCGTCAACTTTGTCCACATCCCCTACAAAACCGAAATCCACGGACGCATTGACACGCTTGTGTGAACGCACAACGTCCAAATCCGCCCCCGTAAGTCCCAATGCCTTTACACCTTTGGTGTGAAGCAACGCCACCACATTTTTATTTACCAAACCGCCATATACCATAGTCACCACATTCAGCATAGGCTCATCCGTTATTCGCCTGCCATCCACCATGTGGGTTTCAATCCCAAGACCCTCGGCCACTTTCGTAGCCGTTCTACCTCCTCCATGGACAAGTATCTTGCATCCCGGCAATGCGGCAAACTCACTGATTAGTAATTCAAGCGAAGACTTTTCTTCCAATATCTTTCCACCTACCTTTACGATTGTCAGTTTTTCCTTCATTCCTTATTTCTGCATTTTGAGGCAAAAGTAACTTTATATTTTGAAACACGGCAACCATATTTTAAAAATAATGCCGGCATTCATGTTTTTTAAGAAATAGTTGCCAATCCCCCTGACATATTCAACCGGGTTGCAAACAACACCCAAATATATTGTCAGCGCATCAACATGGGAAAGTATTTCTTTCCATAGAAAACATCTACACGGCAAAACAACTGACACACACATGGACGGAAAAAAACAAAATCAATTTGGTTAAACGTACCCTTAACAATTACTCAAGCGATTTTGGCAAAATGTTGTTATCGCTTGACCCATTACGCAGTCATGGAATAACTCAATCTATCATGCCACATAATTTTTATCGTCATTTATAACAATTTGCCATTTTTTATGTGTAATTTCGCAGTCCACTAATTTCCGTTATTATTATGACACCAAGTCTTTCCAAAGGAGTCTTCTTTCACATTCTAATGGTTCTCATTTTCGGTACGATCATCATAGTGTTCATGCCCCGCGAACAATCCTACTCCTACGATTATACGGTAGGCAAACCATGGCGATATACGCAAATCATTGCCAATTATGATTTTCCCATTTACAAATCGGAAAAAACAGTCGCCATGGAACGTGACAGCATGAAACGCCTATATGAACCGTACTTTGTTTTAGAGGATGTGTCGGCGGAAGCACAGATACGTCATTTAATTAGTGATTTTGAAAATGACAAAAATAAAACGATTCCAAAATCATATTTGAATTATTTGGTGAACTGTCTTGAAAAGATATATGAAACCGGCATCATAGACAATGAGAAATACATTTCGCTAATGGATAGCAACATCAGCAGAATTCGCATTGTTACGGGAAGCAAATCGTCCATTTGCAACTTACACGAATTGTTCACGACACGTTCGGCCTACCTCTATATTTTCTCAGCGGATACCGTTCACTTTAAACAGGAGATTTTGCAGAGATGCGACATTGCGAAATACCTGCGTCCCAATCTTTCCTTTGATGTCGAAAAATCAAAGACAGAGCTGAATGAACTTCTCTCACAGGTTGTATGGTCAAGCGGCATGGTTCAAAGCGGACAGAAAATCATTGACAGGGGAGAGATTGTAAAAACCGAAACCGCCGCCATACTTGAATCCATGAAAATAGAGTCGATGAAACGCCGCAATTTGAACAAGAACAGTGTGTCCGTCATTTTGGGACAAAGCCTATTCGTTCTTTTGCTGTTCATTTCCATCCTATATTACTTGAAAATTCGGCGAAAAAACTATCTTGAATCCTACCGCAGCATACTGTTGATTTATTTTTTGATTACATTGTTCTCCATCGCCACCTCATACATAGAATACAAAACCCCGGCAAGCGCATACCTTATTCCATACGCCATGGTGCCCTTGTTTGTCAGTGTATTTCTTGACGGACGCACCGCGTTCGTAGTCCATGTTGCCAACACGCTGCTCTGCGCCCTCTCCGTCCACGCACCCTTTGAATTTACATTGGTCCAACTGCTGGCCGGTGTCATCGCCATTTTTTCCATCAAGGTTTTGGACTCGCGCTCACAAGTGTTCCGCGCAGCCTTGTTTATCACACTCGCCGCGACCGCTTTCATGTTGGGATATGATTTGAGCCAAGGCATTCCTCCCGAAAAACTTGATCCGGCCTGGTACTTCTATCTTGCCTTAAGCGGTATTCTCTTGCTTTTCTCATATCCCATCATGTATCTCTTTGAGAGAATGTTTGGATTCACTTCAAGCGTTATGCTCATTGAACTTTCAAACATCAATTCACCGCTTCTGCGACGACTACAATTGGAAGCAAGTGGAACATTCTATCACTCCATGAATGTCTCTAACCTCGCCTCCGAAGTAGCCGCTAAAATCGGTGGAAATGTGGAACTGGTCAGGATCGGCGCCCTCTACCATGACATCGGGAAAATTGAACATCCTGAATTCTTTACGGAAAACCAACACGGTTCAAATCCACACGATGCGCTCAAGGAAGAGGAAAGTGCGAAGATTATCATCAACCATGTGAAAGATGGTATCGACTTGGCTGAAAAAAACCACCTGCCTTCCGAATTGATAAAACTAATTGCCACACACCACGGATGCGGAAAAACACTATATTTCTACAACAGTTATAGAAACAAACATCCAAACGAAGAAATCAATACATCTCAGTTTACCTACCCCGGACCGAACCCCACGACAAAAGAACAGGCTATTCTCATGATGGCAGATTGCATAGAAGCCAAATCACGCAGTTTGAAAAGCATCAATGAAGACACTCTTCGGATATGTGTCAATGAAATCATCGACCGACAAATGGCAGAAGGTTTTTTCAAACAATGTCCCATCACATTGCGCAATATTGAAGAAGCAAAAGAGCAGTTCGTTGCCAGTTTGAAAGTTATTTATCACGCAAGAATCCCCTACGATAATGGAATATTGCATAAAACTCATTGATACTGATTTATCCACATGACATTTTCACATTTTGTAAACCTTAATTGCTACACCAAATTGTGTAGTTTATGTTTCGTAGTAATTACTTCCGTTCTTTCATCCGCCTCTGTCCACGCCCATACTTCAGCGGATTCCTTGCGGATTTGGCAGCAGAACATGCGCACCACTCTCGACACCATGTTGTCGGACAAAATATTTGACACCAGCCAAGTGGGATTAGTGGTTTATGATTTGACCGACGACTCGGTTCTTTACGACCATTGCGGCCGTCAGCTTCTCCTCCCCGCTTCCGTGGAAAAAGTGATTACCACAGCTGCCGCCCTCACCCAACTGGGAGTTGACTATCAATTTACCACACGTCTATACTACAAAGGAAATGTCGTAGATTCCATCCTACACGGTGACATCTACATACGCGGAGGTTTCGACCCTTTGTTCAGTTGGGAAGACATGACGGCATTCATGCAAACTTTCCACGAACATGGCATCAAGCAAATCGACGGCGGAATATATGCCGACTTGTCTTTCAAAGACAGACTGAAATGGGGTGAAAGTTGGTGTTGGGATGATGAAGAACGAACATTGACTCCCTTACCTTACGGTGGAAGTGATTCGTTCATGCCACAGTTTTTCCTGTCACTTGACCAGGACAGCATTGCACATCCAGCGGAATATGCTGAAATCACCACGCCTCTTGACAGCGTACACTTGCTCTGCGAACGCACCCATACCATGGATCAGGTAATTGTTCCCATGCTTAAGAGAAGCAACAATTTCTATGCCGAAGCGGTATTCTACCAATTGGGTGCGGTCACTGGAAAACCCTTTGCCAGCAGTCGCCTTTCAGCTGCAAAAGTGGAAGAATTTATCCAAAACATCGGGATGAATCCCGACAACTATTACATATCGGATGGTTCAGGACTCTCTCGCTGGAATTTTACGACTGCGGAACTTGTAATTCGCGTGCTTCACTATGTGTGGCATCAACCAGAAATATACAAACATCTTCACCCCGCACTCCCGGTTGCAGGCATGGATGGCACACTGGAAAACAGAATGTGTGGAACCACAGCCGAAGGTGTTGTATCAGCCAAAACGGGCACTCTGTTCGGTGTCAGCACCCTTGCGGGCTATGCCCCTTCATTTGGTGGTCACACCCTATGCTTTGCCATTTTGAACCAAGGTATCAAGAACCGCCAAGTCGCCCACAACTTTCAGAACAAAGTATGCGAAGTGCTTACACAGAGTTTCTCCACACCTCAACAGACCAGCCAAGAATATGAAACCTATTGAAAATCCTATCGTTGAGGTTTGCACTGAAAATCTGGACAGTGTCATTGCAGCCGCCCAAGGAGGTGCGGAACGCATTGAACTATGCTCACATTTGGAACTGGATGGATTGACACCTTCGGATGACATGATTCACAAAGCCAGAGACATTGCGGGGCTAATTCTCCATGTCCTTATCCGTCCGCGCAAAGGAAACTTTATATATTCAACCGCTGAAATTGAGCAAATGGCCGCATCAATTGACACTGCCCGAGAACTCGGCGCTGATGGTGTTGTGTTCGGCGCCCTGCTACCTTCCGGCGACATTGACAAAACTGTCTGCAAAGAACTTCTACAGCATGCTGTCGGAATGAACACCACGTTCCACAGGGCGTTCGACGTATGCAGACAACCTTTTTCAGCACTTGAAGAAATCATTGAATTGGGCTTCAACAGAATCCTTACGTCAGGCCAGGCCGCCACGGCAGAAGAAGGCATTCCACTGTTGCGGCAGTTGGTTGCACGTGCAGACAATCGTATCGTCATTCTCCCAGGAGCGGGCGTCAACGCCAACAATGCGGAGCGGATACTACATGAAACAGGCGCAAGGGAAATCCATGGTTCTTTCCGCACCAATGGTATCTCTAATCCAGAAATCATCAAAAAGGTAAAACAATCAAATATTTATGCCTATGTTTAAATCTATTTTTTGTATGGTGATGTTGGTCCTTCTCTTGGGTGCCTGCACACCATCAGGTTCGGTACACTCAGACTTTGAAGCGCGCCAGCAAGAGATGAATGATGACGCCTTGTTTTCCATCTTTGACAGCACCATGACCTCCGATGAACGAAACGCGATGGAGTTCCTCTATGCTTACATGCCTCTTCCCGACATGGTGGACTACGATGGTGACTTCTATCTGCGCAATGTAAGAACTTCACTTCAAGCACGCGCTGAACTGCCATGGGGCAAAATCGTAAAGGAACAAGAGTTCCGTCATTTTGTCCTACCCATCCGCATAAATAATGAAAACATGGATGCGTTCCGATGGACTTGCTATGAGGAATTGCGCGACCGCGTCAAGAATCTTGAAATGGAAGATGCCATCCTTGAAGTAAACCATTGGTGCCATGAGCATGTCACTTATATCCCATCCGACTCACGCACCTCCGCTCCACTTTCCACAATCAAAACTGCCTGCGGACGATGCGGAGAAGAGTCCACTCTCTTGGTTGCCGCACTCCGTACAGTTGGCATTCCGGCACGACAAGTATATACGCCCCGTTGGGCGCACACGGACAACAACCACGCTTGGGTGGAAGCATGGGCGAATGGCAATTGGTATTTTTTGGGCGCGTGCGAACCTGAACCCGTACTTAATCTTGGTTGGTTCAACGCCCCCGCTTCGCGCGGAATGTTGATGCACACCAAAGTATTCGGCAAATACCAAGGACCCGAAGAAACCATGTCGCAAAATGCTTGTTTCACAGAAATCAATGTTACACGAAACTATGCCCCCGTAGCAAAGGCTATCGTCCACGTCACCGACAGCCTCGGCAATGACCTTCAGGATGCCTCCGTGGAATTTAAAATATACAACTATGCTGAGTTCTTTACCGTAGCGGACAAGAAATCAGATGAACATGGCATTGTAAGCCTTGAAGCCGGACTTGGTGACCTTGTTGTATGGGGACGCAAAGATGAATGTTTTGGTGTCAGCCGCTGTCACGTGGCAGAAGGTGACACCACACAACTCTGCCTGAACCTCACGGAAAGCAGCCAAGTTTCCATTGACTTTGACCTCAATCCGCCAAAAGAAAGCAACACGCTTCCCGAAGTAAGCAGCGAACAACGGGAAGTGAACAATCATCGCACAGCTTACGAGGATTCCGTACGCAAAGCATACGAAGCAACTTTCGATTCCAGCACCCCTCTTCTCCAATTCTCGCGAGGCAACCACAATCTCATCAAATCGTTCATTGACAATACAGGTGACTCCATGCTCCTGCGCACAATTTCCGGAAAAGACCTGCACGATATTACCATGGAAGTCCTTATGGACCATCACGACAATGCCCCCGCAAAAGCGGAATACCTTGATGACCATCAATACAATCGCTATGTACGCAGTCCACGCATCGTGAACGAACAACTTTCACCATGGAGAAAGTATTTCATCCACTCTATCAGTGAACAGCAGCGCAATGTATGGGAAAAACAGCCATTAGAGCTTGTTCAATGGATATCGGACAGCATCACCATTGATACCATTTGGAATCCTCAGTCTTTGCGTATGCAACCCATCGGCGCATTGAAACATCGTCGCACCGATGCCGCTTCACGCGATATTCTCTTTGTGGCATTGGCACGTACTTGTGGCATCCCCGCGCGCATTGACTTCGTGACTGAAAAAGTTCAGTACATGGACACGCTTTGCGAATGGAAAGATGTACAATTTGAAAAAGAAGCAAAGAATGATTCCGCATTTGCGTCCACCTCATGCCTCATGGCTGATTACACATCGCAACCTTGGTTGGAAAATCCCGAATATGAAACACACTTCACCATCGCCAAACTTAACAATGGAAAGGCACAAACGCTCAATTATAGAGGCAACTACAACACACTTTTGAAAAATGGAATTAAAGTGGATGCAGGCACCTATGCTCTCATTTCAGGAACGCGCCTCGCTTCCGGCAGTGTACTGGCACATTTCTCATTGGTACAAGCACTTCCCGGCGACACGGCAACCACCACGCTGACAATGCGACAACCAAAAGCAGAACCTAAGGTAATTGGAAATTTCAACAGCAACCTGATACTCAGTACAACTGGTCGCGGACAATTTGCCATTGCCATCATCCAACCCAACCATGAACCCACCAACCATGCCTTGCGCGACATTGCGGCACGTCGCGGCGATATTGAAGCATGGGGACGTCCTCTCCTCATCCTGTTCAGAAGTGAGAGTGAAGCGGCTCGTTTCAACAAGTCGGAGTTTCCAAGTCTTCCCAAAAACACCATTTGGGACATAGACCAAAAAGGTGCTGTTGAAAAAGAAATCCGCAGACAGATGCATGTTGAGAAAGATTCTCCGCTTCCGTTGGTATTCATTGCCGACACTTTCGACCATGTGTTGTTCTTCTCTCAAGGCTACACCATTGGTTTGGGTGACCAGCTCATGACAGCCGTACAGCAACTCTCCAACAAGTAAGATAGTTTTTGGCTTTCAATAAACCTCTTTCACATTCAGCCCCTCCATTTCTCCTATAAGGAAAATATGGAGGGGCTGAAAATGTGGAAGAAAAACTTCATTAAAAAAGGGACTTGGTCTCAACCCTGTCCCTTTTGAATGATGTTGTGATAATGCAAGTTCTCTAACCGCGTCTGTTGCAATAAGGCAATGTATATGGCTTGCGGTAGTCATAGTAGTAAAGACGGTGCGCCGCTGCTTCCGCATCGCCTTCAAAACTCAATGTCGCAGGATTCCAATGAACGGGACGGCGGAGTTCGCGCGCAATGTTGAAGAGACAACAAAGCGTATTGGTGCTGCAACCATATTCTACCGGGGCGATAGGATCTTTGTGGGCGCGGATGGCATCGATGAAATTCTGCATGTGAGGTGAACTTACTTCGTATTGTCCTTTTTCTATCTTTTCCTCCTTCTTCTTGAGAAGGCTGCTGTCAGAACACTCAATGTAACCGCGAGATACTTTCAGCCAACCTTTCGTTCCAATAAATTTGATACCTCTGAGGTTGCCATCATCGGTAAACGGCTGTTCAGTCATAACGATACCGTTGGCGTATTTCATGGTGCCATACTGCGTTCCCTTATATCCCTGTGGAATGAATTCAACCGGACCTGAACCATCCATGCCTATGGCGGCCTGGGCTATGTCGTACATGTGCGCTCCCCAGTCTGCAGGATAACCATTGCCAGTCTCCTCATACCAACGCCATGCTCCCCAAAGTTTTTCATTGACATCGGGATCCAAAGATATTGGAGGACACAAATCAGGATGATAATGTATCTTTGGATTGTTCAGCGGACCCATCCACTGATTGAAATTCAAATTCGCCGGAACGGGCATTTCAGGGAGATCCAATGGTTTTGGTGGATCACCTACGCGCACATGTATCTCCGTGATGTGTCCTAAGGCACCTTTGCGAACAAGTGCTATTGCCTGTTGGAATTCCTTGCTGGAACGCTGCTGGCTTCCCATTTGGAGAATACGGTTGTTGGCGCGGACAGCCGTCTGTATGGCCAAGCCTTCCGTAATGGTATAAGCAAGCGGCTTTTGGCAATAAACATCCTTTGCACTCTGCAGAGCATGGATTGAAACCAATGCGTGCCAATGGTCGGGCGTAGCCACTTCGATGGCATCTATATCCTTGCGTTCCAAAAGTTCTTCATAAAACTCATACAAGTCGCAACGTTCGTTCATGCCCTTCTCTTTTTGCCAATAAGCGACGCGGCGACGGAAACGCTCGCGCTTAATTGAATCTACATCCGAACCTGCCGCCACCTGAACACCCGGACACGATGAAAAACTATAAAAATCACTGCATCCCTGCTGACCCAAACCAATGAATCCCAAGACAACACGATCGCTTGGCGCTATTTTGACATCGCCCATCTTCCAACTTGGTAGGATTAGGAAACTTGAAAGACCTGCGCTAATACCGAGGAACTTTCTTCTGGACATCTTATTCTCGTTTTCCGTTGTGCCCAAATTCTTTGACTTTTGCTTATTTTCTTTATCCATAATAAATATTTTAGATACTGTTTGCAAATATAAACAAATATTTCCAAAATCAAGAGCAAGTATTTTATTTTTTAAGATGAATACAAGACGTGGTAATTTAATAATTGTCCATGTCAGTGTTTTGCATAAGGCAAAGCATAATGCGAGCTACAACTGAATAAATAGAAAAAATCTTGGGGACAAAAAATAAAACTACATGCTCATAACTGCAAAGGGACAAGGTCGTGAAACCTTGTCCCTTTGCAAAAAGTTCTGATGGTGATTTATTCACTAACCGCGTCTGTCACAATATGGCAATTTATATGGTTTGCGGTAGTCGTAGTAGTAAAGACGGTGCGCTGCCGCTTCCGCATCACCTTCAAAACTCAATGTCGCAGGATTCCAATGAACTGGACGGCGGAGTTCGCGCGCAATGTTGAAGAGGCAGCAAAGCGTATTGGTGCTGCAACCATACTCAACCGGGGCGATAGGATCCTTATGGGCGCGAATGGCATCAATGAAATTCTGCATGTGAGGCGAACTTACTTCGTATTGTCCCTTTTCTACCTTTTCCTCCTTCTTCTTGAGAAGACTGCTGTCTGAACACTCAATGTAACCGCGAGCCACCTTCAACCAGCCTTTCGTTCCAATAAATTTAATACCTTGCGCATTGGGGTTATCAGTGAATGGCTGTTCGGTCATAACGATGCCGTTGGCATATTTCATGGTGCCATATTTCGTTCCGTTATATCCTTGTGGAATGAACTCAACCGGACCTGAACCATCCATGCCGATGGCTGCCTGGGCTATGTCATACATGTGCGCTCCCCAGTCAGCAGGAAATCCATTGCCGGTTTCCTCATACCAACGCCAAGCTCCCCAAAGTTTTTCATGTTGTTCCGGCTCCAATGAAATCGGAGGACACAAATCAGGATGATAATGTACCTTTGGATTGTTGAGAGGTCCCATCCACTGATTGAAATTCAAATTTGCGGGAACAGGCATCTCAGGAAGGTCCAACGGCTTTGGAGGATCACCGACACGCACGTGTATTTCAGTTATATGACCGATGGCACCCTGTCGAACAAGTGCGATGGCCTGCTGGAACTCCTTGTCTGAACGTTGCTGACTACCCATTTGGAGTATACGATTGTTGGCACGAACTGCCGTCTGTACCGCCAAACCCTCGGTAATGGTATAGGAAAGGGGCTTTTGGCAATATACGTCCTTGGCGCTTTGCAAAGAATGAATTGCCACCAATGCGTGCCAGTGGTCCGGGGTAGCCACTTCGATGGCGTCTATGTCCTTGCGGTCCAATAAATCCTCATAGAACTCATACATGTCGCAACGCTCATTCATGCCGTTCTCCTCTTGCCAAGAGGCCACATAACGGCGAAAACGTTCACGCTTCATGGAATCCACATCTGAACAAGCCGCCACCTGAACACCCGGACATGTTTTAAAACTGAAGAAATCGCTGAGACCTTGGCGACCAAGACCTACAAATCCCAATACTACTCGATCGCTTGGTGCTATCTTGACACCGCCCATCTTCCAACTCGGAAGTATCAAGAAACTTGAAAGACCTGCACTGATGCCCAAAAACTTTCTTCTGGACATCTTATTCTCATTGTCCGTTGTTCCCAAATTCTTTGACTTTGGTTTACTTTCTTTATCCATAATTGAATTATTTAAATATCATTTGCAAATATAAACAATTATTCCCACAATGTAGAAATAATACCATTTTTTTAGGACTTTGAAGCCATGGTAATTTACAAAATGCTATATTTGCAAATACATTAATCATATCAAGGATATCTTATGAAAATAAAAAATTGGAAAATTGTCTTTTTTACTTTCTTCCTTGCCATAAACAGTCTTACCGGCTATGGAGCGGATGGAAAAGAACGAATGGACAGAAGCAGATTGAACATAGGCGCATATTTTCTGCAGCCTTATGCTTGTTCGGAACAACATGTAAAAGACGCTAAAGCGTGCGGCATCGATTTTATCGTTTGTATGCGAAATGAACGTCCGGTATTGGACTTGTTCAGCAAATACGGCTTAGGCGCTATCGTGAGTGGTGTTGTACCCGGCTGGTGGGGAGGTGATGGAGACAACGCCGGCACACTGAACAAGCAAAATCCCTTGACCAAGTATGATGAAGCGGCAAAGAATTTCAAGGACCATCCTGCGATATGGGGAATTGACATAGGTGATGAACCCTCCGCACTGGACTTCCCTCACTATGGAAAGATTATGGACAGGGTCAAAAAACTGTTTCCCAATCAGTTTCCTTACCTGAACCTTTATCCCAACTATGCTTCCGTAGCAAAGAACACGGATTCTCAAACCATCAACCAACTTGGAACGACCACATACGAACAACACATTGCGGCCTACTGCAAGAATGTCGCGGCGAATTACCTATGCTACGATTTTTACATGTACTCCACCGATGTCAACCGCGCGTACGACAATCTGCGCGTAGTGGCAGATGCTTGCCAGGCGACAAACAGAAGCATGTGGATTGTACTTCAGGTTAATTCTGACAAGGAGAAATTATGGATTAGTGAAAATCAGTTGCGTTTCCAAGCATACACGGCAATGGCTTTCGGGGCGGAGAACATCATTTGGGCATGCTACACCGCCGGCTGGTGGCACAATCAAGTGGTTGATTCTACCGGAAAGAAAACACAGCAATATGAAAAACTAAAGAAAGTCAATGGTGAAATACTTACGTTGGGAGAAAACTACATGAAATACCGCCGCAACTCCACGTCTTTCGTAGGTTTCGAGGGTCAGGAAAACAGCAAATGGCTCAAAGGCGTGAGACAAGTTAGCGAAAGCCAATTTGACGGAGGCGTATTCAAGGGAGTCGCCTTGACAGATGGTTGCCCAATGGTCGTAGGACACATGCTGTCACGTTCAGGAAACAACCATAGCGCATTGTTCATTTGTCCCGCTGACGACCCTTATGACAAGAAACCACAGTCACATGAACTGCGTTTCAAAGTTCAAGGACGAAAGATTGCCGTTACAGGTGTCAATGGAAAAGTGACTCCTGCAAAACTGGAAGACGGTTGGTACACCATACCGGTAAAATCGAGTTCGGCACTGCTAATTGAAGCAACGGAAGAATAAGGCCTGCAAACAAAGAATACCCCCGACAAGAATAACAACTTATCGGGGGTATCTTCATATCTGTATCGCTTGATCACTTGAACTCTATGAGAATAGGTAAATGGTCGGAAGGAAGGCAGAAATTGCTGAGACTGATTTTTCTGTTTTTTGCAAATCCATCACGAATGACATTTGCCTTGACAATGTGCTGCATCATGAAAGGGGAAGCATATATGTAATCAATGCGCTTGTTGTCCTCTGTGGTGGATTGAAACTTGAGGGGATATGTTTCTGCTATGACATCATGATAAGGCGTGTTTTCTCTAATGTAGTCGTGAAGAAGAAAACAGGTGGAATTCTCAGGCAACTTATAATAGTAATTGTCCACACGCGACAAAGAGTTGAAATCACCCATCATCAACCAACATTCTTTTTCAACATTCGGGCGTGTAAGAATGGTGTGATTGCAGATGAATTCCATCTCCTTTAGCCGATAATAATCACCTTCATGTTTCTTTCTGCTTTCTTCAATGCAATCTTTCTTTACTTCAAAGCCATAACCTTGCGGCCAGGTATGCAATGTTACGATATTGTATGTTTTTTTGTCTTTCACCTCTATTTGGGCCCATCCCGCCCCATGCGCCACAACACTGTCAGGACGAGAACCAACTATGCGCTTCACGTTTCGAATGGGGTACCGCGACGTAATCACCTGTGGATAATTGTCGCGGTAGCCACCAATATATACGTATTTGTGACCATAACGTTCTGCAAGAACATCCCAATTGGATGGCAGGAACCGTTCCATTTCCTCTTTGAAACTGTTGTCAGTTCCAGTGTAATACAAACTTTTCGCTTCGCACCATACGCAAATGTCAGGAGCCTTATCATTGACAAAATTGATGAAATTGTCATAGTTGTTTCCTTGATCCGCCCACATCCCATTCTGTATGTTCCAGTACAAGAGTTTTATCGCCCTTGTCGGTGAAACAAGAGTCCAAATGATGAAGAAAAATATTAATGCGCCACGCTTCATGAAAATCATTGTTTAATGTTCTGTTTATCGAATTTGCGTATTTCCTCTTTGACTATGGGAGCCAGTTTAAATACGGCGGTCATGTTGGCAAACGCCATGATGGCAAACGCAAGGTCTATGGTACTGATGACTGCGTCAAGCGTCATCATACTTGACAAAATAATTGTGGCGATATAGAAATACGAATAGTACTTGCTGTTTTTGCTACCAAAGAGGTAAGCCGTACACTTGTTACCATAGTAAGAATAAGAAAACATTGTGGACATGGCGAATACGATAACCATGCAAAGCAGAAGATACTTCCCAACCTCGGGAATAAGAATATCATATGCACCCATGGCAATGGAAAGTCCCGCCACATCGGGCGAATGGAAATTGTCCGCCATGATAATGGGAATGGCTGTGAGCGTACAAACCAAACCGGAGTCAATGGCAGGCCCCAGCATGGCGACAAGGCCTTCACGAACTGGCTCGGCATTCATGGAAGCTCCATGCATCATACCCGCCGTACCTACACCGGCCTCATTGACAAACATGGCCCTGCGCACGCCGGTAAGTGCAATGCCCAAAAAGCCTCCTATACCCGCCTGAAAACTGAAAGCGCCCTTGAATATAGAAACAAACACATCGGGGAGGAGATCAAAATTGGTAATGATGATAAATACCACCATGATGAAATAGCATGTGACCATGGCGGGAACCATGCGTGTAGCCACCTTGGCAATTCTGCTGATGCCGCCTAATACGACAATGGCCACCAAAACACCAAGTAGAAGCCCGACAACGAACCGAACGAGCAAAGTGTCTTCAACACCCATTACAGGACAAACGCAAATGGTGGTGAGCGCTTCTGAAAGTTGGTTGGACTGCATCAAGACGAGACAACCAACCATTCCCGCGCTCGCGAAAACAATCGCCAATGGTTTCATCTTCTTTCCGATTCCCTGTGTAAGGACGTACATTGGACCACCTTGTGCCACTCCGTTTTCATCCTTTCCCTTGAACTTGATAGCAAGTACACCTTCAAAGAATTTTGTCGCCATGCCGAAAAACGCACTGATCCACATCCAAAAAATCGCGCCCGGACCTCCAACCACAAGAGCCACGGCCACGCCGGCGATGTTTCCCAACCCTACGGTGGAAGAAATGGTACTCATCAAAGCCTGGAAGGAACTTATCTGACCCTCCCCGGATTTTTTCATGCGAAGAGAATGAACGGCAGTCCCGAGTTTACGCAAAGGCAGCGCACCCGAATAGAAGAAGAGGAAGCAACCCCCACCGATTAAAAGAACAAACAAAGGATAGCCGCAGACGAAATTGCTGATGGCTGCCAAAAATTCATTGACGATATGAAATATTTCCATTAGTACTATTCTAAATCTGTTGATTGTTACAATTCGCTTTCGCGCTTGCTGAACGTATCCCCAAGATTGATGTTTCCAGTAGTAAGACCGAGTTTGAACCAACGCATACGCTGCTCACTCGTGCCGTGGGTGAATGACTCCGGTACGACATAACCCTGCGAACGCTGTTGTATGTAATTGTCACCAATGTTGTGGGCGCATTTCAATGCCTCCGCAATTTCGCAGTCACTGATGGAATTGAATGTTTTGTTTTCATAATGTCCCCAAACTCCCGCAAAGAAATCCGCCTGAAGTTCAAGACGTATACTCATTTTATTGGATTCTTCCTTGCCCGAACTTGACATCTGAGCATGAACCTGATCAAGAATACCCAACTGCTGCTGTACGTGATGACCTACTTCATGGGCGATTACGTATGCATTGGAAAATTCTCCCTTTGCCCCGATTTCCTTACCCATATTCTCGAAAAAAGAGAGGTCAAGATAGACACATTGGTCTCCTCCGCAATAGAAAGGTCCCATTGAAGCGCTTCCGTTTCCACAAGCACTCTGAACGCTTCCGGTGTAGAGAACAAGACGAGGCATTTCATACTGTTTCCCCATATCTTTGAAAATGTCATTCCATACATCTTCCGTACTGGCAAGTATCTGACGTGAGAAAAGAGCCAAGGAGTCTTCCTCTGCCGAAAATTCCTGTTCTCCCTGTTGAGATGTTTCATTCATACTGTTAAACACACCATCGCCTACTACCTGCAAAACAGAAGAAAGGTCACCACCAGACAGCCATGCGAATAATGCTGCAATAATAATACCACCTATGCCTAAACCTGCTTTCTTCCCTCCGCCCATTCGACGTCGGTCATCTACATTCGTGCTTTCGCGCCTTCCGTTCAATTTCATATTTGAATTCTTGTTTTAAATTATTCTTATGCAAAGATAACGAAATGTTGTCAAACAAAGACATCGTATTTTTGAAAAACACAAAGTATGTGGAAAGTATAAATCAACTTGCAGGCAAAGCACTTTGTGCAGGTAAAAAAACACTTCGTACCGCTCTGTTTGGAAGAGCCTCAGACGAGGTCCGGGCAGAGAATCGACTGTTTGTTTCAAATTATTCTCAACTTGTGCGTTGGCTTTGAAACTACAGCAAACTATCGCCAATGCCATAAAAACAAAATGCCTAAGTTGAGTTACATAATTCAGACACTTTGATGTTTGTGAAGAACTTCTTCTATCGAAACTTTTTCATCGTCTGTTTCAGCCAAACGATATGCAGGGGGACATGATAGAAAGGATGCCTCATTGAATTTCAATCCGAAACTGAGATAAAATCCCTTTGCAAGCAACTGTTCCGCCAACTCAGGCTTTCCGCGAAATCCATGAATGATACGCATGGTCCCTGATGGATTCATGTCATGCACTTTCAACAATTCCTGCCAGGCACGAACGCAATGGATAATCAGAGGCTTGTTCATCCGCGCCGCCAAAGACATCTGCCAATTGAAATACTGCATCTGCTTTCCTAAGGGAACGCGGGAACGCTTGTCCAAACCACATTCTCCAATTGCTGCAATCCGCGGTGAAGCTGCCACCTGCCGCAGATTGACCCACGCATTTTCCCAATCCCCTTCATAGAGAGGAAAAATACCCACAGAATAAAAATCACCCTGCTCTAATTGGCAAGCGCCACGTTCAAGGACTTCCATAGGTAGATTGACAATGGCTTTCCCACTCGATAGCTTACGATTGTGTGTATGAAAGTCAACTACGGAACTGAGATTTGCCGGCACACTCATGTTCTCAGGCATTAAGGAACAGGGTCATAGCCACTGCCTCCCCACGGATGGCAT
This sequence comes from Prevotellaceae bacterium UBA1787, assembly GCA_002315195.1. Next base: position 6,116 of record DCGD01000147.1, on the reverse strand, counting down.
CGTAAAATACGCCTAATGGCAAGATACAAACCTTTCATGGGACCATGCCGACGCAAAGCCTCAACTGCATACTGAGAACACGTTGGCGTGAAACGGCAGCTTGGAGGGGTAAAAGGCGAAATGCACTTTTGGTAAAAGTAAATGGGAAGCAACAGCATGTTTACAAACAACCTTCGCATATCAAAGCCTAAAATTATATTTTTCCGTTATCAAACACAATAACCGCGAAACGCTCTTATTTACAATTTCGGATGCAATCAACTTGTCTGACATCCAAATAAACGCAATGTGAAGATGAAGCTGATGCTTCTCAAGAAATGAAATCAAAGTCTGCTTTTGTAAACGATAAGATTCTCTCATCTGCCGTTTGCAACGGTTGCGATCTACCGCATGCTTGAAATGGCGTTTGGATACGCTCATAAGTGTCTTTACGGTTTCCTCCTCTTTGTCCACCACACGAAACACCACACGAACGGGATAGACGGACAAGGAACGGGAACCGCTTGAAAAAAGCAGTTCTACGTCTGTTTTTGAAACCAAACGTTCATTCTTTCTGAAAGTAGCGCACATTATCTTAAAGAAGCATCAACCCAAATTCGCAACATTAGTATTTCTAAGAAACCGCCGAATTAGGTGGAACATTGCAAAGACAACTCGTTAGTTGAACGAAAGGAAAAAGCAGTGAATGTCAACGCACAACACATAATGCAAACCTCACTTCAGACATAATCTTACTTTCCCTCGTATCATGTTTCCAACATTGAACGACACCCATACAACAAATATCTCACCTTACCCCATTCTCACCAAGGAAAAGATAAAGACAAAATTTCAAACTTTCAGTTTTGCCTCAAGGAACAACTCCAACGCCCGCGTAATGGACGGGGCATTGACATTGGGTGCCTTCATGTCAAGACGGAAGCCCTTATCGGCAATGGCTTTTGCCGTACTTTCCCCAAAACATCCAAACTGAATGTCCCCTTGCTGGAAATTGGGAAAGTTGTCTTTAAGCGACTGGACACCACTTGGAGTGAAGAAAACCAACATGTCGTAGTCAAAAGGTTTATCCTTGTCAAGCATGGTGCTTACGGTACGATACATGACACCTTCGGTATGGTTCAAACCGTGATTGTCCAACATCTTGGCTACGTCCATGTGATGTACGTCACTTTGTGGCAGGAAATAGCGTTCTTTTTTATGCTTTACCATCAGTTCAATAAGTTCCGACCATTGCCCTGACTTTGCAAAAAACACCTTGCGCTTGCGATACTGGACGTATTTCTGAACGTACAATGCGATTTTTTCTGAAATAAAGAAATATTTCATATCTTCAGGCATTGTAATACGCAAGTCCTTGCACATGGAAAAGAAATGGTCGATGGAATGATGCGTATTGAAAACAATTGCAGTGTGGTCCAAAATCGAAACTTTCTCTGCACGGAATTCTTTAGCAGAAAGTCTTTCAACATGGATAAGAGGACAGAAATCAATCTGCACATCAAAATTTTTCTCTATTTCATAATAGGGTGATCTCTCCGAAGCAGGAGCGGGTTGAGAAACGAGAATTTTCTTAATCATTGATGACTTCTTTTTATATTATTTCTATTAAACTTTGATTGGAAAAAACCAATACTTTCCAAAGAACCAAGAGCGGCACGATTTCGAGCGTGCAAAAGTACAAAAAAAGATGAAGTGTACCAAACGTATAACCAAAAAATATCTGTTTGATTTTGTAAAAAATCATTAATTCTGCTAAAGCCAATATGCAAATGAACAATACTATGGCAGTTTCAATTGACAAATCGAAATATACGACAACCAATACCAACATGAAATACAACAATGACTGCGCAAGCACAATCAGCATATGAGCGTTCGACCATTGCCCCCGACTGACTGGTGAAAAAAACGTCCAATGCACAATTCCACACATGACATATCTAAGCGCATAATATACAAGAAGTATGCAAGTGTAAATAAGCAACAACTTGTATGGAGGTACCTGATTGAACACCGATGTCATCCTGACCTGCGTGTAATTGAAAAACAACAGTGAAAGAAGAAAACAGGAAAGCAATACGATGAAAAACGAACTTTTCACCTCACTTTCTGATTTCAACGCAAAAATCTGCTCACGATCATAATTGTGAAAGAAATACCTGAACTGCATTCCCAACAAACGAGCCGAACGAGCTATTATAAACACCACGACAAAGAAAGAGAGCATCAGCGAGCATGTCACGAAAGTATCACTCTGCAATTGATAAGGAACGGGGTCGCCGGCTATTCCCGTGAAAAAAACACGAAGTTCCGGATGAAGAAACGCATTCCCCGTGAAAAATCCATCTGAATATTTTGGCATGTGTTCCATCGCAGCACCCTTAGCTTTCAGTCCGGGCAAGTACAGTGTATCCGGACGCTTGCTTGGTGCAACGATGACCGGCTTGAAATACTTTTGAACAATCTCGTCTTTTTCGGCTTCCGTGGCAGAGCCGGGCAACAATTGAATAGCCTGATATGGAGTACGCGGACGATGGAACACCACCTCCGCATCCGTTTCGTAAGATTGAAAATATGTTATACTATCCGTTTGCAGCATTTTTCTACCGATTATTCAAAAGTGAAGCATCAACGAGACAACAGAACCATAGTCCCGCCGATGCATGATATTGTATCAAAGATTGAATGCTTTCTTGATTTTTTCTACATAATCCAATTTTTCCCAAGTGAAAAGTTCCACTTCCACTTCAATTTCCCTTGGACCGTTGGCATAGCCACCGTTGTTGTAACAACTGCTGAATTTCTTGGTTACAACTTTCGGTTCGCGACCCATGTGACCATAGGCTGCCGTTTCCTCATAGATAGGCTTGCGCAATTTCAAGTCCTTGACGATGCTCCAAGGTGTCAATGGAAAAAGTTCCTTGACCTTGCGGGCAATCTCACCATCACTCATGGAAACGTGACTCTTGCCATAGGTATCCACAAAGACGCTGACAGGTTCAGCCTGCCCGATGGCATAACTCAACTCCACCAACATTTCATCCGACACGCCGGCGGCCACCATATTCTTGGCAATATGTCTCGCTGCGTACGCTGCGGAGCGATCGACCTTGGAGGGGTCCTTTCCTGAAAAAGCACCTCCACCATGCGCTCCGCGCCCTCCATACGTATCAACGATTATCTTGCGCCCCGTCAATCCCGTATCGCCATGAGGACCACCAATGACAAATTTCCCGGTTGGATTTACCAAATACTTGGTTTCGGCATCGAACAATTTTGCTATTTCAGCATCCTGCAACTCATTCAATACCCGCGGAATCAATATTTCCTTGACATCCTTTGCTATTCGCTGCTGCATCATGAGGTCCGCCTTTTCCTGGTCCCCGTTGGCGTCAGCCTTGCTGACAAATTCGTCATGTTGGGTTGATACAACTACGGTATCTATTCTCTCCGCCACGCCTTCGTCACTGTATTGCACGGTTACCTGGCTTTTGGAATCCGGGCGCAGATAGGTCATTAGTTTTCCTTCCTTGCGGATAACAGACAAAACCTTCATGATACGCTGGGCAAGGTCAAGAGGAAGCGGCATGAAATTCTTGGTTTCATTGGTAGCATAACCAAACATCATTCCCTGGTCACCGGCGCCTTGCTCCTCTTCCTTTTCGCGCGCAACACCGCGATGTATGTCCGCACTCTGTTCGTGAACTGCGTTCAGTACACCACAACTGTCCGCATCGAAGCAATACTCTGACTTAGTGTAACCGATACGCTTGATTGTCTGGCGAGCAACAAGAGGAATGTCAATGTAAGCATCAGACTTCACCTCACCCGCTACGATAACCTGACCCGTGGTCACCAATGTCTCGCACGCTACTTTTGAATTTTCATCGTATGCAAGCAACTTGTCAAGCACTGCATCCGAAATCTGATCGGCCACCTTGTCAGGATGTCCCTCTGAAACTGATTCTGAAGTAAATAAATAACTCATTTCCTTTAATGTTTAAAACTTTAATTAATCAAATGGAAAGGAGCGGGAATTGAACACACGAACCCTTGATGGGATTCTTCCATTTAGCATTTTTTATGGTGGTTGCAAGCAGCCAAATCTATCCACGCTCTCCCTAATCGGCTGCAAATATACAAAAAATTCCTATGTTCAAACATTTTCAAAGAATATTAAGAAACATTTGGCACAAAAACAGCCTTGTTGATGAACTTTTTATTAAGTCCAATAAGCAAAAACATTCCATAACATGTAAACAGACAAAAATATTGGATTTTATACGCGGTTTTCTTTAAATCACCATTACGCTCATTTTCTCAACTCTTCGGTTTTTACTAAATTCGCAGTGCAATTTTCAGATATAAGTCAATACGTCATTCAAAAATTGACAACCTTACAGAACTCAAAAATCATAAATAGTTAAACTCAAAACAAAAGTAAATAGAAATGACCTCTGTTATCATTACTGTATTTCTTATCGGTTATCTTCTGATTGCCACAGAAAGCGTCACGAAGGTCAACAAGGCCGCCATTGCGTTGGTTATGTGCGTAGCCTGCTGGACGCTTTTTGCCTTGGGCAATTTTGAAGGTGACTTGAATACCATCATCCAGGAACATCTTGGTGAGGCTGGAACCACACTTTTTGTCTTGATGGGTGCAATGACCATCGTGGAAATTGTTGACAAACACGGAGGATTCAACCCCGTCCGTAAAATTCTGCTCACGCATTCCAAACGTTCCCTGCTATGGAAAGTAGGTTTTCTGACATTCTTCCTTTCCGCGGTGTTGGACAATCTTACCACGACCATCGTCATGATTATGATTCTCCGTAAGTTGATTGACGACCATAACGATCGATTGACCTACGCGGCACTCATCGTCATTGCAGCCAATTCCGGCGGTGCTTTCTCCCCTATCGGTGACGTGACGACCATCATGATTTGGAACAAGCAATTGGTTACAGCCGGCGGTGTCATTTCCGAATTATTCATACCATCCGTCTTCAGCATGGTCATTCCTAGCTTAATCCTACAATACAGGCTGAAAGGCGCCTTGGATGCCACTGAGGAAAAAAAGGAAATTCTGCAGACATCACTTGGACGCAAAAAACGCACCTCCATCCTGATTCTCGGCGTGGGCGGTCTGTGCTGTGTTCCCGTATTCCACACTTTGACAGGACTTCCACCATTCATTGGCATACTCTGCGTACTGGGACTTTTGTGGTGCACCACTGAAATCTTTTACCGCAAACAACCAGAAGACGACAAGCGTGCGCTCCGCGTAACGCATCTGCTCGGGCATATTGACATTTCTACCATTATGTTCTTTCTCGGCATTTTGATGGCCGTAAGCGTACTCGCACAGATTGGCACCTTGCGCCAACTCGGTGAATTCCTCGACCAAACTATTGGAAACCATTATTTGGTGACAGGTACCATCGGTGTTTTGTCAAGCATCGTTGATAATGTTCCTTTGGTTGCAGGTTCCATGGACATGTACCCGATTGCAAGTGCGGGCGACATGGCACAGGATGGCTTGTTCTGGCAATTGCTTGCATACTGTGCCGGTGTGGGTGGCAGCATGTTGATTATCGGTTCCGCCGCCGGAGTTGTTGCAATGGGACTTGAACGCATCACGTTCGGATGGTACATGAAGCACATCACTTGGATTGCTTTCGTAGGTTACATAAGCGGTATTCTTATCTATTTTGTGGAGAAAACTTACCTCTAATTTTCCGCTGTTGTTTTCAATCGCCACCTTACGTTCATTCATAAGGTGGCGATTGGCTTTTTGAAACAAATTCTAATATGATTATCCGCATTTGACCGATTGTCGGTAAGTCCTGTGTTGAAACGCTGGTTTGTAGGATATTGAAGCCACCATTAAGCGGTCAAATAGTCTGTCACCAAAATACATCCTGTTGAACTTATAGCAAAACTCGTCAAGATACTCCTGTAGGAACTCCTCCTTGACGCCATGGTACATGTCGTCAAACAGCATCCTGGCGTTTGCAATGGCCGTATGAACCCATGGCAGGACCTTGGGCGCATTCTTTCCCGGCACCACCTGCCTTTGGGATTTACCGAAGACTTTTTCCACGCCTGAATGTGCA